>JAEERB010000091.1 GCA_016285615.1 Bacteroidales bacterium
CTGTGGCCATCACGAGAAGAATACGTTGCTGTCCCTTGGCAATGGCTTCGATAGTTCTATTGATGGCTATACGTTGGTAGTAGCGTGGTTCGTGTGAGTACTGGTCAATAAAGTATGGTGTGGAAATGGTTTGCTGCTGCTCTTCTGTTAGCATTTTTTCGCTGACAATTCTATCTTTGAGTTCTTGCATAGTCGGGAACCCGCCCATTGTAAACTCCTTTTCTGCTCCTGTTATCATGTCGTGTTCTCTGAATCCTAAGCCATTGGATGAGTAGGCAAACGGGACATCTAGCATCGCTGCATATTCGATGGCTTGTTGTATGCCTTTTGTTAAGTCGCTTTCTGCGGCTTTAGCTTCAACAACAGCGAGAGGAGAGTTTATATTACCATCAAATAGGAAATAGTCGGCGCGTTTGGGCTGTTTCTTATGATGTATGCTTCCTGCAAAGACAATACGACCGTCTGTAAACGAATATTCCATGCGAATATTTTTACGCTCCCAAGCTGCACTTTCTGTTATCGCAGGTGTGATAAACTGGAATTTAATGTCTTCCTCTGACAATTGAAGTATTTCTGCTTCCGACATGTTATTGTTTTGCATTTCTCTTTTTTTCCACCGCAAAGATACAAAAAACCATCCTATTCTGCTCATTTTCCGATTTATGTGGAAATAGGGTAGGAGAATATGGAAATAGCCCGCATTAAGCGGGCTATTATGATTATGGAATGAAGTTGTGGTGCCTGAGCTTGTCGAAGGCACCACCATTGGCTTAGTACTTATCCTCGATGGCGTCTTCGCGGTTCTCGATGTATTCTTCGAACTTGTCGCGCAGCCATTCGGGAATAGTCTCATCTTTCTTTATCTTTTTTGTGATATCGTAAAGTTGGTCTTCCACTTTTCTGGCTTTTTTCTTCTCATCTTTTTTTAGCCAGTAGTCATATTGTCCCAACAGATTATAGACATTGTTTTCCTTGAGTAATTTGTCTAATGTCAGCGGCTGATTTTCATCTTCAGCGATGGCGGTCGTGTCAACGGGTGCAACGGGCGCAACGGGCTCTTCGGTGAGGACGGTCATTCTTATTTTCTTCACTTTGCTAATCAGGTCGTTGGCCTCTTTCTGGGAGTAATCCTTGTTGTCGCCTACCACCGAGAAAACAACGGTCTTTTCGGCTTCGCGAGAGGCGTTAAGCACGGGCAGGATGTTCTCCATATCTTCGGCTTCCAAAATCAAGCCGTTGCCTATGCTGATGCCGTTCTCGTCGAGCAGTGTCAGTTGCAGTTGCACAGGACCGGTCACAGTGGTGGTTGCTTGCAACGGCGCCGTGGCCTTGATGGTATATTTCGATGAACTGTTCGGGGTGGGAGTGGCCAACAGTTTCACATTACCATTCAGTTTGAATGCTTGGAAGGCGTTGCCGGCAACATCAATACTTTCTGCGGGCAGTAACGTTTCAACAGCTTGTGTGTTGGTGCAGCTGGTGATGATGATTAACAGCCCAGCTAAAAGGAAGAATATTTTTTTCATAAGGATTTGAATGTTTTTGATTTGCGGTGCAAAGATAGTAAAAAATAGATACGAAACCAATATTGTTAGCCAAACCTCTCTGAGCCTTATGCCAACAACTGTTTGGTTACTCTTCCGTCAGTCGCTTGAAGCCTTGTCCCATAATTTCGTTACTGTCGATGATGTTGATAAAGGCGTTGGGGTCGATATGGTAGATGTGCGTTTTCAGTCGGATCATTTCTGTTCGCGAAACGGTGGTGTAGATCATCTTGCGTTCCTGTCCTGCGTACAAGCCGATGCCGCTAAAGCAGGTGCCGCCACGCTTGATGTCGTTGATGATAGCCTCGCGAATCTCCTCTTCCTTATCGGTGATGATGAAGAGGGTTTTGTAGCTCTTCACACCTTCAATCACAAGGTCGATGATTTTGCTCTCGATGGCGATGAGTAGGATGGAGTAGATGGGCAGACGTACCTGGTGGAAGGCGACAAAGGTGGTGAGTGTGATGGCCGAATCGACAATCATGACAAGCGTGCCTAACGAAATCTTGGTGTACTTGTTCAGAATCATCGAGATGATGTCGCTACCGCCGGAGGTGGCGCCCGATTTGAAGATGAGGCCGATGGCGACGCCGTAGATAAGGCCGGCTATGAGGGTGTTGAGGAAATAGTCGGGAATGAAGCCCAGTTCGCCTTCGGCGGCGTCGGGAATCAGGCCGTCGTGAATCACAGGCGCGTAGCCCCAAGTGCTTTCGAGTATGAAGACGAACACGAATATCAAGACGGTCGAAATAACCGTTTTCCAGCCAAATTTTGGGCCTAAAATGAGGGTTCCTATTAGCAGGAGCGGAATATCCATACAAATGGCGTAGTAACTGATTTTCCAGGGCCATAGGGTGTTGAATACGTTAGCCAGACCGTAGGTGCCGCCAGGGGCGAGCAGGTAGGGGTTGACGAACATGACATCGCCGACAGCATATAGGAAACTACCGAAGATAATGAGCGCGTATGCGTAAAACCATTCTTTGGAAAAGATTTTTTCTTGATTTGATGAAGCCATGGGAGAGAAAAGTGAATTGTGAATCGTGAATTGTGAATTGAAAAAGTCCTTCCGGGAACGGAAGGACTTTTTCATTATTGTCAATTACAAATTGTCAATTATCCATTGAAAACCTTATCAAGGCCGATGCCTCTCACTTGAGCCACGGTGTAGGGGTCTCTCATTTGGGCGAGGGCGTTGATAGTGGCTTTAACCACGCTGTGGGGGTTCGATGAGCCTTTTGATTTAGCCAGCACGTCTTTAATGCCGACGCTTTCCAAAACGGCACGCATAGCACCACCAGCGATAACACCGGTACCAGGAGCTGCGGGTTTCATGAACACGAGCGAACCGCTGTAGCGGCCTTCTTGTGCGTGGGGGATAGTGCCTTTCAGTACGGGCACCTTAATGAGGTTCTTCTTAGCATCGTCGATACCTTTTTGGATGGCGGCTGAAACTTCCTTTGCTTTTCCAAGTCCGTAACCAACAACGCCGTTTTCGTTACCGATAACTACGATGGCAGAAAAACTGAAAGTACGACCACCCTTGGTAACTTTGGTAACTCTGTTAACTGCAACCAAACGATCTTTGAATTCGATTTCGGTTGATTTTATCTTTTTTACGTTTGCGTTTGTCATGATTACTTCTTTTAGAAAATTAAACCACCTTCTCTAGCTGCGTCTGCTAAAGATTTTACTCTTCCGTGATACAAATATCCGTTTCTGTCGAAAACAACCGTAGTGATGCCGGCGGCGATGGCTTTTTCAGCGATAGCCTTGCCAACGAGAGCCGATTTCTCAGTCTTGGTGATCTTCTGGTCACGGATTTCTGCCACTGCCGATGATGCGGAAACTAAAGTTCTGCCGGCGGTGTCGTCAATAATTTGTACATATATGTCGCGGTTACTTCTGAAAACCGACATTCTGGGGCGGGTAGGAGTGCCGCTGATGGTTTTGCGGACTCTCATTTTAATCCTGCTTCTTCTGTATTCTTTTTTATTATAAGCCATGGTAATTAAAATTTAAGGTTATTTTTCTGCTGATTTACCAACTTTCTTTCTAACTTCTTCGCCTACGAATCTAATACCTTTTCCTTTGTAAGGTTCAGGTTTTCTGTATGAACGAATCTTGTTGGCAACTTGGCCCAGCAATTGTTTGTCGATACCTTTGAGGATGATGATGGGGTTTTTACCTTTTTCGTTGATGGTCTCAACTTTGATTTCTGAGGGGAAATCGAAAAGGATGTTGTGAGAGTAGCCTAAGCTCAACTCCAACTGTTGTCCTTTGGCTTCAGCCTTGTATCCAACGCCGACCACTTCCTGACGGATTTCAAATCCTTTGGAAACGCCTTCCACCATATTGTGCAACAGAGCTCTGTATAAGCCGTGCATAGCTTTGTGGCGTTTTTGATCGGTTGGACGAGCCAGCTGAAGATGACCGTCTTCGATAGTGAAGGTAATGTCACCGTCAACATATTGTTTTAATTCGCCCAGTGGCCCTTTTACGGTAACGATATTTGATTTTTCGTCTCTTGATATTTCAACTCCTTTGGGGAGGACAATCGGTAATTTTCCTATTCTTGACATTTCTATTCCTCCTTATTAGCTAATGTAACAAATAACTTCGCCGCCGATTTTCTGGTTTCTGGCCTCTTTGTCGGTCATCATACCGTGAGAAGTGGAGATGATGGCAATACCTAAACCGTTGAGTACGGTAGGCATTTCATCTACGCCCACGTATCTGCGCAAACCGGGAGAGCTGACTCTCTGCAGGTTGGTGATGGCAGATTGTTTGGTTACGGGATGATATTTCAACGCGATCTTGATGATGCCAGGGTGAACATCGTCAACAAATTTGTAATTAAGTATGTATCCTTTCTCAAACAAAATCTTGGTGATTTCTTTCTTTACCTTTGAGCTAGGAATTTCCACGATCTTGTGATTTGCGCGGATGGCATTTCTTACTCGTGTCAAATAATCTGAAATGGGATCGGTATTCATAACTTTACTTTCTTTCTTTTAAATTATTACCAGCTTGCTTTCTTAACACCCGGAATTTGTCCTGATAATGCCATTTCTCTGAAGTTGATACGGGAAATGCCGAATTGGCGCATGTAGCCTTTGGGACGACCGGTTAATTTACAACGATTGTGTAATCTGATAGGATTAGAGTTGGGAGGAAGTTTCTGCAAAGCAACGATGGCAGCTTGTTTTGCCTCGTAATCTTCACCGTTGATGATTTTCTTCAGCTCAGCACGTTTGGCAGCATATTTTGCAGTCAACTTGGCTCTCTTGATTTCTCTTGCTTTTAACGATTCTTTTGCCATATCTTACTTCTGATTTTTAAATGGTAATCCAAATTCTTTCAATAATGCCAGACACTCTTTGTCGTTTTGTGCCGTGGTTACAAAGGTGATATCCATACCGTTGATCTTAGCCACCTTGTCGATGTCGATTTCGGGGAAGATAATCTGTTCGGGGATACCTAAAGTGTAATTGCCTTTTCCGTCAAAGCCCTTCTCGTTGATACCTCTGAAGTCTCTGATACGGGGGATGGATACGGAAATAAGACGGTCTAAGAATTCGTACATTCTCTCTCCACGTAAAGTCACGCGAACGCCGATGGGCATTCCTCTTCTTAACTTGAAGTTTGAAATATCTTTTCTTGATTTGGTGGCAACAGCCTTTTGGCCGCTGATCATGGTCATTTCCTGAACACCCATGTCGATGAGTTTCTTGTCGGCAATGCCAAATTTACCCAAACCTTGGTTTAAACATATCTTTTTCAGCTTCGGCACGCGCATAATCGATTTGAAACCGAATTGCTCTTTTAATGCCGGAATGACTTCCTTGTCATATTTCTCTTTGAATCTCGGTGTGTACATTACTTAATCTCCTCCCCTGATTTCTTTGAATATCTAACTAATTTTCCATTCTCGCCCATTCTTCTGCCAATACGGGTGGCATTACCTTTGGCGTCGATAACCATCAGGTTGGAAATGTGAATAGGGGCTTCTTTCTTTACAATACCGCCGTTGGGGTTCTTGGCGTTAGCCTTGGTATGTTTCGATACCATGTTAACACCTTCAACCAAGGCTCTGTACTTTTCTACATCGACTTCCAGCACCTTGCCTTGCGATCCTTTTGAGTCGCCAGCAATGACCTTCACGATGTCGCCTTTTTTGATGTGAATTTTCATTGTTTTTCTTTTTTTAGTTCAATTGGTCGTTGTCAATTGATGTTAATATTAAATTTTTTTAGTTGTCTCTGAGAGAAGATGTTGTAAAATACATCAGAGAATAAGGTTCTTGCCCGGGTGGGAGAGAGGTCTCTTATTCTCTTTTGTCTTTTTTTTAGAGCACCTCGGGTGCCAGAGAAACGATCTTCATGAATTGTTTCTCTCTCAGCTCACGGGCAACGGGTCCGAAGATACGGGTACCGCGAAGCTCGTCTGAAGCGGTGAGAAGAACCACGGCGTTGTCGTCGAAACCGATGTAAGAACCGTCGTTTCTGCGAACGTGTGATTTGGTTCTAACGACCACAGCCTTGGAAACGCTACCTTTCTTCACGTTGCCGGAAGGAATGGCGCTCTTAACAGCTACCACCACCTTGTCGCCAACACTGGCGTAACGCTTTTTGGTTCCACCTAATACGCGGATACACAAAACTTCCTTTGCTCCGCTGTTGTCTGCTACTGCTAATCTTGATTCTTGTTGTATCATAACTATTTAGCTCTTTCAATGATTTCTACTAATCGCCAGCACTTGTTCTTGCTCAAGGGTCTGGTTTCCATTACTCTTACTCGGTCGCCGATGTTGCATTCGTTCTTGTCGTCCTGAGCCATCAGCTTGGTGGTACGTTTGAGGAATTTACCGTACTTGGGGTGTTTTAATCTACGCTCAACGCTGATAACAATGGATTTCTCCATCTTATTGCTCGTAACTATACCCTCTCTGACTTTTCTTAAATTTCTTTCCATGTCCAATTATTTTGCTTCGTTAATTTGGCGTTTGCGTATTTCAGTGTGCATACGTGCGATGGTTCTTCTCTGTTCTTTAATCTTTTGGGGATTTTCGATAGGAGAAACCGCATGATTCAACTTCAGCTTGATGAGCTGTTGCTTTTCTTCAACTAATCTTTCAACGAGTTCGGGGGTCGAAAGTTCTTGTATTACTTTTTGTTTCATCGTTATTTTGTTTCTTCTGAATAATCTCGTCTAACAATAAATTTGGTGGCAACGGGGAGCTTTTGTGCGCCAAGACGCATAGCTTCTTTTGCTACTTCGAAAGGAATACCATCGGCTTCGAACAGAATTCTGCCCGGGCTGATACGTGCGGCGAAGTATTCGGGGGTACCTTTACCTTTACCCATACGTACTTCAGCAGGTTTCTTGGTTACGGGCTTGTCAGGAAATACGCGGATCCACAACTGGCCTTCACGTTTCATGTGACGGTTGATGGCCTGACGGGCAGCTTCGATCTGACGAGCAGTTAACCAATGTTCTTCAAGGGTCTTAAGGGCAAATGAACCGAAAGCGATCTCGGCACCTCTCTTGGTGATGCTTTTCATTCTCCCTTTTTGCGGTCTTCTGTATTTTGTCTTTTTAGGTTGTAACATGACTCTTATACTTTATAATATTTCCAATTCAATTATTTCTTTCTGCCCGTGTTGCGGGGAGCTCTCTTAGCTGCGCCTTTGGTTTCTTTGTTGGCTGCGTTCAGATTGAAAAGGTCTCTCTTACCGTAAACGATACCTTTGCAGATCCAAACCTTCAGACCAATACGGCCGTAAGTGGTGTGTGCCTCGGCTGCTGCATAGTCGATGTCAGCTCTCAAGGTGTGCAGAGGAGTACGTCCTTCTTTGAAGTGCTCGGTTCTGGCCATTTCGGCACCGCCCAGACGACCTGATACGGAAACCTTGATGCCTTCAGCGTTGGCACGCATGGTCGAAGCGATGGCAGTCTTCACGGCTTTTCTGTATGACGATCTTCCTTCAATCTGTTTGGCAATATTTTGAGCTACCAGTACGGCATCCAAATCAGGGCGCTTAACTTCTGAAATGTTAATCTGGATGTCCTTGTTGGTAATCTTCTTCAATTCTTCTTTCAGCTTGTCAACTTCTGTGCCGCCTTTACCGATAATCAAACCCGGGCGTGCGGTGTTGATAGTCACCGTGACCAACTTGAGGGTTCTCTCGATATAAATCTTTGCGATTCCGGCTTTAAACAGACGAGCGTTCAAATAACGTCTGATTTTGTCGTCTTCAACGATCTTATTGGCGAAATTTTTGCCGCCAAACCAATTGGAATCCCATCCTCTGATAATTCCTAACCGTAAACCTACAGGATTAACTTTCTGACCCATACTTATTCAATGTTTTGTGTTTCTTCTATTTTGTTATTATTATTTGCATTTCTGTCGTCAATCACGATGGTTACGTGGTTGGAACGTTTTCTTACGCGGTGAGCTCTGCCTTGAGGAGCCGTGCGGATTCTCTTCAGCATGCGGCCACCGTCAACAACGATCGACTTAACGTATAAGTCAGCGTTCTCCAATCTTACGCCTTCGTTCTTAACCTGCCAGTTGGCTACGGCTGACTTGAGAAGCTTCAACAGCTTTTCTGCGGCCTCTCTCTTGCTGTACTTCAGTACATTCATGGCATAATCAACATTCTTTCCTCTGATAAGATCTGCCATAATTCTCGTTTTTCTCGGTGAAGTCGGATTGTCGACCAGTCTGGCCATATATAAGTTCTTCCGTTCTTCTTTGCGAGCTTCTGCTGCTAATCTTTTTCTTGCACCCATTGTTAGTCTTGTTGTTTTGTGGTTTTAGTTTTTGATTTTCAAACCTTTATTTTTACTATAATTTTCTTCTTGTTTTTAATTCAAATTGGCGGCAAAAATAGGAATTTTTTCAATATGATACCACCTCTGACGAAAAAAAATTAAAAAAAATCCGATAATAATGCGTTTTGCCCCTATGACAAAGGAGTATAAAGCCCTCGAAAGGAAAGTTTTTTTTAGTTATCCACATTCGTTTTGGCAGACCTGAATGTTTCCCCTTTGTAAAATTAAGAAGAAATCGCTTCGCATTTTGCAATTTTTCTGCACCTCACCGCCCGTTTCTGTAAGTGCGTTTTTGCTCTGTCTTTTGGAATATTATTGTTATCTTTGCACGCCTTTTGGGAACGGAGAGATGGGAACGGAGAGATGAGAGTTAATTGTAAATTGTACATTGTAAATTATTATATTGTAAGATATGAAACGCCTCTTTTTATTTTCACTGCTTTTAAGCGTATGTCTCTTTTCGGCTAATGCCCAGTCGCCTGCCAAGTATTGGGTGCAGTTTAAAGATAAAGCCCACTCGGCATACTCTGTGGCTCATCCCGAAGAGTTTCTGTCGCCACGTGCGCTCGAACGCCGCAGCCGCTTCAACATCGGCGTGGACGAAACCGACCTGCCAGTGAGTCAGTATTATATTGACAAATTGAAAGATGTGGACGAGCATGCCATCGTGCTTACCAAATCGAAATGGCTGAACGGCGTGACCGTCTATGCCGAGCGTGAGGATGCTCTCGAGGCCTTCAAGGCACTGCCGTTTGTGGTGGATTGCCAGAAAACAGCCGTAATGAAAGAGGTGATTGCCAAAGAGGATTCTATCAAGATGTATTGCGACAATGCCTACCGCTTTGGTGGCGACGAACGTCATAACATTATCAGTGAGAATGATTTAGACTACGGCTTGGCAACGGCTCAAGTGCGGTGCAACAATGCCCATTGGTTGCACCGTCTGGGCTTCAAGGGCCAGGACGTCTATCTGACTGTGATGGACGGCGGCTTCGACAAAGTCGATTCGCTGCGCTTCTATCAGACACTGCGCGATGAGAACCGCCTGTTAGGTGTGCGCAATTTCGTACAGCCTGGCGCTTGCGTCTTCACTGATGATACGCACGGCGAAATGGTGCTCTCGTGCATCGCTTCCTACGTGCCTGGCGAAATTATCGGCACCGCCCCCATGGTGTCGCTCTATCTGGCCAAGACGGAGGACGGTCGTACCGAGTTCTTCATCGAAGAGGACAACTGGGCTGCGGGCTGCGAATGGGCCGACAGCCTGGGCTGCGCTGTG
>JAEERB010000092.1 GCA_016285615.1 Bacteroidales bacterium
AATACACCGCCACTGGCATCGCTCAGACGCTCTTCGCTCTGACACCCATCCTCATCATCGCTCCGGCAGCCTTTCTGTTTCATCAGAAAGTAACTGTGCGAGAAGTTGTTGGCGCCATTATCAGTGTGGTAGGGGTGAGCCTTTTCTTCCTGTAGATGATGCTTAAATGTGGATGATGTAAATTGGCAGAATTGCGTTTTGCTGCTTCATTTGCGGGGAAACTTTAAAAGTTGTATCTTTGTGTTTTCATATTTTTAGAAATGAACAAGATAAAAGAAACATTCGGTTATGCACTCGGGTTTGTGCTCTTCGTGGTGTTGTTACCTCTACTGATGTGGATATGCTCCAAAATGCCAGCCTTAAGTTGGCCGCATCCAGTTCTGATAGCTATTATTCCCTTCTGTCTCTTTATGGGACTGGGACTGAGCATCTGGGCCATTGTCTATATGCGTCGTGTGGGCGATGGTAATCCGATGGATGCTTTCGGACACGAGGTCGCTCCGCGCACCAAGCATCTGATGACTAAAGGGCCTTACCATCTTAGTCGCAATCCAATGTTGACGGGTATATTCCTCTATCTGATAGGTTGTTGCCTCTGGTTGTGCACGTGGCAGTCGGTGCTGGTGTTCGTCGTCTTTGTGGTCATTATGCTCGTGCAGGTGCGTACCGAGGAGGAACGCCTCCGTCGCGATTTTGGCGACGAATACGAGCAGTATTGCAAGACGACTGGTCGCTTTTTGCCTTTTAAGCTGAAGAGATAATTTCCGCGTTATCTGCGGGAGAATTTAATCCTATAAAAATGAATACCAAACTCTTTATACAAGCCTTGACTAAGTTTCTTGCCGGATTGCTGCTGGTAGGAGTGTTGCTCTTTGTGCCTGCGGGCACTTTCGCCTACTGGCAGGCGTGGTTGTTTATCGCGCTGCTCTTTGTGCCGATGTTCATCGCCGGCATCGTGCTGATGTGTCGTCAGCCGGAGTTGTTACGCAAACGTTTGGATGCCAAGGAGAAACAGGACGAACAGAAGTGGGTGGTGGCGCTGAGTGGCCTTATGTTCCTCGCCATGTTTGTGGTGGCAGGCTTTAACCATCGCTTCCAGTGGTGCCTGTTGCCCGATTGGGCGGTATTTGTAGCTGCTGTGCTGTTCTTGCTGGGCTATGCGCTCTATGCCGAAGTGCTGCGTGAGAATGTCTGGCTTTCGCGAACCATCGAGGTGCAAGAGCATCAGAAGGTCGTCGACACAGGCCTTTACGGCATCGTGCGTCATCCCATGTATGCCGCCACATTACTGCTATTCCTGGCCATGCCGCTGGTGCTGGCGTCACCATGGTCATTCCTGATTATGCTGCTCTACATTCCCATTATCGCCAAGCGCATTAGAAACGAAGAAGCCGTCCTGGAACAAGGTTTGGACGGCTATAAGGAATATAAAGAACGGGTGAAGTATAAGGTGATACCATTCATTTGGTAGTAAAAATCTTTAGTTTAGCATACCGAAAAATATCTTATTTTTGCATTTTTAACATTGATTAAGATTTGACATGGATAATACTACTCAAAAGCCTCTGATACTGATAACTAACGACGATGGATATGAGGCTAAAGGACTTGCTTCTTTGGTTACTGTGGCCCGTGAATTCGGCGAAGTGGTAGTGGTGGTTCCTGATGGCCCCCGCTCGGGAATGGGACACGCCATTACGATGAACATGCCTCTGAGAATTAAGAACTACAAAAACGCCGACGGTGTGCGCTACTACAAGACCAATGGCACGCCCGTCGATTGCATCAAGTTAGGACAGAAAGTGGTGCTCCGTGATCGCAAGATAGACCTTGTGCTGTCGGGTATTAACCATGGCTCCAACTCTTCGGTAAGCCTCATCTATTCGGGCACTATGGCAGCTGCTATCGAGGCCGCCTTCGAGAGCATTCCCGCCATCGGCGTGTCGCTGCTCAACTATGCCGAAGATGCCGATTTTACCACTGCCATGACCTACGCCCGTAAGATTATCGCCAAGGTGCTAAGTCATGAGTTTCCTCCCTTTATCTGCTTGAATGTCAATGTTCCCGATGTGCCCGTTGACGAGATTAAAGGCGTCAAGATCACACGCCAGACGCACGGCTACTGGAAAGAGGACCTGGAGGAACGTGTGGATGTCTATGGCATGAAATATTATTGGCTGACAGGTTATCTGGAAGATTTGGATCCCAATGAGGATACCTGCCAGTGGGCTTTGAAACATAATTATGTGTCGGTGCAGCCGGTGCAGTTCGACCTGACGGCGCACCAATATATTGATACTCTTAAATTTATCGAAGAATGATGGATAGATTGCGTCGCGACTCTCTTTGGATGGGTCTCTTTCTGGGCATCCTGTTTCCCGCCATTCTGTTTGGTGTTCTGGAAGGTCTGCTGGCCATCGTGGAGCATTTTACGGGAAAGATAGATATTGTTGATATTAAGAAGATTATACTCTTGAGCATTGTGCCAAACCTCTTCTTGCTACGTTATTATCTGCTTAAACTCAAGTACGACCTTACCGGTCGCGGCATTCTGGCAGCCACCTTCGTGCTGGGCATCGTCTTCGCTATTCTTGAATTTACGATTTAACCTTTTAGCCTATGATTACAACAATACTTATTACTTTGTTTTACCTGCTTACACCGGTCTTAATCATCTGGTTGTTTAATAAATACAATTGGGTGACCAAAGTAGGTACGGTCATTTTGGCATACGCCTTCGGTATTATCCTGGCATTGCTCAATACGTTTATCGGCTTTATGCCTCCAGATGGAGAAGCCGGTTCCATACTGACCATGGTACAGAAGAATCTGATGAACGTATGTGTGCCGTTGGCTATCCCGCTAATGCTTTTTAACTCCGATTTTAAGTTGTGGACCAAGTCGTTACCTAAGACCTTGGCAGTGCTGTTGGGTGGTGTGTTGTCGGTCATCATCGCTTTGATTGCAGGCTATTTCATCTTCCTCAATCATGATTTGGGTGCTACGAGCGAGTTCAAAAAAGTGGCCGTTATGATGACGGGTATCTATACTGGTGGCACATTGAATTTTGCCGCTTTAGGCAAGATGGTTGACGCCGATCCCAATACCATCAGCATTACACTGGCATTCGAAGAGATTGTGACACTGCCGTTTATCGTGTTCATTCTGGCTGGTGGTTACAAATTATTCCGCAAGTTTTTACCTTACAAGGATGAAACATCCATAGAGGAAGACGTTGACCAGAAAACAGTGTCGGAGAGCACTTTCGAAAATTATCATGGCATGTTCAAAGGCAAAAATTTTGGCGGTATGATGCTAGGCCTGTTGCTCTCAATCGCTATGCTTGGTGTTGGTGTGGGCTTGTCCATGTTGATTGTGGGCAAGATTAACGAGTTGGTGGTTATCCTTACTATTACCACTTTGGCTATTATCGCTTCTTTCAGTAAGAAAATCAGAGAGTTACCAAAGACTTTCGAGCTGGGTATGTTCTTCATTCTCATCTTCAGCTTGGTAGTGGCTTCGATGTTTGATGTGACCAAAATCGACAGTTCATCCCTCGCTATCATGTGGTACATTCTCTTTGTGATGGTGGTTTCCATCGTCTTGCATCTGCTTTTCTGCAAGGCATGTAAGGTGAGCGGCGACCTCTTCACGGTAGGCCATATCAGCTTACTCTGTTCACCTCCCTTCGTTCCGCCAATTGTTGAAGCATTGGGCAATCGCAAAGTGCTGATTAGCGGTATTGCCATCGGTTTGGTGGGTTATGCCATCGGTACCTATCTTGGCTCCTTATTTGCCACCTTGCTGGGATTACCTTTATTCTAATTTAGATTGATTGATTTATGATTGAAAATGTCATCGCGTCATCGGTTCAGGAAGTGCTGAAAGAGTTGTACGGAGCGGATATTCCCGTTGCTGCGTCGGCTGTACAGCGCACCCGTAAGGAGTTTGAAGGCGACTTCACCATCGTGGTGTTTCCCTTTGTCAAAGCAGCTCGCAAAGCTCCCGATGCCGTGGCCGCCGAAATAGGAGAGGCGCTGCATCATAAGTTGCAAGTGGCTTACAACGTAGTTAAAGGATTTCTTAATATAACACTTTCTAACGATTTCTGGCTCAAATATTTCAATGAACATCGTGCGGATGCATCTTACGGCTTCGAGCCGCATCAGAATAGCGAGCGCATTGTCATTGAGTATTCATCGCCTAACACCAACAAGCCGCTGCATCTCGGCCATATCCGCAATAACCTGCTTGGCTCGTCAGTGGCCCGCATCTTGGACGCCTGTGGCAAGGAAGTCGTCAAGGTTAACTTGGTGAACGACCGCGGTATCCATATCTGCAAGTCGATGTTGGCTTGGTTGAAATATGGCAATGGCGAAACGCCCGAGAGTACCGGCATGAAAGGCGACCACCTGGTGGGCAAGTACTATGTTGTTTTCGATCAGCATTATAAGGAAGAAATCAAGCAGCTAATGGCCGAAGGCAAGAGCGAGGAAGAGGCCTCAGCTCAGGCACCTTTGCTCATCGAGGCGCGCGAGATGCTGCGCAAGTGGGAGAGTGGCGATGCCGAAGTGCGCGCCCTCTGGACCAAAATGAATGGCTGGGTGTATGATGGCTTTGATAAAACATACGAACGTCTTGGTATTCAGTTTGATAAGGTTTATTACGAGTCGCAGACCTACCTTTTGGGCAAGAAGATTGTGGAAGAGGGATTGGCTAATGGCGTGCTCTACCGCAAGGAAGACGGCTCGGTGTGGGTGGATTTGCGCGACGAAGGACTGGATGAGAAATTGCTGCTTCGTTCTGACGGCACCTCGGTCTATATGACGCAAGACTTGGGTACAGCCCAGTTGCGTTACGAGGAGTTTGCGCCACAGAAGATGATCTATGTTGTGGGCAATGAGCAGAATTACCATTTTGATGTGCTTAAATTATTGCTTTCCAAAAAGTTAAAGAAAGAATACGGTAATCATATCTATCATCTTTCATACGGAATGGTGGAACTGCCTTGTGGCAAGATGAAGTCGCGTGAAGGTACGGTGGTGGATGCTGACGACCTGATGGAAGAGATGTTCGTACAGGCCAAGGAGAGCACCGAAGCGCTTGGAAAACACGACTTTACGCCCGATGAGGCTACTCGTCTTTACGAGATGATTGGCTTGGGTGCTTTGAAATATTTCATTCTCAAAGTCGATCCGAAGAAGAATATGCTGTTCAATCCAGCCGAATCGATTGATTTTAACGGCAATACGGCGCCGTTTATCCAATATACCCACGCTCGTATCCAGTCGCTGTTGCGCAAGGCTGCCGAAAGTCAGATAGATGTTGCTAACGACCTGACAGCGTTGGCTTTGCCAGCCACAGAAACGGAATTGATAAAGCGACTGTACGAATTTCCGCAGGTGGTGCTCAATGCTGGCGAATCGTTCAGTCCCGCCTTGATAGCCAACTACACCTACGATTTGGCAAAAGAGTTCAACCGTTTCTATCAGGAGACGCCCATCTTCAAGGAGGTAGACGAGAATCTACGCACACTGCGCTTGCAACTCTCTCAGTGGGTGGGTATTGTGATTAAAAACGGCATGTCGTTGCTGGGCATTGATGTCCCCGATAAAATGTGATGCAGATGAATAGAATACCTCCGTATCTCAAGCCTGGCGATACCATTGGCATTGCCGCTCCGGCTCGCAAGATTTCGCACGAAGAACTGGCCCCGACGTTGGCTCTGCTTGAGCGACGTGGCTACAAGGTGCTGTTGCCCGAAAACCTGTTTGCCGAGTGCCACCAGTTTGCCGGCACTGACGAGCAGCGCGCCGCCGATATGCAATACCTGCTCGACAATCCTGATGTGAAGGCCATCCTGTTCGCCCGTGGCGGCTATGGCTCGGTGCGCATCATCGACCGACTCGACTTCGCCACTTTCCTGCAGTCGCCCAAATGGCTGTGCGGCTACAGCGATATGACCGTGTTCCATTCGCATCTGCAAGCCAACTATCAGATTCCTACGCTCCACGCAACGATGCCTCTGAATATTACTAACGAGACAGTGGATTCGGACAATGTGCGCACCCTTTTTGATGCGCTGGAAGGCCGCCCGCTGAATTACGAAGTGCCTGCCCATCCGTTCAATCACCGCGGCGATGCTACCGCACCTCTCGTTGGTGGCAATTTATCGATGCTCTATTCGCTGTTAGGCTCACCTTCCGACATTAACACTGACGGTAAGATCCTCTTTATCGAGGACTTGGACGAATATCTCTACCACATCGACCGTATGATGATGAACCTAAAACGCAACGGCAAGTTAGACCACTTGGCCGGATTGGTGATAGGAGGGTTGTCGGATATGAACGACAATACCATCCCTTATGGCAAAACAGCCGAAGAGATTGTGGCAGAGCATTGTGCCGAGTATGACTATCCCGTCTGCTTCGGTTTCCCCGCAGGCCATATCGCCCGCAACTTGACGCTGAAATTAGGTATGACTGCGCAACTGAAAGTGACTGAAAGTCAATCTGTTTTGTCGTTTTTATAGGAAATCCGCGTAAATCCGCGCGATCCGCGGCCAAAATATCTCCACGAATCACACGAATCCGCAGGGAAATAATTTGCGAAAAATAAACCTCATGTAATATCAATAGTCTAAAAATCGTTTTTTCAATAAAATATTTACTTATAAATGTTTCGTTTGAAAAAAAAATGTATATTTGCTGCGCTTTTAAAGAAAGTTAATTAAAGAAACATATTATTAATCCTAAAACAAAAAAGATTATGAAAGCTGTAAAATTTTTATTGTTGGCATTAATTGCCTGCACAGTATGCTTAACTTCCTGCAAAAAACCTGATCCTAAAGAAGATCCTGTAGATCCGAAAGAAACTCCTGCTGGTACATTCAAAGCTACCTTCGGTGAGCAAGAATGGACAGTAAAAACCTCTGATTGCGGTATTGTAGACAATAGTGGTGACCAATGCTTATTTGTTAATGTTTCGCCTAACGATTTTTCAGAGCTGCCTATGCTTTATTTCATGCTTAAAGCTGAAACCGGTCGTCACATGGCATCTACTGATCCTCATTTGTTTATGATGTATTATAAGGCAAGCGCATTCAATTTGAACTTCAATGGTCAACCTCTTAATAACTTAGGTGATTATTGGGCAGGTAATGGTCCTATTCCTATGGGTAATGTTACTATTGAAATCTCCGCTCTTGATGTTAGCACCTTGAAGGTGTCTATGAAAGGTCAAGGCACTTGCTGGGAAGCTCCCACATACATCCGTGCATACAACGAAGGACGTGAAGAAATTGTTCCGTTGGATTTCAATTTTGAAGCCAAGGAAGTTACTCTTACTCGTCGTGCAACCAAGAGCATGTCTCCTGTAGCTCAAATGGCTATGCAAGCTGTTGAAACTCTGGAACTGACCAAATAAGAATAATTAAATAACATACAAAGACGGGGTAGCAATATCCCGTCTTTTTTTATGGAAGAGAAGAAGAAATGGAAGAAATCTCATTTTGGGGCATCCCTTTGATATACTGGCTGTTGGTGGCTGCGTTCGTGTTGCCAAGGATTCCGTATGTGGGCAAGTTTTTCAATGTCATCAATACGGGCATCCATGAGCTGGGCCATGCGCTGATGGCGCTGGTTTTGCAAGGGCAGGTGCTCAAAATCGAGCTGTTTGGCGACACGTCGGGCAGTGCCGTTACCAAGTCGGCCAATCGCTTTACGGCGATGTTGGTCTCTTTGAGCGGCTATCTGTTTGCTTCTGCAGTGGCCTATCTGGCCTTCTATCTCATCCATGTCGGCTATGTGCAACATTTTATCATTGGCCTGTCGCTGGTATTCCTGTTGATGTTGATTCTGTGGGTGCGCAACTGGTTCGGCGTTATCTGGGTGGTGTTGTTCGTTGCCTTGAACGGCTTCCTGATTTATTACGGTAATGCATTGTATATCAATATCGCTGCACTGTTCTATGCCGTCATGATTCTCATCGAGTCGGTATGGTCCACGCTGGTGGTGCTCTTTCTGTCGGTAGTGAATCCCGATGCCGCCGGTGATGCCGCCAACCTGAAAAAGCAAACCCATGTGCCCGCCTTCATCTGGGCGCTGCTCTTTGTGGCGTTTGCGGGTTTTATCGCATACAAAGTGGTTGTCGGTTATCTTTTGCCCATGTTCTAATGATAGTTTTTAGTTGTTAGAAAATTTTTTTAAGATGAAATCAAGTGATTATAAACAATTGAAGGTGTGGCAGAAAGCAATCGATTTGACGGTGGAAGTTTATAAGCTTGTCAAGCATCTGCCTAAAGAAGAAACGTATGTATTGTCAGATCAGATGCGAAGAGCAGTGGTTTCAATACCTTCCAACATCGCAGAAGGTCAGGGGCGAAATTCAAGCAAGGAATTTCTGCAGTTTTTATCAATAGCGAGAGGGTCTCTGTGGGAGTTGGGAACACAAATGGAAATATGTGAACAACTTGGTTATTTAGATAAGCGACAAATGACTAAAGCATATGAATTGATTATTGAGATTGGCAAGATGCTTAATGCCCTTTCCAACTCTCTAAAAACTAAAAACTAGAAACTAACAACTTACAACTAATATTCCTATCTTTGTACCATTAAACTAAAATTATAACTCAATGTCTTATTTCGTTCACGAATCGTCGTATGTAGATGAGGATTGCCTTATTGGTGAAGGCACCAAGATTTGGCATTTCTCGCATATCATGTCCCATTGCCGTATTGGCAAAAACTGCAATATTGGTCAGAATGTGGTCATCTCACCCGAAGTGGTGCTGGGCAACAACGTGAAAATACAGAACAATGTCTCTGTCTATACGGGTGTTACCTGCGACGATGACGTCTTTCTCGGCCCGTCGATGGTTTTCACCAATGTGATCAATCCTCGCAGCGCAGTCTGCCGCAAAGACCAGTACGCACGCACACATGTGGGTAAGGGGGCTTCCATTGGAGCCAATGCCACGGTGGTATGTGGTCACAATATCGGTCGCTACGCCTTCATTGGGGCTGGCGCCGTCGTAACGAAAGATGTGCCCGATTACGCCCTGATGGTGGGCAATCCCGCTGTGCAAGTCGGCTGGATGAGCGAATACGGCTGCAAACTCTCCTTTGATGAGAACGGTATGGCCACTTGTCCCGAAAGCGGTGAAAAGTACCGTCTGGACAATGGAAAAGTGGTTAGAATCTAACGTTAAATGACTTCAGAAGAGCACCTTTTCGAAAAACGCAAATTCTTTCTGGCTATCGCGCAGACACTGATTGTGATTGGCTTGCTATGGCTGGTTTTTATTGCTAATCAGGTGTTTATGCTTGGTCTTAACGACTATGGACTGCGTCCGCGAGAATTGTCGGGCTTGGTGGGTATCTTTACATTGCCGTTTCTTCATGCCGACTACGAACATCTGTTCTCAAACAGTTTACCACTATTTTTTCTGCTGTTTGGCTTGTTTTATTTCTTCCAAGGCAAAGGGTGGCTCATACTCCTCATGCATTACCTTATTTCGGGCGTTCTCACGTGGGTAATCGCCATCATGGGTGTCCATATCGGTGCTAGCGGTTTGGTGTACGGATTGGCTTTCTTTTTGGTTACCATTTCGATTTT
>JAEERB010000093.1 GCA_016285615.1 Bacteroidales bacterium
CTTCTACTTTAATATCACCCTTAAATTGACCGTGAATAGAATCATATTTAAGCATATAAGCCATATAATCAACATCCAGCAAGTCGTTGATGGCAACCACTTGGATATTTTCTCTTTCTATGGAAGCGCGGAAAACCAATCTTCCGATACGACCAAAACCATTAATACCAACTTTAATTTTTTCCATAATTCGTTTATTTTTAAATTGTTTGAATAAAAACCTCTTTTTTTAAGCGTGCAAAAGTAAAAAAAAATTTTTTTTGTAGAAAAAATGAACGATATTTTTTCTCGATAAAAAACTCTAAAAACAGAGTCTTTTTTACCTATGTTTATTAAAAACTGGCTGTTGAAAATTATCGGCTGGCAAAAAATTTCACACATACCGATTTTATATCTTTGTTCGTTTAATATCGGGTAATTGCCGCTACCAGGGCTTTTATCCGTTATTGAAGAAAAAATCATCATTTTAGAATCATAAATTAGCATGACTATGAATATCTTCACAAAACGTTTGGGACTTCTGTTGGTTGCTTTCTTGCTCGCCGCACCCGTATGGGCACAGCGCAATGTAACGCACGATTCGCCTATGTATGAGTACAATACGGCTATGGAACTGTTCCAAAAGGAGAAATACGGAGCCGCCCAACGCTACTTCAAGTATGTGTATGAGCACATTGCCGACAAGCAACAGGATATCAAGGCCAACTCCTACTTCTATATGGGAGTGTGCGCCGCCAACCTCACCAACGACGAGGCCGACTTCCTGCTCAAGGATTTCATCCGACACTACCCCGTGCATGCCAATGTGCCTCAAGCTCATTTCTATCTAGGCCGCTTCTATTTCTCGAAAAAGCAATACAAAAAAGTGCTTGAGAACTTCAACGAAGTGGATGAGCGCAACATCAAGCCCGAGGATATGGCCGAATACGACTTCAAGAAAGGCTACGCCTACTTCGCCACCAAAGATTATGCCGAAGCCAAGTACTACTTCCACGAAGCTCGCCAGTATGAGGGACAATACAAAAAGAAAGCCATTTACTACGCAGCCCATATCGCCTACGAAGAAAAACAATACGAAGCCGCATTGAACGACTTCCTTTTGCTCAAAGATGACCCTGCCTATCAGGAGGCTGTGCCTTTCTATCTCACCCAGATCTACTTCATCCAAGGGCGCTACGAGGACCTGATTGCCATCGCTCCGCCATTGCTCGCCAATGCTTCCGATAAGACCGAAATCGACCGCACACTGGCACTCTCTTACTACAACCTCGGGCGCTACAGCGAAGCACTGCCCTATTTTGAATATTACCTCGCCGCCAACAAGGGCGAAATCGACCGCAACGACAATTACGCCATCGGCTACACCTACTACCAGAACCAAAAATACAAAGAAGCCATTAACTACCTGTCGAAAGCCACTGGTGAACAAGACCTTATCGCTCAAAACAGCTACTACATTATCGGCGACTGCTACCTGCAACAGCGCATGCTCAACTTCGCCTCGCAAAGTTTCTATGAGGCCTCAAAGTATGATTTTGATGAAGGCGTGAAGGAAGATGCTCTCTACAACTACGCCAAACTGCAATATGAAACCTCTTCCAGTCCATTCAACAGCGCCATCAAAGCGCTGGAACAATATACCACCCTCTATCCTTACTCAACCCGCGCTGAAGAGGCAAATTCCTATCTGTCAAAGATTTATCTCTCAACCAAAAACTATCAGGGAGCCATCAACTCACTGGAAAAGGTTTCTTCCAAAAATCCCGACCTGCTGAAAGCCTACCAGCGCTGCACCCACTTCCGCGCACTGGAACTCATCAACAACCGCAGCTACTCGGAAGCTAAAAAACTGATTGACAAATCATTGGTTTACCCGATGAACAAAAACATCCATACGGCTAACCTCTACTGGAAAGCAGAAACCGAATACCGCGCCGGCAACTACAAAAATGCCTACTACGCCTTCCAGAACTATTACAAATATCCCACCGCCAATAAAGATGCCAACTATCCCATCTCCTACTACTCGTATGGCTACTCGGCTCTGAAACTCAACAAGTATGAAGAAGCCAAGAACGGCTTCAACAGCTTCCTCAACTACGAAGACCAAATCTCGAACGAGGATATGATTGCCGACGCCATGGCACGCCGCGCCGACTGCTATTTTATGTTAAAAGACCTTAAAAGCGCCGTTCAAAGCTACGAGAAATGCGAGGATATGCAGCGCAACAATGCCGACTACGCCGTTTACCAACAGGCCAAATGCTTCGGCTACCTGAACAACACCGGCAAGAAGGTCGAAATCCTCGACAAGTTGGTAAAACGCTATCCCAAGTCGCCCTTCTGCGATGATGCCGAATACGATCTGGCCACCACCTATCACGCCCAAAACAACTACGCACAGGCTATCGTGGCTTATCAGAACTTCATCAAAAAATATCCTAAAAGCCAATATGTACGCCAGGCATACAACAAGCTGGCATTAGCATATCTTAACACTCAGAAAACCGACGAGGCCATCCGGACGTTCAAGTATGTTTTCGAGACCTACCCGGGCTCACAAGAAGCCAAGGACGCTTTGGCCAACCTCGAAACCATCTACTCGGAAGAAGGCAACACAGGCGAATTCTTCGACTATATCAGAAACAAGAGCACTGTCAACATCTCGCTCGGCCGTCAGGACTCCATCGCCTTTAAGGCTGCCGAGACCAAGTACAACCGCGGCGACTGTGAAGCGGCCACCAAGAGCTTTGACGACTACCTGCGTCAATTCCCCAACGGCCTCTTTGCCGCTCAAGTCTATTTCTACAAGGGCGAATGCGAATATAGCCAGATGCACTACGACAAAGCCCTGGCTGCCTACGAAGCCTTGGTAACCAAATACAAAACACAATACAACGAAACGGCCATCCGCAAGATTGCCACTATCTATTACAACGACAAGAACTACGCTGCCGCACAGAACTACTTTGTCAAACTGATTGAGTGCGCCACCACCGACATCAACCTGATTTTCGGTTACAACGGCGCTATGCGCTCGTCCTTCGAGCTGAAACAGTATCTCGACGCACTGCAGGCCGCTCAAGTCATCATCAACTCAAAGAACTCCGACGACGAACTCAAGAACGATGCCCGCCTCATTGCCGGCAAGTCGGCTATAGAAGTGGGCAACTACAGCGAAGCCAAGAAGCACCTGTCAACACTGGCTCACAGCAACAGCAACGACATTGCCGCCGAGGCCGCCTACCTGTGCGCATACATCGAATTCAAGCTCAACAATTTGGATGCCTGCGAAAAGAAAATCTCAGAGATGCTGGCTGACGATTACAGCTCCGAATACTGGTACGCTTCCACCTTCATCCTCTATGGCGATCTGTATGCCGCCAAAGGCAACTACTTCCAAGCTCGCCACACCTATCAGAGTATTGTGGACAACTACGAAGGCGACGACTTGAGAGAAGTGGCCCGCGAAAAAATCCGCCTGCTGGATGAAAAAGAACAACAGGAAAAAGCTCTCAAAGAAAAAGAGGCCAATAGTCAGGAACCCGTCCAAATAGAAGAAGAATAAGTTTCAAGATAGAATTTAAACATTGTCATTCAAGGATTTAGAATAAAATAATCAACGATATGAAAAAAATAGTAACCTCACTCCTGTTTCTGTTTATCGGTCTGGTGTTGAATGCGCAAGTCATCGATACGGCTCGCTTCCGGTTGGATTATGTGCCGCACATTCTCAACTTCCAGAAAATCAATCAAACAGCCAAAATCAATGATACGGTACAGGATAAAGTGAAATTCGACTACTATATCACGCCGCAGAAGCTAAACATCGACTTTGAGCCGTCGCCCATCAAGGCAGCCAAGATGACGCCCGACATATTGGAACGTCTCTACCGCAACTATGTCAAAGTCGGCTTCGGCTATCCCATCACCCCGCTGGCTGAACTCTCTATCCACAATGCCCGCGACAAGAAAAACTCCTTCGGCCTTAACGCCCACCATTTCTCCTACTGGGCACAACCCATTGGCAAGGTGATGTCACAATATATGTATCATCCCTTTAGTGACACTCGTACCGAGCTCTATTTCAATCACTTCTTCAGAAAATACACGCTCTACACCTCTGTCGGCTATAATCACGAAGCTGTCCGTTTTTACGGCTTCCACAAATACAACCCCGATTACGAGGAGAATAACCGCAGCAAGGAATATCTCAACGAATTGAAAAACAACTTCCATCACCTCAAGGCCGAAGTGGGCTTCCGCTCAAACTTCACGCTCGAGGAAAAACGACTGAAACACGATGTGCGTGTCAACTATGACTTTTTGCGCACCAACCATAAAGATATGGAACATCATGTCGCCTTGAACGGATTCCTCGGCTATGATGCTCGCTTTATGAAAATATCGGGCAGCCAAAATTATCGTATAGACATGATTTTCAATTATATAAATAATAATTGGCTCTCTGACACAACTCGCACACAAGACCATCGCTTCCATTTCGAACTCAAACCTACGATGCAGTTTACCATCAAGGAATACCACATCCGCGTGGGATTGGGCATTCCTATCATCCACAGCCAAGGAAAAACCAAAGTGCCCCTTTACCCCATCGCCGAATTCCAACTGGGCGTCATTCCGGGTATCATGAACGTTTACGCGGGTATCGATGGCAAAATCACATATAACACGCTCTCAGACCTGCTGTATGAAAATCCCTACATCAAACCAGGCCTCGATCCGCTTCGCTTTACAGCCAACCCCATCGGCTTTAACAGCGTTTACGCCGGCATCAAAGGTAATCTCGTTAAAAAGCTCAACTATCATTTAGGCGCAAGATATTCCCGCCTGAATGATATGGCATTCTTCATCATCGACACCACCTGCACACTGAAAAACCAGTTTGACATCGTTTACTATAATGGAGGCCGCTTCAACGCCACCTTGAACCTCAACTGGGAGGTTATCAATAACCTCTACCTCAATTTTGAAGCCAACTGCTGGCTCTACCATTTCAAAGATACTGCAGCCGTGGCTTGGCACAAGCCGCTGGTTAACCTCGCCTTCTCGGGTAAATATGTGCTGAAAGAAAAGATGATCTTCAGCCTCAACTTCGACATGGCCTTTGGCGCCAAAGCACTGGGCCGCGACAACCTCGAGTCACCTTGGGAGATACAAAAAATGAAACCCATCCTCGACTTCGGTATCGGCTTTGAATATCTGATTAAGAAGAACTTCTCGGCATTTGTCACCATCGACAATATCGCCTGCCAGCATTACGCCAAATTCTACAACTTCAAGAGTTTCGGTATCAACGCCCTCGTAGGCATCACCTACTCTTTCGGCAACGAAAGCATCAAGAAGACGAAAACGAAGAAGTAAGACTTCTGTAAAGAAGTGAGAAGTGAACAGTTAAGAAGTTAAGGAACTAAGAAACTAAGGGTTGTTGGTGTCATTCCGAGGCGGTGGTTGAGCTTGTCGAAACTACCGCTGAAGGAATCTCTTTGAATTCTGAATTTGTTCTTTGTTCTCTGTTCTTAATTATGCATTATGCATTGCGAATTATGAATTGGTTTTCAGTTCTCCTTTTTCTTCCTTCTCCTTATTATTGCACTTGCTGATATTCAGCAGCAATCCCAGTGTGGCACCTGAAAATATCATGGAAGAACCGCCACGACTGATAAATGGCAACGTCTGTCCGGTGGCGGGCAACAGCTCACAGTTCACGCCAATGTGCACCAGCGCCTGGAACGTGATCCAAAAGCCGATGCCCATGGCCAAAAGCATACCAAACGAGCCCTGACATTCACGGGCAACAATCCATGATCGGGCAAACAATACCAGATAGAGAAAGATGATGAACAGCCCAACGACTACACCAAACTCCTCACAGATAGTTGCATAAACGTAGTCCGTCTCCTTTTCGGGCAAAATCTTCTTGATAACGCCATGTCCCGGACCCGCCGGTTTCAACGACCGAGCAATGGCCGCCTTGGCCCAAATCATCTGCGTACCATAGTCGTTGCTGTTGTCTTGGGTAATATAGTAATCCAATCTGTTTCCAAAAGTACCAAGTCGCCCTAAATCAGGACTTATCGCAAAGAGGAGCCCCGTCATAACGACAATGACAGCAAACAACGACAACAAATACTTAACGGGCACATCTCCGATAAACATCACCACCATGCTTGTGACAAACAAAATGATGGCCGTTGACATGTTGCTCTTGGCCATACCAGCACAAAAGCCCCCCACAACAAGAAACAAAAAGAGTACATTCTTGGTGGAAAGTTCCTGCCCATTGGAAATAAAATTCGCTAAATATTTAGAGATATAAAAGATTACCAAAAAACCTATCGGATAGAAAACCTGCAAACGGAAACCGAAGATCTCCAATTCTCGACCGCTCTTGGCATCACCCGAAAACATAGATAAAACCAACATGATGACGGCAACGGCAACACCCAAGCGAACAAATTTGGTCAGTACGATATAGTTCTTTATGCAGTAAACGCCATACATTATGGCCAAACTGATGAATATATAGATAACATGCGATAACACCTTGTCTGGCTTGGAACTTAACACAGCCAAAAAAGAGATGACTGTCAGAAAGATAATGACCGTCAATATCACACCATCACCCTTAAACTTCGGAAACAACTTTAACTTCATAAACAATTCCTTTCAATGAAAATACAAAACGGCAGTATCTTGCAAAGGTAAGGGTTTTCAAGGTGGTAAAAAGAGACGAAGTGAAAAATGACAAACAATGGAATGTTGAAAATAGTTGTTAGATGTTAGTTTTTAGTTGTTAGCGATTTTTCACTCCTCACTACAATAACTCTTAACTCCTTAGTTTCTCAACTTCTTAACTAATAACCATTTCAACAATTCAACAGTTAAACACATCAACATTTCAACAATATATTGTACCTTTGCAACACCAATTTTGAAAAACCCAACATCATGAACTCTATCTTGAACAACAATGAAATGCTAACTCGCGAAGTCGGCAAGATTGCCGAAGTGGCCGGCTATCTGTGGCAACGCGGCTGGGCCGAGTACAACGGCGGCAACATCTCGGTCAACATCACCGACTACATGCCAGCCGATGCCGCCAACATGCCTTCACTGAAGACTATTACGCTGCCGAAAGCTTTCCCACTTTTGGCCGACAATTTCTTCTATATTACAGGTACGGGCAAGCGTATGCGCTATGTGGCCACCGCCCCCATGGATAACGGCGCCATCCTACGCATCAACCATGATGGCACTGCCTGTGACATTATCGCCGACAAAGAGGTGAAACCCACTTCCGAGCTACCCTCACACCTGTCGATGCACCACTTCCTGCGCGAGAAAGGACAACCCAACCGCGTGGTGCTGCACACCCACCCCACCGACCTGGTGGCCATGTCGCACAGCGCTTACTTCCTCAAACCTGGTGTGCTGACTCGCACCTTGTGGGCCATGATTCCCGAATGCCGCATCATCGTGCCTAAGGGCGTGGGCATTGTCCCCTACGAGATTCCTGGCACCATGGACCTGGCCAATGCCACCATCAAGCAGCTGGCCCAACACGATGTGGTCCTCTGGGAAAAGCACGGCATCCTCGCCGTCGGCAACGATGTCATCGACTGCTTCGACGTCATCGACACCCTCTCCAAGTCGGCACAAATCTACCTGAACGCCAAAATGATGGGCTTCACCCCCGACGGCATGACCGAAGCACAACTCGATGAGCTGGCTGTCGTCTTTAAACTGCCACGGTAACGATTCAAATGAACATAAAAAAAGCGGAACTTTTTCAAGTTCCGCTTTTTTGTAACTAAAACTAAAAGATAAATTATCTTCTGCTCTTAGTTTGAATTTCTTTTACAGTTGCATCGGTAGCAGCATCACTACCTTTTTCAATTGCATTGATAGCGGCTTTAGTTGCGGCGCTCTTGATAGTTTTGGTTTCTTCAGCTACGGGAGCTTCTTCAGCGGGAGCTTCTTCAACTACGGGAGCTTCTTCAACTACAACTTCTTCTTCAACTACTGCTACAGTGTCAGTTGCTTCTTCTTGAGCGGCTTTGTTACCACAAGCAACAAACATGCCAGCTGCTAATAATACTAAAAATACTTTTTTCATTGTTTTAAGATTTTAAGTTTTTGGTTAAATTATGAATTGTCTGAAAATTATTTGGCAACTTTTTTGGGAGCCTTGTAAGTCATCTGGAAGGTGTAGTTGGTGCCTTCAACTTGGAAAGTGTAGGTAAGTTTCAACTCGTCCTTGTTGATGTCTTTAATTGTGCAGTTTTCTTGTTCTGCGTCGAGTGCGTTACCAGTTTCATCATAGAAGAAAGGTAATTGCATGTAGAGAACTTGAGGATCTTCTTCGTTGTCGAAACGCCACAAACCAGCAACTTCTTCACCTTGGAGACCTTCGCCTTCAGCGCATTTTACTTTAGTTTTGATGCGTTCTGCACCGTTAGCGTCGAAATAGATTTCATCATCTTGTTCGCAAGCATACAGATAGTTCATCAGGTCAGAAACCATGTCACCAGATGCCATTTCATAAGCAGGGGTAATGGTACCTTCAGCTAATTGCCAACCAGTAGTGGTGGTCAAAAGATCTTTCTTAGATGCTTCGTCTTTGTTGCATGAGAAAAGACCGAATGCTAAAACTGCGATTAAAGCAGCCATTAAAATGTTCTTTTTCATAGTCTATGATTTTTAAGTTAATAAATAGATTTTTCGGTGCAAAAGTACTAAAATATTTTGATGTAGTGCTTCATTGTTATTTTTTTTTATTTTATTAAGTTTTTTTAAGGATTCACTTATTATCTTGTTGATTATTAGTGTTTTGATTTTATTTTTTCTTTTATTTTTTGGGGTTTTATAACAAAAAAAAACGTTTTTTGAGCTCAAAAAATGGAAATCTTGTACTTTTGCAACCAAAATTTCGGAATATGAATTTGGTTGATACTCATACCCATTTGTCGCGAGAATACTACCCCGACGATTTCGATGAGGTGGTGGCACGGGCCATCGAGGCAGGTGTAACGCAAGCCATTGTGCCCTGTGTCAATGCACAGAGCATCAACAGTTTGTTTGAAGCCGCCGACCGGTACCCTCAGCATCTCTTTCCGCTCATCGGGCTGCACCCTACCGACATCACCGAAACCTATCGCGAAGACCTGGCCCTGATGGAAAGTCTGCTGACCGACCCGCGCGTGGCCGGCATCGGCGAGATCGGCATCGACCTCTACCACGACACGTCGCTACGGAGCGAGCAACAGGAGGTGTTCTACACCCAGCTGACTTGGGCACGCGAACGCAACATGCCTCTCTCTATCCACATCCGCAGCGGCTACGAAGATGCGCTCGCCATCTTCAACAAGTTTGGCAACGTGCAATGGAGTGGCGTGCTCCACTGCTTCTCGGGTGGAATCCAAGAGGCTGAATGGGCTATCCGACATGGCTTTGCCCTGGGCATCGGCGGCGTGGTCACCTTCAAAAAC
>JAEERB010000094.1 GCA_016285615.1 Bacteroidales bacterium
CCATGTTCCACAAACGTGTCGCCAATGGCTACCGCATACAGTCTGTTGGCATAATGGTTATCTTCCAAAAATTCGGATACAGCCGAATAAAGTCCACCCTTCTTCACACCGTCTTCCACCGTAATCCAAACAGGATAGCGTTTGGATAATTCATGTAACATATTTTCATCCAACGGCTTAAGGAAGCGTATATCCACATGGGCGGGATGCAGCCCTTCGGTTTCCAGTTGGGCAATCGCCTTCTGCACATTGTTGGCGAGCGGTCCTAACGAAAGGAACAGCACCTTTTCGCCCTCCTGTAACATTTCGGCGCGACCAATTTCCAGTGTGTGCATCTCCTTTTTCCAGTCGGTCAGCACGCCGCGGCCACGCGGGTAGCGGATGGCGAAAGGATGCTCGCGATGGCGGTAGGCCGTGAACATCAGGTTGCGCAGCTCGATTTCGTTACGTGGCGAGGCGATAATCATGTTGGGCACCGAGCGTAGGAATGCCAGGTCGAACACGCCGTGGTGGGTGGCGCCGTCTTCTCCTACAAGGCCGCCGCGGTCGATACAGAAGATGACAGGCAGATCTTGCAGTGCCACATCGTGAATAATCTGATCATAAGCCCGTTGCAGGAACGACGAGTAGATATTGCAGAAGGGGATATAGCCTTGCGTAGCCATGCCTGCTGAGAAGGTGACGGCATGCTGTTCGGCGATGCCCACGTCGAACACGCGCTCGGGAAAAACGGCCGCCATGGTGGTCAGCGAGCAGCCCGTAGCCATGGCTGGCGTGATGCCCACAATCTTCTCGTCTTGACGAGCCAACTCAAGAATGGTGTCGCCAAAAACATCCTGGAACTTAGGTGGTTGGCCTTCGGTGTCAGCCTCTAAGATCTCACCCGTATCGGGATTGAACAGGCCGGGGGCATGGTAGGTGGTCTGGTCCGATTCGGCCAGGCGCAAACCTTTGCCCTTCACAGTGATAGCATGCAGCAAACGAGGACCTTGCACCTTTTTCAAGTCGCGGAGCACCTTCACCAGATAGACCACATCGTGACCATCGACGGGGCCGAAGTAGCGGAATCCCAAGCTCTGGAAGAGGTTGCTGCCACGAAGGAGGAAGCCCTTGATGACGTTGCCCGCCTTACTCAAGAAATTCACAAACTTACTCTGACCGTCTTTTTTATTCTGTGTGAAGAAGTTCCACACGCGATTCTTATAGTAATTGTAGGTCGGCGACGAGGTGATTCGCAACAAGTAGCGACTCATCGCACCCACATTTTTATCAATAGCTATCTTGTTATCATTCAAAATGATAAGCATATTGGCATTGGTAGCACCTGCTTGATTCATCGCCTCGAAAGCCATGCCACCACCCATCGCGCCGTCGCCAATCACAGCGATATGGTTCTGCTCGGTGTTGCCTGCCAACTTGTTTGCCACTGCCATACCCAAAATAGCTGATACAGAAGTCGATGAATGTCCAGTACCGAACGAGTCGTACTCACTTTCCGACATTTTTGGGAAGCCGCTGATGCCGCCGTAGCAGCGGTTGGTATGGAAGCGATCCTTACGGCCCGTGATAATCTTATGGCAATAGGCCTGATGTCCCACGTCCCACACTAACTTATCATGAGGCGTATCGAACACATAATGGATGGCCACCGTCAGTTCGATGGTACCCAGGCTGGCACCCAGGTGGCCTGGGTTATGGGCCGTTTCGTTAATAATAAAATCGCGCAACTCATCGCACAATGCCGGCAACTCCGACACTTTCAGTTTCCGAAGGTCGGATGGCAATTCAATATGATTCAAGTATTTATACTCTTTCATAAGCGAGTTATGCGCAAAGGCAAAATGCGTGGCAAAAATACAAAATTTATGAGGAACTGTCTATTTCATTTTTAAAACGTGGTCGTAGCACGCTACGCCCCCACAATCCAACCTAAAATCACCATTATTCAACCCTAAAAAACACCTCACAAAAATCTTTTCATTTTTTCACTTTCAGGCTTCAGCATTTCATATTTTTTATTATTTTTGCGAGCTACTTGCAGAAGATTGAATTATCATTCATCATTTGAGGACCAAAAAGATAATCTATGAAAAGCCAAAAATTAGCCGGCAGATATGCGAATGCGCTTTATGAATTTGCGGTTCAAGAGAATAAACTCGAGGAAACTTACAAGGACATACTAACTCTCAAGGAAGTCTTTCACGAAAACAGCGAATTGAAAGCGGTCATCGAAAGTCCCGTTATCACGCCGGATAAGAAGAAAAACATCTTTGCGGCTCTTTTTGAACACAAGATCAGTGCTGTAAGTTATGGTTTCCTCTCGCTCATCATCCAAAAGAAGCGCGAACCCGCTCTGCTGATGATTTTCGACGAATTCATCCGTCTGTACAACAAGCATCACAACATCCGCATCGCCCAATTCACTACGGCGGTAGCCATCAGCGATGCCTTGGCCGAACGCATCAAAGCCGTTTTGGAGGAACAGACCAAATCGACCATTGAGTTACAGCGCATTGTGAATCCCGAACTGATTGGCGGGTTCATTGTCAAGATTGACGACTTCCTTGTTGACACCAGCCTAATTGGCCGCATCAACAAACTGAAACAAGAATTTTCGAACAATGTATATCAAGCCGGTTTCTAAGCCGACATTATCAAGATAAAAATCACGAATAAACAAACTAATATGGCAGAAATTAAACCCTCAGAAGTAACCGCTATTCTTCGTCAACAGTTGCAAAACTTTGATGTGAAAGCAGATTTGGAAGAGACGGGCACTGTACTCATCGTAGGTGACGGCATTGCACGCGTTTATGGCTTAAAGAACGCGCAATCCGGCGAGCTGGTTGTTTTTGAAAACACCGGCACTCCTGTGATGGGCATCGTGTTGAACCTCGAAGAAGACAATGTCGGCGTTGTGCTCCTTGGTGACTCTAAGACGCTGAATGAAGGAGACTTGTGCAAGCGTACCGGCAAAATCGCCTCCATCAAAGTGGGCGAAGGCTTGTTAGGCCGTGTTATCAACACTTTGGGTAACCCAATCGACGGCAAAGGCGAGATTGAAGGTACCCTGTACGAAATGCCTATCGAGCGTAAGGCTCCCGGCGTTATCTTCCGTCAGCCCGTGAAGGAACCTCTCCAGACTGGTATCAAGGCTGTTGACGCGATGATTCCCATCGGCCGTGGACAGCGTGAGTTGATTATCGGTGACCGTCAGACTGGCAAAACGGCTATCGCCATCGACACCATCATCAACCAGAAAGAGTTCTACGATAAAGGAAATCCCGTATATTGCATCTATGTAGCTGTAGGACAGAAAGGTTCTACCGTTGCCAATATCGTGAAGACTTTGACCGAGCATGGTGCTATGGCCTACACGACCATCGTCACCGCTACGGCTTCCGACCCTGCCGCCATGCAGTTCTACGCACCGTTTGCAGGTGCCGCCATCGGCGAGTACTTCCGTGACACGGGACGTGCTGCCCTGATCATCTACGACGACTTGTCGAAGCAGGCTGTGGCTTACCGTGAAGTGTCGTTGCTGCTCCGTCGCCCCCCTGGACGTGAAGCATATCCTGGCGACGTGTTCTACCTCCACTCAAGATTGTTGGAGAGAGCTGCCAAGATTATCGAATCGGACGAGATTGCAGCCCAGATGAACGACCTGCCGCCCGTGCTCAAGCCCATCGTTAAAGGTGGTGGTTCACTGACCGCACTGCCCGTTATTGAAACGCAGGCTGGTGACGTTTCGGCCTACATTCCCACCAACGTCATCTCCATCACCGACGGACAGATCTTCTTGGAGACCTCCCTGTTCAACTCGGGTGTTCGTCCCGCCATCAACGTAGGTATCTCCGTATCGCGTGTAGGTGGTAACGCCCAGATCAAGTCGATGAAGAAGATTGCCGGTACTTTGAAGCTCGACCAGGCACAATTCCGCGAACTGGAATCGTTCGCCAAGTTCGGCTCCGACGTGGACGCATCGACCAAGAACGTGCTTGACAAAGGTGCCCGCAACGTGGAAATCCTGAAGCAGCCCCAGTACTCACCTATGAAGGTAGAAGAGCAGATTGCCATCATCTTCTGCGGTGTGAAAGCGCTGTTGCAGAAAGTGCCCATCAACCGCATCAAGAACTTTGAAGCCGACTATATCCAAACCCTGCACGAAAACCATCAGGACATTTTAGACGTATTGAAATCAGGCAAGATTGACGACGACATTATGAAGAGCCTGACCGAAGTATGCAAGCAAGTGGCTAAAAAGTACGAACTATAACATCTCATAAACTAAGAAATATTCATTATGGGAAGTCTAAAAGAGATTAGAATCAGGATTGCATCGGTCGAGTCCACGCAGAAGATTACGGGTGCGATGAAGATGGTGTCAGCAGCCAAGCTGCGCCGCGCGCAAAACGCCATCATCAGCCTGCGCCCCTACTCTAACAAGCTGAACGAGATCCTGCAAAACCTCTCTTCTTCCGCTGAAAGCATGGCCGACATGCCGCTTTTCGCCACCCGCGACATTGAGAATGTGGTGCTGGTGGTCATCTCCTCCAACCGAGGATTGTGCGGCAGTTTCAACTCCAATGTGGTGAAGGAGGCAAGACACCTGATTGAAACCAAATACGCCAAACAGGCAGCCGCCGGCAAGCTGAAAATCATCTGCTTGGGTAAAAAAGCAAAGGAGCAACTCGCTAAGACTTACGACGTTATCCAGTGCAACGAAGCACTCATCGACACGCCCGTCTTCAACGAAGTGGCCCAGATTGCCCAGTTCCTGATGGACGGCTTTGCCAACAAGACCATCGACAAGGTGGACATCATCTACAACCGGTTCATCAACCCGGCCACCCAAAAGTTGGTGGTGGAGAATTACCTGCCCGTACAGCAACTTGGCGATGGCACAGAGAAGAAGCAGTTGAACGACTACATCTTCGAGCCTTCGAAAGAAGAGATTCTGGAAGAGCTCATTCCCAAGATTATGAAACTGCAACTCTACAAGACGCTCATCGACTCCATCGCTTCGGAACACGGCGCCCGTATGACCGCAATGCACAAGGCTACCGACAATGCCACCGAGATTCTGAAAGACCTGCGTCTCAAGTACAACAACGCCCGTCAGTCGGCTATCACCAACGAGTTGATTGAGATTGTGAGCGGTGCCGAGGCGTTGAACGGATAATCATTCTGACGCTACAAAAAAACATTCATAACAGGTCGTATATAGCTCTATATACGACCTTTACATTAAATAAAAGAACCCATGAAGAAAGTTGTTAACTTTGGTGAAATCATGCTGCGACTGGCCACACCCGACTACTTGCGTTTTGGTCAGGCAACCCAATTCAACGCCACCTTTGGCGGCGGCGAAGCCAATGTGGCCGTCTCTTTGGCCAACTACGGCATTCCGTCGGTCTATGTGACCAGATTGCCAGAAAACGACATTGCAGAGAGCTGCATCCGCGAGTTGCGCAAGTATGGTGTTGACACCCAGCATATTGTTCGCGGCGGCGACCGCATAGGCATCTATTTCTTAGAAACGGGTGCTGTAGCACGTTCCAGCAAAGTTATATACGACCGCGCCCACTCGGCCATTGCTGAGATTAAGCCGGGCATGGTTGACTGGGAGAAAGTTTTCAGCGATGCAGGCTGGTTCCACTGGACGGGCATCACGCCTGCCATTTCGCAGGGAGCCGCCGACGCCTGCCTCGAAGCTGTGGAGATAGCTAACCGCATGGGATTGACCGTTTCGTGCGACCTCAACTACCGCAAGAACCTGTGGAAATACGGAAAGACAGCATCTGAAGTGATGCCCGCCTTGGTTAAAGGGTGCCATGTCATCTTAGGTAATGAAGAAGATGCAGAGAAAGTCTTTGGCATCAAGCCCGAGGCTTTCGACGCCGAAAAGACTGGCGGAAAGGTAGATGCGGGCTCATTTGAGAGCGTATGCCGCCAACTGGCCGCCATGTTCCCGCAAGCCCAGAAGATTGCCATCACCCTGCGCGGCGCCATCAACGCCAACCACAACACCTGGGGCGGCTGCATATACTCGAACGGCACGCTGAAGCAATCGCGCCGATACGACATCACGCATATCGTTGACCGTGTAGGCGGCGGCGACTCGTTCATGGGCGGCCTGATTTACGGCTTGCTGACCTACAATGACGACCAGAAAGCCATCGACTTTGCCGCAGCAGCTTCTTGCCTGAAACACACTATCTTAGGTGACTTCAACATGGTCACCGCCAAGGAAGTGGAAATGCTGATGAATGGCTCGGGCAGCGGACGCGTGGTGCGCTAACACAAATTATTTGAGAATATCTTTTAAATACGCAACCAATTGGGCGATCGACATACTTTGTTGTTCGCCCGATTCCATATTTTTAAGGGTATAAACCTGATTGTTCATCTCCTCTTCGCCGGCCATCACCACAAACGGTATTGACTTGGCATTGGCATAATTCATCTGCTTGCCGATTTTGGTGCGGTCGGGGAAAATTTCGCAGGCGATGCCTTCTACGCGCAAAGCTTGGAGCGCCGACAGCGCATACTTTTCTTCCTTCTCGCCAAAGTTGAGCAACAGCACCTTCACTGGCGAAGCGATTCCTGCGGGGAAGAGGTTCAACTCATTAAGAACATCATAGATGCGCTCGGCACCATAGGAGATGCCCACGCCCGACATGTTCTTCAGGCCGAAGATGCCCGTCAGGTCATCGTAGCGTCCACCGCCCGAGATGCTGCCAATAGCCACATCCATGGCCTTTACCTCGAAAATGGCGCCCGTATAATAGTTGAGGCCGCGAGCCAAAGTAATATCCAACTCAATGGGTGAGTTGAGGTTAAAGAGGGCAACATAGTTGAGTACGGTCTGCACCTCATCCACACCGCGCATACCTATTTCGCTGTTGGCAAACACTTTGCGCAACTGATCCAATTTTTCTTCGTTGCTGCCGCCAAAAGCGAAGAACGGCTGCATCTTGGCGATAGACTCTTCAGAGAGGCCACGCTCGGCCAGCTCGGCACACACATTCTCCAAGCCAATCTTGTCGAGCTTGTCGATGGCAGTACAGATGTCCACCACTTTGTCGGGGGCACCCACCACCTCGGCAATGCCTGTCAGGATTTTGCGGTTATTGATTTTTATGGTCACCTTAATGCCGAACGTGGAGAAAATCTCGTCGGTAATCTGCATCAGCTCGGCCTCATTGAGCAACGAGTTACTGCCAATCACATCGGCATCACACTGGTAAAACTCTCTGTATCTGCCTTTTTGAGGACGGTCGGCGCGCCAAACGGGCTGCATCTGGTAGCGTTTGAAAGGGAACGAAAGTTCGTTCTGGTGTTGCACCACAAAGCGGGCAAACGGCACGGTAAGGTCGTAACGCAAACCCTTCTCGCAGATTTTCGTAGCCAAGCGGTTGATATTCTCATCGTTAAAATCGACACCCTTGGCAAAATCGCCCGAATTGAGGATTTTAAAAAGCAGACGGTCGCCCTCTTCGCCATACTTGCCCATCAATGTTGAGAGATTCTCCATCGAGGGAGTTTCAATCGGCAGGTAGGCGTGCTTCTCGAACACGGAGCGGATGACATTGAAAATATAGTTGCGGCGAATCATCTCCATAGGAGAAAAATCGCGGGTTCCTTTTGGAATAGAAGGTTTTACATTAGCCATAACTTGCGTTTTTTCAGAACGCAAAGGTACGAATAATTTTCATTCGGCTAAGAAAAAAGGCTGTCGGAGAATTACCGGCAGCCCTACCTGTTAGTTGTTTACGAAAACAAACGAACCTACGAAGGGGGATTGGATGACATCCAGTGACTTTGAATAATTGAGGATATTCTCGATGACCGAGGCGCGAGGTTTCTCCAATCTGGTGGTTTTCAATTTTTTAGCAGGTTTCACAAGGGTATCATTTTTATCCATAGGCGGGTATATTAATTGAATAATCAAAACACTTAATTGAAACGCAAAAGATGTTCAAATATTGTCAGTGTTTTATTTAAAACGCAAAAAAAAGTCATAATTTTTATATTTAGTTGTGGGATAATAAAATAAAACAATGTTCTTTTTCTTTGCTGCGCCAAAGAAAAGAACCAAAAGATAAGGACGCACTTCGATATCCAAGAACCCTGTTTAGGGGTTCCCGCTCGGTAGCCAGGGGTTGAGGGCGCGCAGCGACCGATACCCCTGGGCGGGATATGCCAACATATCCCATGCGGCGCCGTAATAATAGTAGAGATGGAACCATAAGGAAATGCGCCGCAATATCAAATTCGTTGCAACAAAATTTCATTTCCATTTCGTCAAGACAAATCCGTCATGTCAAGACACATCACATACATAGACAAAGAAGATGAGTAAAAACGTACGGTAACCGTTACAAAAAAAGCAACAGTTCAAAACGAAAATAAACGACATGTCGAACGGAATATTGAATAAAGGTTTTGTTTTACATCATACATTTCCTATCGCTTTTTTCTGTAAATTTGTCGCCGCTTTTTTCAACGGCACATGAGCGAAGATTTCATCCACATACAAGGCGTTAGGGTCAATAACCTGAAAAACATCAGTCTCGACATACCCCGCAACAAGCTGGTAGTCATTACTGGCCTGTCGGGCTCGGGCAAGTCGTCCTTGGCCTTTGACACGCTCTACGCCGAAGGGCAGCGCCGTTACATTGAGAGTCTGAGCTCCTACGCCCGCCAGTTTATGGGCAAAATCTCGAAGCCCGAGGTGGACAGCATCAAGGGCATCCCGCCCGCCATCGCCATCGAGCAGCGTGTCATCTCGCGCAACCCACGCTCAACCGTGGGCACCACGACCGAGATTTACGAATACCTCAAGCTGCTGTTTGCCCGCGTGGGCCGCACCTTCTCGCCCATCAGCAACAAGGAGGTGAAGCGCGAAACGCTGAAAGATGTGCTCAACTATGTTGCAGAGATTCCCGCCGGCAGCCGCGTCCATGTGCTGGCACCCGTCCAGATCGTGTCGGGGCGTACCGTGCACGAACAGCTGGAAATCCTCAAACAACAGGGCTTCAGCCGCTTTCTCTTCAAAAACGAATACTGGGATATTGACGATTTGTTGGCTTACAAAAAGAGCATGAAAGCGGCCGACATTCTGATTTCCATCGACCGGTTCAAGTCGGACAATATCGCCGCCAACCACACCCGCTTTTGCGATTCGGTGCAGACCGCTTTCAATGAAGGCAAGGGCGAATGCGTCATCCGCGTTGAAAATGAAAGCGTTACCCAGCGCCGTTTCAGCAATCTGTTCGAAAAAGACGGCATCACTTTTGAAGAGCCCACCGTCAACCTTTTCAGTTTCAACAACCCTTATGGTGCCTGCCCCACCTGCAAAGGCACTGGCATGATTGAGGGTGTGGACCCCGACCTGGTTTTCCCCGACCGCTCGCTGTCACTGTTCGAGAATGCCGTTGCCTGCTGGCGCGGCGAGAAACTGAGCGAATGGAAGGACTACTTCATCCGCCGCTCGGCA
>JAEERB010000095.1 GCA_016285615.1 Bacteroidales bacterium
AGGCTGCACAGCGACTGCTTCAACGAGGAGATGCAGGAGTACATCAAGACCGACCCCGACCCGTTCGGCTTTGAGAACCTGCACTATGTGCGCACCATCGACGACTCGAAGAAGCTCAACACCTACAACCGACCCTGCATCATCATCTCGGCTTCGGGCATGATGGAGGCCGGCCGTATCAAACACCACCTGGCCAACAACATCGAGAACCCCAAGACCACCATCCTGTCGGTGGGCTATTGCTCACCTACCACACTGGGTGCCAAAATCTTACGTGGAGATAAGGAAGTCTCCATCTTCGGCGTCAAGTACAAAGTGCGCGCCGCCGTCAAGAGCATCGAGGCCTACTCGGGCCACGCCGACTACCACGAATTGATCAAGTACCTCTCGAACCAGAAAACCCGCAAGCTGAAGAACATCTTCATCGTACACGGCGAGGACGAGTCGCGAAAAGAGTACGAACAGCATCTGCACGAAGCGGGACTGAAAAAGACCTACATCCCCAAATTCAAAGAAGAGGTGGAGATATAAATGGCAAAAAATGTAGAAACGCAATTAATCGCATTTCTACTATATATCAAACAAAAAAGAAGGGGCGAATGATCATTCGCCCCTTCTTTTATTACAGGAAGAAATTCCTTTATTTCACCAAATTGTAAGTATCGGTGGCAATTACCAACTCTTCGTCGGTGGGGAATACCACTACGGTCACTTTCGAGTCGGGGGTTGAAATCACGCGGGCTTCGCCAACGGTCTCCTCGTTGATTTTCTTGTCGATTTTAATGCCCAGGAATTCCATGTTGGAGAGGATGGGATCACGCATAAACCATGCGTTCTCGCCAATACCACCGGTCATAACCACGAGGTCCATGCCGTTCATCTCGGCTGCGTAGGCACCGATATACTTTTTCACTCTCTGGGCGAACATGTTGAACGCGTAGGTGCAGCGCTCGTCACCGGCATCGCGGCCTGCGCGCACGTCGCGCATATCCTGCTTGCCACCGCTCACGCCTACCAAGCCCGACTTCTTGTTGAGCACGGTGTTCAGCGTTTTCATGTCCATATTTTCGTGTTCAACCAGATACATCACTGCACCAGCGTCAATGTCGCCGCAGCGGCTGCCCATCACGAGGCCTTCCACAGGGGTGAAACCCATCGAAGTGTCCACCGACTTGCCGTTCTTCACTGCAGCGATAGAGGCGCCACTACCGAGGTGGCAGGTCACAATTTTCAGGTCTTTCCAGTCCTTGCCAATCATTTTGGCGGCATTTTCGGCCACAAACTTATGGCTGGTGCCGTGGAAGCCGTAACGACGGATGCGGTATTTCTGATAATATTCGTAAGGAATGGCGTAGAGGTACGATTCGGCGGGCATCGTCAAGTGGAACGATGTGTCGAACACGGCTGCCATGGGAACACCTGGCAGCACTTCCTGCATGGCGCGGATACCGGCCAAGCTGCCCGGAATGTGCAACGGAGCAATGTCGCGCAACTTCTCAATCTCTGCAATCACAGCATCGCTGATAACTGCACTCTGCGGGAAAGCTTCGCCGCCGTGAGCCACACGATGACCTACAGCACCGATCTCCTTCAGGTCGGAGATGACACCCATCTTGGCATCGGTCAATGCGTTCAAAACTATCTTGATACCAGCGGTATGGTCGGGAATAGGCAACTGCTCGTAATGTTTCTCGCCATTATATTTGTGTGTGAACTCACCCATTTCAAGGCCGATACGTTCCAAAAGACCTTTGGCCATCACCTTGGCATTGTTGTCCATATCGATCAACTGATACTTGATGGACGAACTGCCACAATTTAAAACCAGAATTTTCATTTTATTGTATTTAATTGATTAATAATTGATTGTCGCTTTTCTCTTTTGCCTGAAATCATTACTCAAAACACATTGCCTTATTCCCAAATTTTAACATCCTTATTCTTAGCAATTTAACAATCCCCATTCTTTGAGCAAAAGTGAGGCAAATTTAATAAATTTTCTATTCCGAAATCTAAAGATGTGCTATTTAAAGTTCTTTTCCGCACAAAAAAAATCACAAAAAATAATCTTTGGATTTTCATAAAAAAATCCTTATCTTTGCGACACTATAAAAACTCATCATCATGCCCTATCTCTGCGACAGTATTAAGGATTTACGCACCCATGTGGAATACACTTTAGACCATCCCATTCACACTTTTTCTGATTTGAAGTTCCTTGCATGGAACATCTCAGAAAAAACGGGGGAAACAGTCTATCCCGAAATTTTCAAACCTATTTGGAACATCGATGACGACGGAAGCATCCCCATTCTGATCTCCACCCTGCGCATCATGGCCGAATATGTCAACATTCCCGAGTGGACCACCTACAAAAAACTGAATAACAGCATTGACGAATTGGCCCAAAACAACATTTTCCTCTATACAAGTCTGTCGCCCCAACAGTTGGAAGTGGGCAACCATGTCGAGATTGGCTGGGGAAAAATCTCTTTCTGCTACCTTGACTACTATGGCGACGACCGGTTTTTCATCCGCCGCTCCATCCACACCAAATTGGAGGCAGGCGACACTTTCCGCTGCAAACTGTTCGAAGTAGGCAAGCCCGCCCAGCTTACCCACCTTGACACCAAGACCGATAAAGACCTGATACTGATTCTGGGACAGAAAGAGGGTTTGAAGAACATTCAGGTTATCACTCAGAAAATAGATAAATTCTTATGAAACAGATATTTGTGATTACAAGTTTTGCTTTAGCCCTGCTATTGGGAACCACCTCGTGCGACAAGGGCTGCACCTGCAAATACTACGATGAGAACGGCAATTTGGTGGAAACCGAGAATTGGGACAGCGACGTGATGAGCGAAACCGAATGCAGTTCCCGAGACGGCCAGACCAACGTTTCCATTACCGTGGATAGCGAGAGCATGGTGGCCAGTCGCGTGGAATGCACCTCTGGAACATCCTCTTATTAAGCCTATTACATTATGGATGATACTTTCAATTCGGCATTGAGCGTACAGGAAGGCATCGAACAGCCTTCGGAAGTGAACCCCTACCTCACCAAACGGCAGCCCAAGCGCGAGCTGACCGCCGACGAGTGTGTGGAGGGCATCCTCCGTGGCGACAGGGTGGTGCTCAGTCGCGCTATCACACTGATTGAGAGTACGAAGCCAGAGCATTACGCCAAAGGACAGGAAGTCATTGAGCGCTGCCTGCCGCACAGCGGCAACTCCATCCGTATTGGCATCACGGGCGTGCCAGGAGCTGGCAAGAGCACCTTCATCGAGAGTTTCGGCACCTACCTCACCACTCAGGGCCACAAAGTGGCAGTGCTCGCCATCGACCCGAGCAGCGAACGCTCGAAGGGCAGCATCTTAGGCGACAAGACACGCATGGAGAGCCTGTCGGTCAACCCCAAGGCCTTCATCCGCCCCACCCCGTCGGGCCTGACTTTAGGCGGTGTGGCACGCAAAACCCGCGAGACCATCATCCTGTGCGAGGCCGCCGGCTTTGACACCATACTCGTCGAAACCGTCGGCGTGGGCCAGTCGGAAACCATCGTCAAGTCGATGACCGATTTCTTCCTGCTGCTGCTCATCGCGGGCGCGGGCGATGAACTGCAGGGCATCAAACGCGGCATCATGGAGATGGCCGACGCCATTGTCATCACCAAAGCCGATGGCGACAACCAACTCAAGGCTCAACAGGCCCGCAACCAGTACCAGTCGGTCATCAACCTCTTCCCCGCCAACGACAACGGCTGGAAGGTGCCCGTGACCACCAGCTCGGTATATGACCAGCCCTCCATCATCGCCATCTCCGACCTCATCAACCGCTTTGCCGAAGAGACCCGCGCCAACGGCTTCTTCCACCTGCAACGCAACCAACAGTTAGTGAAGAGCTTCTACGAATGGATCGACTTCTCCATCAAGAGCCGCTTTTACGAAAATAAAGAGGTTAAACAACTGATAGAAAAACTGTTACCGCAAATCCAAAGCGGACATATCACGCCTTACCAAGCTGGACATCAGATTTTGGAAAACCATTAACAACAACACGGGTGAACAGCTCAGAACAATACCTCCAACGGTTTTACCAATACATACGCATCGAAAAGTCACTGTCGCCCAGGACGGTGGAAGCCTACATGCGCGACATCCGGAAGTTTGACGATTTCCTCGGAGGCCGCAAAGAGCTCGACAAGGTGGAATTAGCTGATTTACAGGAATTTCTAACCACCTTGTATGACGAAAAAATACAGGCGCGGTCGCAAGCGCGCATCATCTCGGGCATCAAGGCATTTTACCACTTTTTAGTTTTCGAGAACTCCATAGAGGAGGACCCCACCGAACTGCTCGACTCGCCCAAAATCGGACGGAAGTTGCCCTCGGTGCTCTCCATTCCTGAGATAGAGTCCATCCTCGACTGCATCGACCTGAGCAAGCCTGAGGGCCACCGCAACAAAGCCATCATCGAAGTGCTGTACGGCTGCGGGCTCCGTGTCAGCGAGCTTACCGAACTGCGACTCTCGTGGCTCCATTTCACCGACGGCTTCGTCCGCATCATCGGCAAGGGCAACAAAGAACGGCTGGTACCTATCGGACAGACGGCGCAGAAAGCCGTGATGCTTTACGTGGAAGGCGAACGCGAGAAACTTAAGATCAAAAAAGGCTGCGAAGATATCGTCTTCCTCAACCGCCGCGGCAGTAAGCTCACCCGCGCCATGATCTTCCACATCATCAAGGAGTTGGCACACAAAGCAGGCATCACCAAGACCATCAGTCCGCACACCTTCCGCCACTCTTTCGCCACCCACCTCATCGATGGCGGCGCCGACCTGCGCGCTGTGCAGGAGATGCTCGGCCATGAGAGCATCATCACCACCGAAATCTACACCCACCTCGACCGCAACTATATCAAAGAGAATATCGCCAAGTATCACCCTCGATATTAACCCGCCGAAGGTTCCCCGTTTAAAAATTTTTTGTATCTTTGCCGTTTCCAAAGCGACATTAAAGATTTAATACATTGAACAATATGAAAAAATTTGCTGTTATACTAAGCGGCTGCGGCTCTATGGACGGATCGGAAATTCACGAGGCGGTAATGACGCTGCTGGCCATCGACCGGAACGACTGTTCCTACACCATCTTCGCACCCGACAAACCGCAACGCAGTGTGGTGAACCATGCCACCAAAGAGAACATGAACGAGACGCGCAACATGCTGGTGGAAGCCGCCCGCATCGCCCGCGGCGACATCCATCCCATCAGCGAGTACGACCCCACGCACTTCGATGCGTTGGTATTCCCCGGCGGCTTCGGCGCAGCCAAAAACCTCTTCACCTACGCATTTGATGGTGCCAAGGCCAAAGTGGACCCCGATATCGCCAAGATCATCAAAGAGACTCACAAGCTGCGCAAACCTATTGGTGCCCTGTGCATTGCACCCGTACTGCTGGCCTGCGTACTGCACAACATCACCATCACCGTGGGCACCGACAAGCAGACCATCAACGACGTGGAACAGATGGGCGCCACCCACATCAACACCAACCAGACCGAAGTCATTGCCGACAAGGAAAACATGATTTTCTCGACACCCTGCTATATGCTGCCCGCCACCATCGCCGACATTGCCGATTGTGCAGAAAACCTGATTGAGGCTATTTTGGAAAATCTATAATATTGATATATAACAATATAAATCCCATCATACAAACCTGCTCCTCAAAGCAGGTTTTTTTTTAAGTTTTTTTATTAACTTTGCGCCGCAAAAAAGGTCAACTATATATTGTATCACCTTTTAAACAATATTCTTACGAAATAAATAGACGACATAAAATCCAAATCCATTATGAAATTGAAAAAAATTGCTCTTTTAGTTACTTTCGTAGCGTTATTAGGTACTACCTTCGGAAATCCTGTTGATGTGAAGACCGCTCAAAAAGCTGCCGCCACCTTTGCAGCTTCCATTTCCCAAACCAAAGGGGCTCAAGACCTTAACCTGGCTTACACGGCCACTAACGAAACCGCAACCCTGAACTACTTCTATGTGTTCAATTCTGAAAACGGCTTCGTCATGATTTCTGGCGACGACAACATGATTCCCGTACTGGCCTATTCAACCGAATGTCAATTTACGACAGAGAATATGCCCGAACATGTTGCTTCCTTCTTGAAAGGCTATGAGAGAATGGCTCAATTTGTGATAGACAACAATGTGGTTTGCGTTCCTGAAAACACACAGGAATGGAACGAACTCATTAGCGGCACTTTCCGTGCCACCAAGGGTACTGACGCCGTTTCACCCCTGCTGGGCGAAAACAAATGGGGACAATCCGGCAAAACTGTCAACGGCACTTACAAACCTCTCTACGATGCCAAATGTCCTAACAGAAACGGCCAATATGCTGTAACCGGCTGTATGGCAACCGTGCTGTCGCAGATTATCAGCTATCACAAATATCCCACTAAAGGCTATGGCTCACACGAATACACGCCTGAAAGATTTGGCAATATCTATGGTAAACAGAGCTGCAACTTTGCCAACACCACTTTCGATTTCGCCAATATGCCTCTCCAACTTACCCCCGTATCAAGCGCAACCCAAATCAATGCGGTAGCCACCCTGATGTACGCTTGCGGCGTTGCCGTTGAGATGGACTACGGAACCCAAGAATCGGGCGGTAGCGGCTCCGGTCTGGAAGAGCAAGCCTCCCATGTTCATAGCGGCCAATATGCTATCAAGCAATACTTTAACTATCCTTTGGCCACCATCATTTCAAGAAAGACCATGGGCGATGCCTCCTTCTTGGCTACCATCAAGGCCGATTTGGACAAGAGCCTGCCCGTAGCTGTTACCGGCTTTGACGCCAACCAAGAAAACGGACATATCTTCGTTTGCGACGGTTACGATGCCTCCAACAAGTTGCACATCAACTGGGGTTGGGACGGCAGCCTGAACGGCTATTACGCATTGGGCGGTTTCACTCCTCGCTCAGGAACTATTTCCTATAACTTCAACTACAACAACCAGGCTATGGTTAACATCATCCCTGGCAACAAATTAACGAACAATACTGCTCTGGTGCTCAACGCCAAAGTGACCACCAATCCCGCTACGATACCTTGCGGTAATGCATTCACTGTTACCGCCCAACTCATCAATAAAGGCGGCAAGCCCTTCTCGGGTGAGGTACGTGCCTTCGCAGCTCAAGAATTTATGACTGTAGCAGCGCTCATTGAAAGTAAAACCGTAAACATTGCAGCTGGTGCTACCAGCAATATCACCTTCTCCTCTACGGGTATCACAGGCGTTTACACTGGCGCCCAAGCCATTATGATTGAATACAAAGCTAATGGTTCTTCCAGCTGGACCCGTGTAGCAGGTTTGGGAGCTAACACGATGCCTTACTACGCCAACTTTAGTGGCGACACCAAAGTATCGACCAGAGCACCCTACAACATCACCTCTACTGCCGCAACCGTATGGGCTAAGATTGAACCCGGCTGCGCCACCATCGCCTCACGTGGTTTTGAATACAGAAAATCAACTGAAAGTTCCTACAAAACCACTTACGAAACTCCCAATGCCAACAACGAAATGACCAAAACGCTGACCGGTCTTTCTCCCAACACCACTTACAAAGTACGTGTATGGGCCCTCATGAACGGTCAGAGACAATACACCAATGACCAGACTTTCACCACCAGAAGCACAGGCATCGAAGACATCACCTTCGGCGATGTGACCGTTTACCCCAACCCCGCCAAGGACAAGCTCAACATCGACTTGACCGCTTCTTCACAGAAAGTGGACCAAATTGAACTGATCAACTCTCTGGGACAAAGTCTCTATCTCATCAACTCTCCCGCCAACACGCTGTACACCATTCCTACGGGTCACTACTCCAATGGTTTGTACTTCATCCGCCTCACCTCCACCGACGGTGTGGTAACCAAGAAAGTGCTTATCAGCAAATAGGCGTTCTTTATTGATAAATCATGACTAATCAAGAACATATAAAGCTTCTCCACCATGGGGAAGCTTTTTTTTCTGTCGCTCTTGTAGGCTTTCCAGGCGCTGGTAAGACCACCGTCGGGAAACAGCTGGCCCGAGCTCTTGACTATACGTTTCTTGATACAGACATCCTCTTTGGCGAACGATACGAACTTCCTGTCAATCAGTTTATTAAAACTTACGGAGAAACCATCTTCCGCAAATGCGAATACGACCTGCTGAGCGACATTGTAGAGCAGCCCTATACGGTCATCTCGTGCGGCGGCGGCACACCCTGCTACGCCAACGCCATGGATCTGCTGCTGCAGAACGCCTTTACGATTTACATCAAGATGGCGCCCAAATCACTACAGCAACGGCTCGTCAACTCCAAACGCATCCGCCCGCTGGTCAACAAAGAGTCGCCCGAAGAGGTGGCGGCCTACATCGAAAAGACGCTCCCCATCAGAGAAGCGTACTACAGTCGCGCCCACCTCATCTACAAAGGCGAGGATTTCCACATTGACGAACTGATACAAAACTTGCCAATAGACAAGCTTTAAATCGTCTTTTCTGTACAAAACAACTATTTGAACTTCGAAATGAGCGTCACTGAGCCCTGAAGTTGTATCTTCTTCTCACCCGTCAGTGTCGGCACTTTCAATTCACAAACATAGAAATAGACTCCATCCGACGACTTGCGTCCCGTGTGACAATCGATGCCGTCCCAATTGATATTGGGGTCGGTGGTCTTATAAACCACTGTGCCCCAGCGGTTATAGAGAACAAAGTCCACCGAGTGGATGTTCTCGTTTTTGATGGGAACCAACTTGTCGTTAACGCCATCATCGTTGGGCGTGAAGACATTGGGCAACTCGTACGACAAGCAATCGTCCACATCGAAGCAGGTCTCCTCGCTCATAGCCGACAGGTTACCAGCCGTATCGATAGCGGCCATGGCAAAGCAACCCACCACATACGACAAGCCCGTCAATTCGTAGCGACAGCGGTTGTCGTAGCAATTCTCGCCATTATTGACAATGGAATCAAAGATGGTGTAGGGATCGTTATAGGACGGCTTGTA
>JAEERB010000096.1 GCA_016285615.1 Bacteroidales bacterium
AGAGAACAAATTCAGAATGCCATAACTCCATAATTCAATAATTCTTAACTCCTTAGTTTCTTAGTTTCTTAACTTCTTAACTAATCACTTTTCACTCCTCACTTCTCACTTTTCACAATCCTACCTTTTCCTTGCTTTATTCCATTGATAATCAAAACCATATCGCATGACGAAAAATTTTTTTGAAAAAAAGGAAAAAAATGTTTGTTTGCAATAAAAAAAGCCGTATTTTTGCAGCCTCTAAACGAGATTCCTCCTTAGCTCAGTTGGTCAGAGCATCTGACTGTTAATCAGAGGGTCCTTGGTTCAAGTCCAAGAGGGGGAGCAAAACGAAAAAAGCCTTGCAAATTGCAAGGCTTTTTTCGTTTGAGGGGGAGTCCCTACCAAATCTTCACTCTATCCTTCGGTGCGATGTACAGCTTGTCGCTGGGCTTGATGTTGAATGCCTTGTACCAGCCGTCAATCTGGGCTACGCCGCCGTTGACGCGCAAGTGCGAAGCGGAGTGTACGTCGTTGATGGTGAGGTAACGCAGAATCTGGTCGGAGGCGACACCTGCCCAAACATTGGCAAACGACAGGAAGAAGCGCTGCTCTGGCGTAAAGCCGTTCTCGTTGGGCAGCTTGCCGTGCTTTTGCTGGGCTAATTGCAGCGCGTTGTAGGCAATGTTGATGCCACCGTGGTCTGCAATATTCTCGCCCAAGCATTGTTGTCCCTTGCTGCGCAACTCGCCGGGAATTACCCACAGCGAGTCGAAATAGACGGCCAACTGGTTAGCTGTCTCCGTAAAGGCGGTTACGTCGCTGTCGGCCCACCATGAGCGCAAGTTGCCTTCTTTGTCGTACTGGCGGCCCTGGTCGTCAAAGCCGTGCGTCATCTCGTGGGCAATCACCACGCCAATAGCACCGTAATTGGTGGCGTCGTCGGCTTCAAAGTCAAAGAACGGCGGCTGTAAAATGCCTGCAGGGAAGCAGATTTCGTTGGTGGTGGGATTGTAGTAGGCGTTGACCATCTGGGCGGGCATCTGCCACTCAGTGCGGTCAACAGGCTTGTTGTAGTGCTTCTGCTTGTCCAATTCGAAGAAGAACTTACCAGCGTTGACTAAGTTGTCGTACAGCGATAGTGCCGGGTCAATGGTGAGGCCCGATAAATCCTCCCACTTGTCGGGATAACCCACTTTGACATAGTAGGCGTTGAGCTTGTCCATAGCCACTTTCTTGGTGGCGTCGCTCATCCATGTTTGTGCCATAATGCGCTGTCCTAAAACTGTTTGCAGGTTTTTAATCAGTTCAAGCATACGGGCTTTGGCGGCAGGCGAGAAGTACTTTTTAACATACATCTGGCCAATGGCGTCGTCCATGATGCCGCTCACGAGGTCAACGGAGCGTTGCCAACGGGGTGTCATCTCCTTGGAACCTGTAATCTTCTGTCTGAAAGCGAAATTCTCGGCTGTGAAGTCGTCCGACAGGTAGCTGGATCCCGAATAGATAATCTGCCATTCGTACAATATTTTCAGGTTCTCTAATGGCTCGGTCATCATCATCTGGCAAGCCATAGCTACGGGCTCCGGCTGACCGAGCAGAATCTCGGTTGTCTGGTCGTAGCCGTATGCTTTCAGGTAGGCAGCCCAGTCGAAGCCGTGGCTCTGTTGGTTCAACTCGGCGACGCTCATCTTGTGGTAGTTGGCTTCAGGATCGCGCATCTGCTCGATAGAGTAGGAGATCTTGGCTAATTGGGTCTCCATCTTCCATGTTAGTTTCATTCTTTTCTTGGCTTCCTTGGCCGAGTAACCGCATAGTTTGTAAAGGTTTACAAAGTGCTCCTTGGCAGCATTACGGATAGCCACAACCTGCGGGTCCTTTGAGATGTAATAGTCGCGGCTCATCGACAATCCGCCCTGGTTGATGGAAACGATGTGACTGCTGGCATCTTTGTCGTCCACGCCGATGTAGAGCCCCCAGAGCAGGTCGTCGTGTTCCTTGGCCATGTATTTGATCAGTTCTTCGCGAGTTTGTATGGCTTCGATTTTGCGAACGTCAGCCATGACGGGCTCGGCACCCAGCGCATTGCGACGCACGCTGTCCATAGCCATATTGTACAAATCGCCAATTTTCTGCTCAACACTGCCCTTGGGGTGCTTCTTGGCGGCAATCTCCTGAATGAGGCCGGCTACGGCTTTGGTGTTGTCATCGTCCAACTTGGTGAACGAACCCCACATGGGATAAATCGGCGGCTGAGGATTGTATTTGATCCAGTTGCCCGTGGCATACTTGAAAAAGTCATCCCCGGGATTAACAGTTGTGTCCAAATAGCGGTAATCAATACCCGATTTGCTTTTCGTGCTCTGCGAAAAAGCAGCTACACATAATAAAAGACATAAAATGCTGATAATGAGTTTTTTCATGAGAAATGTAGTTATTGGTTATTAGTTGTTAGAAGAGTTAAGAAGTTAAGAAACTAAGGAGTTAAGGGTTAGTAAGTTATTGAATTTTGAATTTGTTCTCTGTTCTTTGTTCTTTAATTTTCAGTTCTCAGTTTTCAATTTTCATTTTGTTTTATCCAATCATAAAATAGGTATCTGGATACTGGTGTTGCGACTCTTTCGTCCGTTTGCTCAGGGCGTAGGCGATGGTCAGTGTGCCCAATTTGCCGATATACATGTTGAAGATGAGAATAATCTTAGAGCCGACGCAGAAACCGGCACATGCTCCCGTTGAGAGGCCCGAGGTGCTGAAGGCAGCTACAGTCTCGAAAATCAGCGTGGCAAGGTTGATGTTGGGTTCCAGAATAGCCAAGCCTAACATGGAGAAGAATATCAGCAGCAGCGACATGATGACAATAGAGTAGGCTTTGTCAACCAACTCGAAAGGAATGGTCTGCCGCCTGAATTCGATGTTCTTCTTGCCTTGAATGGTGGCCAATACCGACTTGAAGATGACAAAGGTGGTGGTGACTTTTATACCACCGCCTGTGGAACCTGGTGAGCCGCCAATGAACATAACCAGTATCAGCAATAACAGACCTGGCACGGAAATCATGCTTACATCAATGACGTTGAATCCTGCCGTTCTGCCCGTAACAAATTGGAATACAGATGCAAATGCTTTGTCGAAGAGGGTTCCTTCATTGGCAAGCGAATGGTTATACTCAACGGCAAAGAACAGCAGTGAGCCAACCACTACGATGACAGCCGTTGTGTAAAGAATGATTTTGGTACCGGTATGCAGTTGTTTCCATTTGAATTTCTTTCTCTCACGAATGCTTTGCGGATTAAAGAAATCACGCAAGGTGAGGAAGCCGATGCTGCCTAACAGCGTCAGTAACATGATGATGGTCTGCGGGAAATAGTTGTGCTTGATGGCGGCATCCATCAGGTTGGCATCCCACAACGAGAATCCTGCATTATTAAAGGCCGTGATAGTGTGGAAGATAGCGTAGAAGAAGGTGTCTCCTTCGTTGTCGAATAATCCCGTCGTCTTCCAATAGGTGTAAAGCAAGGCCAATCCAACGGCTTCAATAATCATTGTGGCAATGAAAATCTCTCGCAACAGCCTGAAAGCGTCAGAGTATTTGTTCACCGACAGCAAATCCTTGACCAGGTGCTGGTAGCGCAATCCTGTGTATGAGCGCGACAGGAAAGCGGTGAAGAATGTGGCAAATGATAAGATACTCAAACCACCGATTTGAATCAGCAGCATGATGACCACCTGTCCCTTGAAGGTAAAGGCCGAGCCTGTTGGCAAGACGGTCAGACCGGTAACGCACGAGGCGCTGGTGGCCGTGAACAATGCATCGATGAACGAGATGCCGTTGACGGTCATTCGTGGCAGCATGAGCAGCAGCGTGCCAAAGGCTATCAGAATGAGGAACGACATGATCATCAGCACAGGAGGCGACAGGTTGAGACGGGTGAGGAACGTGCTCGCCTTGGAAATCTCTATCAACACAATGCCCAAAAAGTAAATCTGGACAAAGAGCATAAAGAAGTTCTCAAAGTCAGTGTAATCTATCAGTTTGATGTCAATATGCAGCACGGGGATTACTATCCAACTGATAATTAGAAAGATAATGACCAAACACTCGAACCACGAATTTCGTAGATATGCCCTCTTATGTATGGAATAGAGAAAGAGGATGAAGTATTTGACAATGTAGAACGAGAGGCTGAAATAGACAATGTGCTTAATCAGCTGTTTGATTTCTGGCGAGATGTAAAAGCCGTGATAGCAGGTGATAGCTGCAATCGTTATCACCGACACAATAATGCTCATGATGCGCAAAATCTTCTGAACCTTATCCTGGTTCTTGACAATGTGCAGGTTGAACTTCTGGTCGAATTGGCGTAACGATCTGAGTGTCATCACAACTTATTGGTTTATCTTGATGAAGTTCTCAATGTCTTGGTTTTGACCAAAGATGACAAAGCAGTCGTTCTCTTGAATGATGGTGGTGTTGTCGGGCACACCGATGATATGCTGGCTTTTCTTTTTCTCGTTAGTCGAGAACTCTTCAAAGTCGCGCTTGATGGTAATCAAACTCAGTTTGTGGTTGTCGCGGAAGTTGATGTCACCCAAGGTCATGCCAATCAGTCGTTGCGGAGTGAGGATTTCTGCAATTCTATGGTCGTCAGGGAGTTGTAAATATGATAGGATGTTGGGGTTGAGCAGTCGCTCGGCCACCACTTTTCCGATTTCATCTTCGGGGGAGAGGAATTCGGTGATGCCCATCTTCTCTAAGATCAGTCGCTGGTTGTTGCCCATGGTACGGCAGATGATGCGCTTGACGTTCAAGTCGAGCAGGTTGGCGGCGCAGAGAAGGCGCTTTTCAAAATCGTTGCCGATGGCTACAATGACAACGTCAAAGTCTTGGATATTCTCTCCAATAAGGGCTTTCTTGTTCGATGCGTCAATGCAGACCGAGAAAGCCACGTCTTCGTTCAATTCTTGAATAACTTGCATGTCGGAGTCGATAACTAAGACTTCGGCACCTTGTTCTGATAAAGCGACCGCAATGGATGAACCGAAATGTCCGGCACCAATGACGGCAAATCTTTCGTTTGACATAAGTGGTTATTTTTTAAGTCGGCGAATATACTTTATTTCTTGCGGTTGCGAATCATCTCGCCCGTTTTCATCTTGCCCACTCTGATGAGGTCCAACAGCGGTCGGTGAGAGGGGCAGGAGTACTGGCAGCAGCCGCATTCGATGCAGTTCATGATGTGGTTGGCCTCGCACTCCTCGTAACGACGCTGGTCGGCGAGCACATGCAACAAGATGGGCTCCAAGCCCATGACGCAGGCGGCGACACACTTGCCACAGCGTAGGCAGGGCGACGCTTTCTCGCGGCGGCTCTCCTTTTCGTCCATGAACAAAATGCTCGACATGCCCTTGGCGAAATAGGCGTTGGTATTGGAAATGGCCTTGCCCATCATGGGGCCGCCACTGATAATCTTACCTGTATTTTCGGGAATGCCTACGGTGTTCAGCACTTCCATGAGTGGGGTGCCGATGCGAATCTTGAAATTGCGCTTCTCAGGCAGACTCTTTCCCGTAATGGTAGTGTAGGTGTCGATGATGGGCTTGTTCTTCTGAACAGCTTCATACACAGCGTGAGCCGTCATGATGTTATCGACAATGCAACCTGCTTCGATGGGCAGCTTGCCGTTGGGCACTTCTCTGCCTGTTAAAGCTTTAATCAATTGCTTTTCAGCACCTTGCGGGTATTTGGTTTTGAGCTTGCAAACCTTGATGTTGTCATAAGGCTCGCAAACTTCGTACAGTCGTGCGATGGCGTCGGGTTTGTTCTCTTCGATACCAATTAATGCTACAGGCGCGCCCGAGGCGATGAGCAGGGCTCGTACACCCACGATACATTCCTCGGCCTTCTCCATCATGATTTTATGGTCGCTGGTGATGTAAGGCTCACACTCGGCAGCGTTGATAATCAGATAGTCGGCCTTCTTTTCCGGTGGCAGCATATACTTGATGTGCGTCGGGAAGCAGGCACCACCCAAACCGACAATGCCACACTCTTTCATGCGGGCTATAATCTCTTCTTTGCCAAGGGTAATCTCCTTGTTGAGAGTGTCGGAAGTGTCGATGCCTTCAGCAAATTCGTCGCCTTCCACATCAATGGTGACGGCCATTTTCTTGTAGCCGGTAATGTCGGCGGTCTCTTCCACTTTGGCCACAGTTCCCGATACGGGCGAGTGTACATTGGCGCATACGAACGCCTCGGCCTTGCCAATCAGTTGGCCCACCTTCACTTGGTCGCCCTTGGCTACTACGGGCACAGCAGGTGCACCCAGGTGTTGCGACATGAATACCACCGCTTGTTTGGGCAATGGAAACACTTCGATGCCTTTGGAGTTGGCGAATTTGTTTTCTTCAGGATGAATTCCCCCTTTGTGGAATGTATATCTTTTCATAATAGATTGTTTTCTGGGTTGTTGTTAAAGTTGTGCGGGCTCCTTTACGACTTCCGTCTGCTCAACGGGTTCAGCGACCTTACGAGGCGGGAAATTGTGCGTATGGATGGCACCGGTTGGGCACTCGGCTTCGCATTTGCGGCAGAGTTTGCATACGTTGAAGTCGATGTAGGCGAGGTTGTTCTCCACGGTAATGGCTCCGAACGGACAAACCTTGGCACACTTGCCGCAGCCGATGCAGGCTGCCGAGCAGTTCTTGCGCGCTACGCCGCCCTTCTCCTTGTTGTTGCAAGCCACGAATACGCGCCGCCCTTTGAGTCCCTTGTTGCGGATCTCGATGACATGGCGCACGCAGTTCTTGGCGCACACTCCGCAGCCGACGCACAGCTCTTCGTCCACAACGGGCAACTTGGTCTCGGGATCCATCGTGATGGCACCGAACTTGCACGATTTCACACAGTCGCCGCAGCCCAAGCAACCAAACGGGCAAGCGCCTTCGCCGGCAAACAGATTGTTGGCAAAAGTGCAGGTCAGCGCCGAGTCGTAGAAGGTCTTCGCTGGCGAGTTGCATTGCGTGCCGTTGCAGCGGATAACTGCAATCTTGGGTTCTTTGGCAACCGCTTCGATGCCTAAGATAGAGGATATCTTGGCGTTGGCTTCTGCACCCGCTCCAGGACAGCCGATGCCGTCCAGATTGCCTTGCTTGACAATGGCTTCAGCCAAAGCACGACAGCCGGCAAAACCGCAGCCTCCGCAGTTGGCACCCGGCAGTTGGGCAACAACCTCGTCAATGCGCGGGTCCTCTTCCACATGAAATGCCTTCGATACAAAGAATAAAATGATGGCGGCAACTGCGCCGAGAATGCCTAAAATGATGGCAGCGTCAAGAATAATATTACCTGTCACGGTTCCTCCTTTTTATTTTTTGAAACGCAAATTTATAAATTTTCCTTTTTCGCTATTAAAAACCATTCATTTTTTCTTCAATTTTTATCAATGATTCAAACGCTAACGATGGTTGGCTATACGGATGCACACAATATTTTTTTCAACAATAGTATAATATTGTTAAATTAATGTTATCTTTGCGAAAAATTTAGAATTTTATTATGAAATGCAAATGGATGGCTCTAGTGGCCTTGGCGTTGCCATTATCCTTGTGGGGACAGGATTCGCACGGTTTTAGGAAAATATTTGATAATGAGATGTCTGACGAGTATGGCCGGTCGCTCTATCCGCACAATATGGCAGTGTTGGCGTTTCGTGAAGGCGGAGCTGTGTCACTCGGCTTTGAAAATGGCTATCTGCAGAAGGAACTGATGGATAAATCGGCCCTTTTTTACTTCTGCCATAAAGGCAATCTGATGTCGGCACAGCTATCGCATAGCGGTTTTTCGAAAATGGGCGAACTGACAGCATCGTGTGGTTACGGTCGTCGCTTCGGCTCGCGTTTCGTGGCCGCCATTCGCCTGTTTTACATCTATTCCTACGCTCGCCACTATGAGCCCATCCATTCGTTTACGGTGGATATGTCGTTGGCTGTCAGCATTACCGACAAACTGCTGCTGGCGGTCAGCGCCTACAATCCCATTAGGATGAAACACGGCATAACAGGCTGCGAATACATTCCCGTGGAAGTCCACCTTGATGCTGCTTACGCATTATCTAATAGGGTGTTGCTTTCGCTAACAATGCAGAAGTGTTTTCCTGGTCCCTTTCGAGTGTCTGCTTCGTGTGGTGTGACGCTCTCTAAGGTCATCGCCTTGTCGTTTTCGTGCTGTTTGCCACAGCCGTCGGTCAGCTTGTCGTGTTTCCTACGCTGGCGCCGCTTTTCGCTGGAGATGGTCTCTGCCTACCATTTTCCGTTGGGTTTGTCGCCGCAATGTCGTTTGTCGTACGGGTTTTAAATGGTTGAAGATGAGGCGTATGTATAAATTTTTCTGCTCCGTGCTGTTGGCGTTGTGCCTATTGTCGGCTGAGGCACAAGTGGATTCGCTACTGCAAAGTGCTGAGGAACTGAATGATATGTTGCTGAATTATGTGGAGACAATCTTAGACGACGAGGAACAACAGGAGTCGGTGGACCTGTCGGATGAGTTGTCGGAGTTGGAAGCGCTATCCGATGGTCGCTGGTCGGTCAACACGTTGAACTATGAAGTGGCTCTCAATGGTCTTCATCTAACTGATTATCAGTATTATCAATTGCAAGTTTATATAGAGAAATATGGTGCTTTGGTCACATTGAACGAGCTGTTGGCGGTGGAGGGCTTTACCTACGACGATTGGTTGCGTCTGCGACCACTCTTGGTGGCCACGCCGCCCATGCAGCGCCGACAGCCTTTCCGCCATTTTTTCAAGCGGGCGCGTCAGACTCTGTTGCTACGCTATGGGCGCGTGTTGGAGACGCAAGCAGGCTACGATGCGGAGCGCACCAACGGCTATTTGGGCTCGCCCGACCGATTGGCATTTCGCTATCAGTTCACATCGTCGGATGTTTTCTCGCTGGGTTTGGCTGCCGAGAAAGATGCTGGCGAACAGTTCTTTAAAGGTGCGCAGCGTCAAGGGTTCGACCACTATTCATTCAGTATGGCGTTTAAAAATATCGGCATCCTCAAGTGTGCCGCCATTGGCGATTATAGGCTCAATCTC
>JAEERB010000097.1 GCA_016285615.1 Bacteroidales bacterium
AGTTTTTTCTTTCGTCACAATACTCTTCACCTCTACGCCTTCCACGCGCCCCAGTTTGCCTGTGAGCGTATTGAGGGTATTCATCTCCGCCTCAACGACTAGGGAAATAAAAGAAATGGAACGCTGTGGCACGGGTACACCCTGCCTGGCAATAATAATATCAGCGAAAGAGGAAATCAGCCGGTTCACTTCCGGCACATGACTACGGTCATAGACCACAATGGCAATTATGCCTAAACGCTTCTCCATCAGTATATTACTTTTGGGTTAGGAAAGAATTTTTATTCGCACTTCAAAACCGATAAATCCGTTTTTCAGTGACCGCAAAGATAGACAATTTTCAAATATGCCAACTCAAAAAAAATTGTATTTTTGCAACGAAATATTATTATAGGGTAAAAAAGAATAAAAATAGGCCGCCCTTTAAATTTTTGAAGACGAATGCGGTCTTTTTCATAAACAAGTAGCACCAATGAAACGAATCATCACTTTTTGCCTGCTATGCATGATAAGCCTGACCGTCATGGGTCAGAAAGCCTCTTTAAACAAGGCTTACAATGCTTATTATGAGAAGAATTTCGTCAAAGCCAAAGAGGCCGTTGACCTGTGCATAGCTGACGAGAAGTTGACGGCCAAGCCCACCACATGGCTCTACAAAGGCAACATTTACTTCTACTTGGCCAGCGAAGAGTACAACAAGCATCAGCAAGACAAAGGCTATCAGGTGCAATTTCCCGATGCCGCTATCGAGTCGTACGACGCCTTTAAGAAAGCAGCTGCCATGAGTCGCAATGTGGAGGCCTTCGAGATGCTCTCGCCCAGCGACGGCATCGCCAACCTGTACATCCTGCTCTTTGTACGTGGCGTTGACTACCTAATCGCCAACGACTTCAACAACGCCAAGAGCACCTTGGAGAAATCCATCGACGGCTACGAAAGCAAGACGCCACCTCATCCGCTGAACGGCGAGCTTTACTACTATTACGCATACACTTTGGAGATGCTTAACCAGCCCGAAGCCGCCCGCACGCAGTACGAGAAAGCCATCCACGACGGTTCCACCAATGCCAATGTATATTTGCGCTTGATAGAGAGTTACAAAAAGGACGAGAACAAAGCCAAAGTGAAAGAACTGATTGAACAAGGCCGAAAAGTGCTCCCCGACGATCCGAACCTGATGGTGGCCGAAGCCGACTACTACTACTGGATTGGCGACAACAAAGCTGGCGACGCCGTGCTCAACAGCCTGCCTGCATCGGTGTACAACAACCCCGAAGCTGCCGTCAACATCGCCAACTTCCACATCAAGAAAAAGGAGTACAATAAAGCCGAAGCGCTGTTGAAAAAGGCACTGCTCTCCTATCCCGGCAACTACACCATCAGCTACAATTTGGGCGTATGCTGCTACTACCTCTCCGAAGAGATGTACCTCAAAGCCAACGAGATGGAAGTAGCTGGCAAAAACAAAGACGCCTATCCCATCAAGGTGCAGGCCGAAAACTACGCCCGCGAAGCCGAACGCCACTTCACTGTAGCGCTGAAGCAATCGCCCGATGACCTGAACGTACTCTACACCTTACGCGCCATCTACAAACGCCTGGAATCACCCGAATACGATAAGATTGAAAAGAAAATACAAACACTTGAAAATAAATAAATTATCATAACCAAAAGATTAGAAAAATGAAAAAGCTTATTTTACTCGCCTTCTTAGGCATCATGACCGGAACCCTGTTTGCACAATCCTGCATCAACGACGTTTCCATGTACTTAATCAACGGTCAGGTGGGCAAAGCCAGAAAGACCATTGACGAATGTCTGCCAGGCAACGAGAACAGCGCTATGGTATGGCTCTATAGAGGCAATGTTTATCTGAGAACCTACGATAACGAAGTGGAACGCAGCAAGAAAGACCCCAACTTCGTGAAGAAATATCCCGATGCAGTATGGACCGCATACGAGAGCTTCTTGAAAGCCGTTAGCATCGACCCAAAAGTAAAACCGTCGGGCAACCTGCTTGACCCCATCACGGGACAGATCCTGTGCGGTGGCCAGCTGTACGCCATGGGCGAGACGGCCATGAAGAAAAACAAGACTGAAGATGCTTACAAGTACTTCAATGCCGCTGCCAAGTGCTTCAGACTGGACAAACAGAACCCCAACCTCAAGTCGGACCTCGGTTTGATCTACGCCAACCTTGCCAGTCTGGCCCGTTCAATGAACGACCAAGAAGGTTACAAGAAGGCTCTTGTGGACGGTGCCAACGTAGGTGCTGACATTCCTGAAATCTACACCTGGCTCTACGATGTTTACAAAAACGAGAAAGACACCGTTAACTGCGGCAAAATCATCGCCAAAGGCAAAGCCAACGTGCCCGCCCAATATGCGGCCGACATCTACGCCACCGAATTGGACTACTTTGCCATGATTGGTCAGATTGACGAGCTGAACGCCGCTTGCGACAAGTTGGGTGAACAATATGCCAACCAGCCCGCCGTACTGAACATGATTGCCGGCTACCTGAACAACAGCGGCCAATTTGAAAAAGCAGAGGTGTTCATCAACAAAGGTCTGGAGCAGGCTCCCAACGATTTCGACCTGAACCAACAGATGGGCTACCGCTACTTCTACGAAGCCCTCAAATACCAGACTTTGATTGAGGAAGCTCAGAAAAACAGAGAATGGGACAAGATGAAAGAACTGCGCGAGACAGAAACCGCTATCGCAGAGAAGGCTCACGAATGGGTTGAAAAAGCTTACAACATCAATCCTGAAGACCGCCAGAACAACATCATGTTCCAACAGCTGAAAGTTAAATTGCGCAAGGAAGTTCCCGCCGAACTGAAAGCCAAAGTTGAGTCTTACCAACAGAAATAACTATGCGAAAACTATGGGTACTGCTCCTATTCATCACCCTCGCGGTTTATGGATACGGACAGAAGCTGAATGCGCTGCTAAGTTATAACACCTACTGCACCGACCAACTGGAGCCCTACATCGAATTTACATTCCTGATTGACGGGCAATCGGTGAAGTACGTGGCAAATGAAAACGGCAAATACCAAGCTGGTGTCAAAATCGACATCAGCTTGGAGCGTAAAGATACTATCGTCAAGAAACTGGACTTTCTGTTGCTCAGCGACGAGTTTGAGGACAGCGTACGGACAGAGAAGCCCGATTTTGCCGACAAGCAGAACATTCTGATACCCAATGGCGAATATTTCATCCGCTTTGTTGTCAAGGATACCAACAGCGATGTCAAGCCATTCCTCTATTTGGACCATGTGGTCATCGACTTCCCGACCGAACGTGTCAGCATGTCGGACGTGGTGCTGCTCAACAAGCTGATGCCACAAGAAGACGACAATAATGTCTTCAACAAATACGGTTTCTGCATGATACCGCTATTCCACAACTATGTGCCCGAAGATATTATAGCGTTGCCATTCTACACGGAGATTTACAACACAGAAAAGATCCTTGGCTATGACAACTCTTTCATTGTACGTTCGTACATTGAGAACACCTCCAACCGCCGCCTGGCCAGTCCGCAGCTCATCAGCGAAAAGATGCTGAAGACGGCGCCAGTCAGCATTTTCCTCCACCAGTTCAATGTCTATAATCTGCCATCCGGCAACTATAACCTGGTGTTGGAAGTGATGGACAGGGATTCGAACAACCTGCTGACCGCCAAGACATTCTTCCAGCGCAGCAATCCGCGCATGAAACTCAACATCGATGCGTATAACAACACCGATGTGGACAACACTTTTGTAAGTCAAATTACCGACTTGAAGACCATGCAAGACTACATCGGCAGTCTCTACCCCATTGCCAATGCCGTTGAGCAGGACTTCTTCGTAACCCGTATGAAGACCATCCCCTTGGATAAGTTACAGCGCTTCTTCTACTCCTTCTGGCTCACACGCAACCCCAGCGATCCCGAAGGAGAATGGGAAAAATACAAAGCCAAAGTGGATTATGTGCAAAAGGCTTACGGCAGCAAGCAAGTCAAAGGATTCCGCACCGACCGCGGACGCGTCTATCTGCAATACGGCCCACCCAACCAAATCACCGAAGCGCCCTACGACCCACAATCGTACCCTTACGAAATCTGGCACTACTATAACATGGGCGAACAGAACAATGTGCGCTTTGTATTCTACAACCCCGACCTCATATCCAACGATTACGAACTCTTACACTCCGATGCCCTGGGCGAGCCCAAAGACACAAGCTGGCAGTTGAAACTGACCAAACGGTTGAACATTCAATACGACCCGGATATCAAGAAACCTGACAGTTACTGGGGCGGCAGTTTGGACGAAGACTGGCTTTTCGGAAGATAACAAGCTATGAAAAGATTCTTAGATGTCATCCTATCGGTGTTGGTGCTGATTATCCTATCGCCGCTATTTATCATCATTGCCATCATCATAACCTGCGAATCGCGCGGTGGTGTCATCTATTCACAGACGCGCGTCGGACGTTACAACAAGGATTTCAAGCTCCTGAAATTCAGAACCATGTACACAGGTTCCGACCAGAAAGGGCTCATCACGGTGGGCGAGCACGACGCACGCATTACCCCATTCGGCTATTTTTTGCGCAAATCTAAAATGGACGAGTTTCCGCAACTGCTCAACATCATCAAGGGCGACATGAGCATTGTAGGACCGCGCCCTGAAGTACGCCACTATGTGGACATGTACACAGAAGAACAGTTGAAGGTACTGTCGGTACGGCCCGGCTTGACCGACTTCGCCTCACTGGTCTACATTGACGAAAACAAACTTCTTGAGAACCAAGAAGATCCGGAGGAGTTCTACATCAAAGAGATGATGCCCCGCAAGTTAGAGCTCAACCTGAAATACATTGAACAGCAATCGGTTAAGACCGATGCCATTTTAATTTTCAAAACATTAAAGGCGATTGTTAGCGGGAAAAGATTGGTTTAAAAGGAGAATTCAGAATTCAAAAGGATTCCGCTGCGGTGCCTTCGACAGGCTCAGTGACCGCTTGTGGGATAGAAAACAGAGAGCAAAGAGCAAAGAACAAAGGAAGATATAACCTTTGAAAATTAATCATTGACAATACTTATCAGAAGAGTTTTTCATTTCGCATGTTTTCCAAAAGATATTGGCGAATCTCGTCTTCTGAGGGTAGTTCCAACTGGTATTTACTGACAAAAAGATTTTGCGAAAGCCCTTCAATAGCATAACGCACCGTAGTTTCTCCGTAATCAGCACAAAGAAGCAACCCGATGGGAAGATTGTCATCTGATTGCATCACTTCGTGACGATAATAGTTCAAATACATATTCAATTGTGAGGCATATTCATGACGAAATCTATCAATTTTAAGGTCAACAATTACATGACATTTTAGTATGCGGTGATAGAAAATCAGGTCTGCCTTAAAATAGTCTCTATCAATAAGTATGCGTCGTTGGCGGGCTTCAAAACAAAAACCACGTCCCATTTCCAACAGGAAGGTTTGTATGTTATCAAGAATAGAGGTCTCTAATTTCGTCTCGGTATAAACGTTCTGAGTTTGAAGGTCAAGAAATTCCAAAGTGACTGGATTATGTAGTATATCCCGAGGTGCGAGTCCATAGGCAGTTTCTGTTATATGGCGCTGCAGAGCCATTTTGTCTTTTGAGACACCCATTCTCTCGTAATATAACGAGGAAACTTGTCTGTCAAGTTCTTTTATTGTCCAACACCCGTGTATAGCTTCCTGTTCATAAAAAGCACGTTTAAGGTCATTCTTAATATTTGACAAATATATGAGATGAGAAGCCGATAGACGATTAAAAAGTTTATTGGGTGTCGTTTGCCACATTTCACAATTTGTGACAGGCAACGTATCGCCCGTATCTTCCTTTATATCAACTTTTTCAAAAATGGCGGTCGTCAACCGCCATTTTTGCATAGTGGATTGCGAAAGAAATAAGGGAACCGTCTTCTTTAAGTAAAGCTCAATTTCCGCACCTAATTGAGGGTAGACTTTATATAATTGTCTATATTCGCGTAACCTTCTGGGTTCCATTCCACGGCAATTCAACCGTTTGGACAACGCGTTAATCAGGTTTGCTCCATATTGCGCCCTATCCTTGCCATGCTGCTCATATTCAACAATATAAAATCCAACTAACCAATTGCGAGCAGTTAGCGACAGGTTGACTGCATGTGCTGCCACCCCTTGTAAAACTTGTTGTGCATCTGAAATATGCTGCACAAGTATGTCCAAATCAGAAGAAGTGTGTAAATCAATATTTCTATCCACCTTTTTTCAATTCTTTGTTGTTGTAACATTGATTAGGCCACAAATTTATAACAACAATTTTAGAAACACAACACCTAAAACAATGATAATTCATTTATTTTCAATAGGATAAAACGCATTTTTCAAACCCTAAAACGACATTTTTGAAGGACAAAATCGGTTTACCCTTACAAACGTGCGATATAGGGGTTTGATTTTTGTAAAGTGGGAAATGGATATTTGGAAGAAAAAAGCAAAATTATGGGATTTCTTCGGCTGCGTCGCAGCCTTGAAGTGACAAGCGGTGCCTTCGACAAGCTCAGGCACCGAACGGACAGGCTCAGACACTGACGCGGTGGTTTCGGTCACTGAGCTTGTCGAAGTGCGAAACCACCACCGCCGTCATTCCGAGCACGCGCAGCGTGCAAGGGATCCCCATATGGAGAAAACTTCACAATCTTTGTAGGTAATTATTCACTTTCTTCGAGTAAATCACTACCTGCCTGCATTTTACTTTGGTTGCATGGCAATTGTTTTAGACAATAATTCAGATAATAAGTACCTTTTTGAATAGGTGAAGTGTTAATTTGAACAAAGATATTACCCGAGCATTTTTCGAAATTCTGTTTACAAGTTTCATTCTTACTTTTTCTTCCATTCTGCCATTTCCAATAATCCACTAAGGCCATAGCATATACAACAGGTTGCTTTTGTTGGATAATTGTAAATAAATCATCTGGAATATCCCATTCCCCTGGCTGAATATTGGGCAAAGCCAATTTGCATAATCTTTTCATATCATTCTGCAAGGAGTTACATTTGTGCACCTTTCCACTCCGAGATTTTGCCCCTCCCGATGCAATTCTCTTGGCCTCAATCAGAAGAAGCACGTTCTCATGTAAATCCAAAATCATGGAATCAATGTGTCCATTCTGATTGTTTCCATCTTTGATAGCAAGTTCTTGCCACACATAAACATCAACCCCATTGATTTTCTTGGCATTATACAAATAGTGATGGCAGAAATTAAATGAGAGATTTCTTTCCGGAATCTTCAATTTATTGGTGCTACCTATAAATGCGGGACAAAATTGTGGTGTTCCATTCAGCATCTTCTGATAGCTCTGAACCATATTATTGAAGACATTCTGAACCAATTTAGAATAAGACGTATGGGCTGCTGCTGTTTTCTTTTTGTAGACCATAATGATTTTCTTTTTGTGGTTAATATTTTTTTTGATTGTTATACAAATGATATTCTATCCCACTGCCGCCGCTTGGCTTTTCGCTACGCTCTCTGCCTTGCGGCGGCCTTCATTAGGTAGCCTTTCATGCCGCTTTGCGGCTCGAAAGGCTAATATTGTTAATTATCGCGGAGACAACGCACGGAGAAACCGTCGTCCTTAGTGTGCTCTTCCCTGTCCACGCGGGCATAATTGTAGTAGAGGTAGCGGTCATATGCGAAGTCACTATAGTGCTCGGTAGCACTCCAAAAGTAGACGATGTCGCCGAAACCGTCGTAGCTACCGTAGTAGCAGCTAGCAGGCAACGCACCGAAGCCTGTGGAGTTGTTGGTACTTGGTGTGTTTCCTACTGCACATGTTGTGGTTGATGTGTTCCAGGCTGTTGTGGTGGAAGCCAATGCCTTTGCTATGCTACTGCTATTACTATTGCATTGATACTGGCTTTGGCTGCTTACATAGTCGGTCAACTGTGTCCACTCTGCATCGCTCGGCACATGCCAACCTGTGGGACAAATGCCCTGTACACCACTGGGGTTGGCACTGCTGGAAGACGAACTACGCATCACAGCCTTCCAGTTGTACAACAAGCCGTAAGTGGCCTTGTTCGATGAGTTATTGTTCGGATAGTACCAATAGCCAACAGTGGTAGAAGCATCGCTACCTTGCGAAATTGAAGTACCATCTGCATACTTGGTGGTCTTGAGATTCTCCTTCATCCAACATTGGGCGCCAATTCCTACCGTATTATATGTATTTCCATCGACGTCGTTAATGGTACCAGGACATGGCAGCGTAGTAAAACTCTTCTCTTCTCCGTATGCCGTTCCATCGCCATTGGTTGCATATGCACGCACATAATATGTTGTTCCTCCTTTCAAATTAGTCATTGGACTGGAAAACGTGCCGGCTCCAATACCATCATTGGAATGAAGTCCTTCAAGGGTTGGCTCACGCGATGTGCCCCAGCATATACCTCTAGCGGTAACGTAGGTTCCCATATCTATCACCGTTCCTCCACACAGAGCTGTACTTATCATTACATCACTCACTTCACTGGTTATAGCCATTGCCAGTTTGGCTTCTTGTGTTGTGAAACTCTTTTCGTCACCATAAAAAGTGCCGTCAACCGTAATAGCATATGCACGCACATAGTAGAGTGTACTATGGTCCAAGTTCTTTATGGAGCTTGTAAATGTACCAGCGCCTACACCATCGTTGGTGCACGAATTCTCCACCGTTGGATTGGGAGATGTACTCCAACATACGCCACGACCCGTAATCTGCGAGCCCATATCCTGTATGGTTCCCCCACAGGTGGCACTATTGTTGGTAATGTTGCTTACCACCGCCGTGGTCACCACTGGGGGCGTAATGGCAACTGTGGTAAAGCTTTGCTCGTTGCCGTATGATACGCCCATACCATTTTCAGCGTAAGCGCGAACGTAGTAGGTTGTGCCGTAAGTCAAACCTGTTAGAGCACTCACAAAACTACCCAAACCACTACCGGCAGCAATATGACT
>JAEERB010000007.1 GCA_016285615.1 Bacteroidales bacterium
ATTCTGCTCACGACCACCTGCTGTGATCCGCTAATACGTCGTGCTGTGCGTGTCAGCATGGGCACCGTTTGCCAGATTCCGTGGACTTACCTCGCCGACGACGGCTATCTCAACTGGCCGCAGCCAGCCATCACCTATCTGCATACGCTGGGCTACAAAATTGCAGCCATGGCTCTCAGCGACAACTCCATCAGCCTTGACGACCCGTTACTGGCTGCCGAGGAGCGGTTGGCCATTGTGATGGGCACCGAAGGCGACGGCCTTGCCGACAAAGTCATCCGCGCTTGCGACTACACTGTGCGCATACCGATGCACCACGGCGTCGATTCGCTCAATGTGGCCGCCGCCAGCGCCGTAGCATTCTGGGAATTGAGGGGAAAATGATATTCACCCCTACTTCACCTGTTTCTTCAATTCTGCAATTTCCTTTTCCAACGCAGCAATACGGTCATCGCTTTCTCGCTTGACAGAATGCTTCATTTTCAAGATGGCGAGGTTCAATTCAAACGAAGTCTCACTACTATGTTTAGGGAGCGTATCGTTCAGAATATCGTTAACAAGCTGACCACCGCGCTGCAATAGCGATTGGCGCTGTGGTTCGTCATTATCTTCATTAGGCAATTCCACAATTACCCGCGACAATTCTTTCAGTTTGGCATAAGCTTCCACAATGGCGATGGTAGTTTGCACTGCCCGCGGACTTTTCAAAATTGTTGCTAACATATAGAGACCTTTTTCAGTAAATGCCCGAGGTAAAACAGTTGAATGTTTCTGCTTCTCGAACCGGTCAAAAATTTTGACCAGTTCCTGTTTTTCCCATTCCTCAATGGTCCTATGATGAAGTTGAGAAAAATGGAAGAAAAAACGATATCTTCGGGATTTCTTCGGCTGCTACGCAGCCTCGAAATGACGCGCTATCGTTTTGCAAGTGAATAGCGTGCGAAGGAATCCCAAAAAGAAAGCCGAAGAAAAATCTTCGGCTTTTGTGTTGCAGGGGAAGAAAGATTCGAACTCTCATCAACGGTTTTGGAGACCGCTATTCTACCCTTGAACTATTCCCCTAAAAGAACGGACAAGTTGTTAGCTTGTCCGTTCAAAAGTATGTTGACTAAAAGATATTAGTCTAAGATTTCGGTTACCTGACCGGCACCAACGGTTCTACCACCTTCGCGGATAGCGAAACGCAGACCCTTGTTGATAGCGATTTCTGATAACAACTTAACGCGGATAGTCAAGTTATCGCCAGGCATTACCATTTCAACGCCGTCGGGGAGAATGATCTCACCAGTTACGTCAGTTGTACGGAAGTAGAACTGAGGACGGTAGTTGTTTTTGAACGGGGTGTGACGACCACCTTCTTCTTTCTTCAAGATATAAACTTCGGCCTTGAATTCTTTGTGAGGATGAATTGAACCGGGCTTTGCAATTACCATACCACGACGAACTTCGTCCTTGTCGATACCACGGAGCAGCAAACCTACGTTATCACCAGCTTCGCCTTCGTCCAAAATCTTGCGGAACATTTCAACACCGGTAACAACTGATTTCAGTTTCTCAGCGCCCATACCGATGATGTCAACGGGGTCACTAGTGTGTATAACACCCGTTTCAATTCTACCGGTAGCAACAGTACCACGACCGGTGATTGAGAACACGTCTTCAACAGGCATCAAGAAATCTTTATCTTTGTCACGCTGCGGCAGAGGAATCCAAGTGTCAACAGCATCCATCAGTTCAACAACTTTTTCAACCCATTTGGGTTCGTTGTTCAATGCGCCAAGAGCGGAACCTTGGATAACAGGAGTGTTGTCGCCATCGAAGCCGTAGAAAGTCAGAAGGTCACGGATTTCCATTTCAACCAGCTCTAACAACTCGGGGTCGTCAACCATATCCACTTTATTCATGAAAACAACCATTTTGGGCACACCTACTTGTTTTGCCAAAAGGATGTGTTCACGGGTTTGAGGCATAGGACCATCCGTAGCGGCAACAACCAAGATAGCACCATCCATCTGAGCAGCACCAGTTACCATGTTCTTGATGTAGTCGGCGTGGCCGGGGCAGTCAACGTGTGCATAGTGACGGGTTGCAGTTTGATACTCAACGTGAGCGGTGTTGATGGTAATACCACGTTCCTTTTCCTCAGGAGCGTTGTCGATAGAATCGAAGCTTCTCAGCTCTGACAAACCTTTAGCGGCCAGTACAGTGGTAATAGCAGCGGTCAAGGTTGTTTTACCATGGTCAATGTGACCGATTGTTCCCACGTTTACGTGGGGTTTGGTACGTTCGTAATGTTCTTTTGCCATTTTATTTCAATAATTAAAGGTTTAACAATATATTGTCTTCCGTTTTGATATTCAAATTAGAGCCATTGACGAGAGTTGAACTCGTGACCCCTTCCTTACCAAGGAAGTGCTCTACCACTGAGCTACAACGGCTAGTTTCAAATTAAAGGCGCTTGCGCAATCCTTCATTTGAGTGTGCAAAAATACAATATTTTTTTGATTCTACAAGAATTCTGTATTTTTTTTTCTTTTTTTCAAAGAACGTATGCATTATAATATGGTAAGCGCACAATGTATTATGCGCCTACGACCATATTATTCAGCGCTTTCGTTTTGGCTCTCTACCAACTGATGGTCGATGAAGATACGGCCACAGGCTTCGCAAACGATAATCTTCTTGTGAAGACGAATGTCCAGCTGACGTTGGGGAGGAATGGTGCTGAAGCAACCACCACAAGCGTCACGCTCGATCTGAACGATGGCCAAACCGTTGCGGGCATTCTTACGGATGCGCTCGAAAGCGGCAAGCAAACGCGGCTCAATCTTCACTTTCCAAGCCTCAGCCTGCTCAACCAATTCAGCCTCCTCCTTCTCAGTCTCGGCCACAATCACGCTCAGCTCATTCTTCTTCGACTCCAGGATCTCGGCAATCTCAGCCAACTTGGCTTCAAAAGTTTGAATTTCTTCCTGTTTGGTGGTTATCTCGGCAGCAAATTTGTTTTTGTGCTTCTCCAAAACCTGGATTTCCAAATTTTGATAGTCGATTTCCTTGGTCAGCGACTCATACTCGCGGTTGTTGCGAACATTGTCCTGCTGCTCGGTATATCTTTTAATCAAAGCCTGCGCCTCTTTAATCTTGGCCTCTTGTTCCTTAATCTTGGTCTGCAGGTTATCTATATCTTCCTTGTAGTTGGCAATACGGGTGGACATACCCTCGTGAGCGTCTTCCAAATCCTGAATTTCCTCGGGCAACTCACCACGGATAATACGGATCTTGTCGATTTTAGAATAGATCTGCTGCAAATTGTAGAGGGAAAGCAGTTTTTGGGCAATCGTATATTCCAATACCTCTTCGGCTTCTTGAGTCGGCTTTTCGGCAACCGGTTCCTCAACTTTCACTTCCGGAGTAGCTTCCACTTGCTCTTCAACTACGGGTTTAGTCTCTTTCTTCGTGGTCTTTTTGGTGGTTTTCGAAGCACTCTTTTCAGTAGTTTTGGTAGCAGCCTTAGCAGCCGTTTTCGTGGTAGCTTTGGCGGTGGTCTTCGAAGCAGCCTTCTTCTTGGTTTCTTTTTCAGTTACAACCTCTTTTTCGGAAACAATTTCTTCCTCCGATACTTTTTTCTTTGCCATGGTATTGTATTTATTTGCTTGATTATCAATATTAAAAGAAGTTTACTTCTGAAACTTCATCTTCTATAATGGAAATTGCAAAATTAGAAAAATTTTTCTTTAACTCGTTATAAATTATATCTTTTATAAAATGTTCGCCTTCAAAATGACCCACATCGACAATAATCATTTGATTATCAGGCATAAAGAAATCATGATACTTTATATCGCCCGTCACATAGGCATCGGCATGCGCTGCCATGGCCTGACGGATAAGCGAACCTCCAGAACCGCCACACACGGCCACTTTTTTGATCATCTTTTCCGTATTGCCACTATATCGCAAATGCTCAATTTGCAGCTGCTGCTTTAGAAATTCAAAGAACTGTGTCGGCATCATCGGCTCAGGCAGCAGCCCGACACGACCCAGACCCACACGGCGTTCCTCATTCTCAATGCGATAGATATCGAAAGCGGGTTCTTCGTAAGGATGGGCGGCATACAAGGCGCTTACCACACGCTTCTGAATGTTGGCTGGGAAGATCATCTCCACGCGCACTTCATCGACAGTCTCCACCTGATTCGATCGCTCGATATAGGGATTAGAGCCTTCCAACGGACGGAACGAGCCCTCGCCATGCGACACGAACATACAGCGGTCGTAATTGCCGATATGACCGCAGCCGGCGGCGAACATTGCGTCACACACGCGGGTAACGTCCTGCGCGGGCACATAAAATACCAACTTGCGGAAATTCCCTTCGTGCGGCGCCAGCACCGACACCTCCTTCAATTGTAACTTTTCGGCAAAAGCATCATTGCCACCTCCAATAGCACTATCCATATTGGTGTGCATTGAATAGATTAAGATATTATGTGCCAATGCTTTGCAAACAATGCGACCCGTGCGGTTCACAGGCTCAATCTTCTTCAAGCCTTGGAAAATGAGCGGATGGTGCGAGATAACCAGGTTGGCTCCACATCGAATGGCCTCATCAATGACCGACTCTTTCAATTCGAAGCAGACCAGCGCTCCAGTGATCTCTTGTTCCTTATCGCCAACCTGCACACCGCAATTGTCGAAATCCTCCTGCCATGAAAGCGGGAAACGACGTTCCAAATGGGCGAGTACTTCTTGAATTTTCATTATATAATATTGTTGAATTGTTGTATCGTTGAGTTAAGAAGTTAAGAAACTAAGGAGTTAAGAATTATGGAATTATAGAATTATAGAAATTTGAATTTTGAATTCTGAACTTTGAACTTTGAATTCTGTATTTCTATTTAGTATTTCAGCCACTTTAGCAGGTCTCTGTATGTGATTTTCTTCCCGTACATCAGGATGCCGACACGATAAACTTTGGCGGCGAACCAAACGGAGAAGAGGAAGAATGCTACCAACAGCACCATGGATAATAATAGGTCGGTGAGCGGCACACCCGAGGGGAGGCGGATGAGCATAGCCACGGGCGACGTGAGCGGAATCATGGAAAGCCACCACGATAGCGAGCCGTTGGGGGATTCGGCTATAGGCACAATGAGCATAATGGTGAGCAACAGAGGAATAGTAATGGGTAGCGTAAATTGGTTGGAGTCTGTTTCATTATCAACGGCCGATCCGACGGCTGCAAATAGCGATGCGTAAATGAGATAGCCAAACAGGAAGTAGAACAGGAAGCAGATGATAAGTTGCATGAACGAGAATGGGTAGAAATCAAATAGTTGTTGGAACAATGAAGGCTCGGCCACCGTTGGAGCGCCCGCCATCTCTTGCACTTGCGTAGCGCCGGCAGGTGCAGTCACCTCTATGGAAGGAGTCGACGCACCGAAGAAACTGGGCGCGGCCAACTGTACGCCACCCACAATGACGAAGGTGAGCATCACCCACAACACAAACTGCGTCAGTCCGACCAGTGCTACTCCCACAATCTTGCCCATCAAAAGCTGGAACGGCTTAACGGAAGAGATGAGCACCTCGACAATGCGATTGGTCTTTTCTTCCAGCACACCGCGCAGCACTTGCGACGAGAACATAAAGATGAACATGTAAATCAGAAAACCGCAAATCAGTCCAATCATGCGATTCATGTCGGCAAAACTCTCCTTCTCCTCGCCGTTTTCATCCAACTGCAAAGTGACAATGGAAACACGCGAGTACTCCTTTATCTCGTCAAATTTCTTGGGATCAACATGCAAGCTGTCTTTCACCGTCCTATCGAAAACCAACTTATTCATCTGGCTCTCAATATTTTCACGCAGTGATATCGGTGGCTCTTCGCCATAATACAAATTCAACTTTGTGGATTGTGAGCCACCCAAAATGTGCAGGACGGCATCGTACTCCGAGTTGACACACTTCATCTTCAACTCTTCAATATCGCCCGACTGGTAAGAAAAATGCAAATGCTCAGTATCGGTAAAGCGATTGATATAGTAGTCGTTATCATCCACAACCAGGATTTTGGCATCGCGTTCCGATTGTGTGGCAACATAGACAGGCACGATAATCAACGCAGCCATGAGCAGCGGCCCCAGAAGTGTAAGGATGATGAATGATTTTTTCCTTACTCGGGTCAGATATTCTCGTGCTATGATAAGTAATGTTTTGTTCATACCTACAATTTTTCAATGACAAGAAGCGTACTATGCCTGTTCAACTGCTTGAATAAAGATATCATTCATAGATGGTAGTATCTCATTGAATGCCTGTACATTTGCCATCGGAAGGACAGCTGATAGCAACTCGTTGGCTGTCGCTCCGTCGGTCAGCTTGACGGTCAAGTCAAGCATTTCGCCCTGTTTCTCCTCGGCCACCAACTCAAACTGTGCCGGGAGACGGTCGCGGAAGCCATCCTGTACACCAGAAAGCTTCATCTGAAAGAGATTCTGCTTAAACTGCTGCTTGATTTGAGCCAGCGGCCCATTAAGAATCTTCTTCGACTTGTTAATCAACGCAATCTCATCGCAGATCTCCTCCACCGAGGCCATGTTGTGCGTTGAGATGATGATGGTGGCACCCCGCTTCTTGAGTTCCAGAATCTCCGTCTTCAACAAATTGGCATTGATAGGGTCAAAACCGCTAAACGGCTCATCCAGAATTAGAAACGCAGGCTCATGAATGATGGTGACAATGAACTGCACCTTTTGTTGCATACCCTTCGACAATTCCTCGGTCTTCTTGTTCCACCATTTTTCGATTTCGAATTTATGAAACCAGTAATTGAGACGCTGAATCGCTTCGGCACGCGAAAGCCCCTTCAGTTGAGCCAAATAGACAGCCTGCTCACCCACCGTCATCTTCTTGTATAAGCCGCGCTCCTCGGGGAGGTAGCCCACCTTCTCGATGTCGCCTCGTGACAACAGATGCCCTTGGAACAGAATCTGCCCTTTGTCGGGTAGGGTAATCTGATTAAGAATACGAATTAGCGTAGTTTTGCCAGCCCCATTAGGACCTAACAGACCAAAAACGGTGCCCTCATTGATATCCATCGAGACATCATTCAAGGCGCAATGGTTGACAAAACTCTTACTAATATTCTGGATTTCAACTAATTTCATATTCCCTGCTCCTTTTTCCGTTTTTTCCGTTTCGATTTTTTGCCATTACCATTTTTGGCATTATTATTCTTAACAAAATTATTATTCGCTAAGATATCTCGCGTTGATTCCAGTTGGAAATTTTCGGGCAACTTGATTTTACCTCGCGACATTTCCTCGAACTGCTTGAGTATCACTTCATCATCTACGGAAGTCTTGTTCCAGGTAAGATAAAGTTTCTTGAGATGGTTGGCCAAATTGGCACCCATCATGCTTTTAACGGGACTGTCGGGGAGCTCGGCCAACGCATTGATGACATTCACCACATTGCGACCGTAACTTCTGTTACCTATATTGCCTTTGGAATATTCCGAAACGAACGATCTTCTATCTGTCTTCTTGATTTCCGGCTTGGGGAAAGGAGAATCCACATCTAACTGATAATCAGAAATGATGAAAAGATGGTCCCACAATTTATGCCAATAATCGGTCTGATTTTGGGATTTATTCTGCTCAGCATTCTCGGGATTCAACAGCGACATGGTCTTCACGATGGCCTTTGCCGCTTCGGTACGCTGGGCATAATCTTCAATCTGCACGGCCTTCTCAATCATCTTCTGCACATTACGACCGTACTCTTTAATAATCAACTTGTTACGAGTAGTATTATATTCTGGCAAGCTATTAGGATTGTTTTCAGACATATCAATGACGATTAAAACATTCTTTCTTTAATTCTGGTAATCACTTCCTTGGTGTAGAGCGGAAAATCTGATTTCATCATCCAATCGTAATACTGGGGTTCATATCTGAAAACCTGTTCTACCGTTCTGCCTTTGTGTTTGCCAAAGTTGAAAACTTCTTCATCGTTCTCATTGAAAACAATATGTCCTGCAAAATCCACACTTCGCGACTCGCTGGAGAAACTGCTCAGCGCCTTCACGTCATTTTGAACGGGGCAGGATATTTTTCCAGTCTTTCTGTCTTGATATTCAGCGTTTTGATATTTGTCGAGCTGTGCTTTCAGCACCTCGTAGGTGGCGCGGGTATCGGCCTCGGCCTGGTGGGCATCATCGAGATTCTTGCCACAATACAGTTTGTAGGCTGCCGACAGATTGCGGGGTTCCATTTTATGGAAAATGTTCTGCACATCTATGAGGCGGCGATCTCTAAAGTCGAGACGGCGGCCGCAGCGCAGGAACTCTTCCACCAACAGGGGAACATCAAACTTATTGGAGTTGAAGCCCGCCAAATCAGCATCACCGATAAAAGCCAGAACCTCATCGGCAACATCCTCAAACTTAGGCTTATCCTTTACATCTGCATCCCAAATGCCGTGCACTTCGGAACACTCGCGAGGAATATGGATGCCGGGGTTAATGAGCATTGTCTTCACCTCTTCTTCACCATTTACATTTACTTTCAGCATGGACAACTCCACTATCTTGTCCTTGCCGATATTCAGACCTGTCGTTTCCAAGTCGAAGAACACCAACGGTCTTTCCAAATTCAGTTTCATATTATATAATTTTCAGTTTTCAAATTTCAGTTTCCTATCTTTTTATCACTTTGGCCACTGCGCTACCTGCTTTCACAAAATACAATCCCGTCGGCAACGATGACATGTCCACTCTGACACGCACCTCATTAAAATCATTATTGGCAGTAGGCACCCGTTGCAGGAGGCGGCCTTGAGCGTCATACAGACGGATGTCGGCAGGTCTTTCGGTACCACGTTCCAGTTCCACATCCACATAGGCAGTGGCGGGATTGGGGAAAACGCGCAACGTTGCCGGCTTAACATCACGAATGCCAGTTCTATCCCATGTCTTGCCCACCACAGGGCGAATCATCGGAGAGCCCTTCAGCAGAGGCGTCTTCCATTCCGAAGAGGTCTTGTACAAAAAGTTATCACGGGCATCGTTGTTGGCATCGAAGCCGATATTGAGCTGTGTCCCATGATGCTGATAGAAGCCCACATAGAAAACATCCGAGATGGCCACAGGGTCGGTGTAATAATCCACAAAATCGAGGAATTCGGACGCATGACGCGGAAGCTGGCCCTCTTTGGAATAGATCACCTCGCCAGGAACACCGGCGTTGTCATTCCAAACCATCAGAGTGAAATATTCCACATTGGCGTCGTTCTGCACATGGTTGAACCACATGCGCACACTGCGCAGCGTATCGGGAACGGCCAACTCATAGCGCATGGCCAAGTAAATCTGCGGTTTGGCTATCGCCGAAATGATAGAATAACCGGCTTCGGCAGTACCGTCATCGTAAGCGTAATAGTTGTGGAACTTCTGATAGAAGCGGCATGTATCGTTCACATGGCGCTCGTCGCCAGTGCCACCCGTCACTTGGAACACATGGGTAATCACCACTTCAGCACTATCCAACTGATCCTGCGGGATAGTGAACTGTACCGGCGGATGTGCGTGCGGTTCGTATGTGTGCCATCCCCTTATGTGATAGGGATCAGCATTTTCGTTATTGCTCTCATACTCACCTATTTTTCCATACCCTTTTTTCTCTACGGTATAAGAATAGTTGGTATTTTTCACCGTGTTGGAGATGTTGGTGAGGCAGTTGTCGAACGACTTGCGCACATCGTCGGAACGGAACTGACGCCACGGCATAGTCTGATATCTGACCAACAGCGAATTGACAGGCTTAACAAAAGCCACATCATTAGGATAAATATCTGATTGCGTGCGATTTATATTCAAAAACACATAATCTATATGCCACTGGTCCACATTGCTGGCCCAGCCCGTAATGCCGTTGCCTTCCAGACTGGCGTAGTTGCGGAAGCGGAATTGGAAGTTATCGCGCAAGTACTGCGGGTCGGTAATGGGAATCATCACCTGCTGGAAAAAGAGACCTGTGGCCTCGTACACAGGATCCAGCATAAAGCCTGGCGTGCTCCACACATGATTCCACACCATTTCGGGACCCATAATCGAGTCGGAGGGCATCATAACGGAATCGCCTTTGGCATGGTATTCAGAAAAGACGATATAATCGCCGTCAATAAAGGGGTTCCACAAGGTGTCGCCCGCTACATAGTCGCCCTGCAATTCGACTGGGGAATATCTATATCCCACAAAAATGGTATCGCCCGTAGCGTAGCCAAACTCAAGCACTAGTGAATCGGAGGTTTCCGGTGCATCGCCCACACGTTCCCACTCTCTGTATTTCGGTGTCCCTTCCTGCGGGAAAACAGCACCGCCCGGCTGGTAATAGAAACTGAAATAGAGCGAGTCCTGAATCTTGATTTTACGAGGGGTGGTGAAGATAGAGTCGAGGCGGATGGGCAGCGACGTCAGTGTGTCAGCAGGGAAAGGCGTGCTGCTTGCGTGGGCATAAATCTTGCCGTTCTGGTCCAACGCATCCAATGTGGCCACACCCAACGTTGGCGGCGCAATAGAAAATCCCTGATTTACAAATGCTTGTTTGTCTTGCCACAACTTCTGATTGGGAAATCCCATATAGTCAGAGAAGTCGTCCACAAAAGGCAACTTCACCGCTTCGGGGGCTGTGCCATACACTTGCATCGACGATTGCGACTGCGAGTGCTTCAGTGCAGGATTACCAGTGAGGCCCGTCAGCACCTCTTCCTGTGCGGAGAGAACAAGTGGAAAAATCAGAACGAATATCAGAGACAAAACACTGATATTCTTAATATTAAAAATTCTAGAAAACATTTTTGTCATGGACATTATTCATTAGAACTGGCAGTCGAATCAGCCGGTGCAAGCGATTCCGGCAAATCGTCAATATCTTTTCCTACCACCAGCGTAATTTTATCACCTTGATTGATTTCGGTATTCGGCGCAATAGAGCGACCTTTGTAGAGTTGCTCTAACACAGCATTCTCGAAGGGACTGGGCTTATAGATGACTCCTTCCAACTCCAAGCCGATGGCCTTTAGCATAATCTCAGCCTGACGCAACGAAACATCCTTCAACTCGGGCATCAGCACTTTTGGCGGCACCGAAGAGGCGATGGAAAGATAGACTTTACGACCCTTCTTCACCATCTCGTTAGCTTCGGGGTTCTGGCGCAAAACTGTGCCTTCCTTGACAGACTTGTCGTAAACATAGTCGGAAATGACGATAATGAAGTCTGACGAATGGTCGGCTAACAACGCTTCGGCCTCCTGTCCCACAAAGTTGGGCATCTTCACCTCCTGACCGTGACGCGTATAGATTCTGAGGAAAATCATAGCCGCCACAATCAGCAATATCGTAACCACCACAGCTAACAGCAGATGGAACCATATTTTTCGGGGGCTGAAAAACTCTTTCAATTTGGAACCCATAATATCAACAATGCATTTATTCGATAACCAATAAAAAAAGAAAATATTGTAAGTGTTTGCAAAAATAATAAAAATAACCCAAAAGGATGTATCTTTGCCCATATTTTTCGCACTATGACTTGCTCAACGATTCACATGGACAAAATCACTGGCTTTATTTTCGCTGCCGGCTTAGGCACGCGCCTTTACCCGCTCACCAAGGACAAACCCAAAGCACTGGTAGAGGTGGACGGCAAAACGCTCCTTGAACATACCATCCGCAAACTGACGGGGGCAGGTATTAAACGTCTGGTTATCAACGTACACCATTTCGGCCAACAGATTATCGACTTTGTGTCCAGCCACTCTTTCGATGCCGACATCCGCATCTCTGACGAGCGTGCCGAACTGCTCGACACGGCTGGCGGACTCAAGTATGCCGAGCCACTGCTCAACGACTGCGACCATATCTTGTTGCACAATGTGGATATCATCTCATCCATTGACCTGCCAGCGCTCTGTCAGGCTCATATCGAATCTGGCGCCATGGCCACACTGGCTGTTAAACAGCGCGACACTTCGCGATACTTTCTGTTTGACCCTGAGACCATGCAGTTGTGCGGCTGGGAGAATCGCAAGAGCGGTGAAATCATCAACTCGCGGACTTGCGAGAAGAGCATTCCACTGGCATTCAGCGGCATACATATTGTCAAACATGAATTGCTGAACCACATCCCCGACACCTCCAAGCGCTCCATTACCCCACTCTACTTGGAGTTGGCGCGCACACAAGTCATCAAGGGATGGCAACACCAGCAGGACCGCTGGATGGACATCGGTAAATACGAAGATTATCTGACGCTGCTGCCGGGCTTCACCTCTTTCTGAAGTTGGAGTAACGAGAGTTCGCCATTGGCATTTTCGGCCATCAGCACCATGCCGTGCGACAATGTTCCTTTTATCTCTTTGGCTTTCAAATTGATGAGCATTAACACTTGCTTGCCCACCAATGTCTCAGGTTCATAGTACTCAGCGATACCCGATACCACTTCGCGCACATCCACGCCTGTATCCACTTTCAGTTTCAACAGCTTTTTGGTCTTGGCCACTTTCTCGGCAGCCAGCACCGTGCAGACGCGCAGGTCCATCGTCTGGAAATCGTCGTACGAGATATCCTCTTTGGCAGGCTCTACCTCGGCATTAGCCATCTGGTTAGCCTTTTTAATATCTTCCAACTTCTTTAATTGCGCTGCAATCACCTCATCTTCAATCTTTTCAAAAAGATATTCGGGAGCATTGATCTTATCACCTGCTTTCAGCAGATCGGTGCGACCACCTTCGTTCCAATCGTGGATATTGATGTTGAGCATGCGCTGTAGTTTTGCAGCTGTAAAGGGCAGGAATGGTTCACACAATACCGACAGACAAGCGCATATTTGTAACGAAATATGCAGAATGGTTTTCACTGCTTCGGGATCTTCCTTCTGCTTTTTCCAAGGCTCTGTATCCGTAAGATACTTGTTACCCAAACGAGCCAAGTTCATCATTTCGGCCTGTGCCTCTCTGAAGCGGTATTTCTCGATAGAATTGCCAATCAAAGCAGGAAATTCTTTGATTTTATCCAACACTTCTTTTTCATAATCAGAAAGTTTGCCCAATTCCGGAACAATGCCACCATAATATTTGTGCGTCAGCACCACAGTACGGTTTACGAAGTTGCCGAAGATGGCCAGCAGCTCGTTATTATTCTTGGCTTGGAAATCAGCCCAGGTAAAGTCAGAGTCTTTGGTTTCGGGTGCGATGGAAGTCAGCGTGTAGCGCAGCACATCCTGCTTGCCCTTGAACTCTTCGAGGTACTCGTGGAGCCAAATGGCCCAGTTGCGAGAGGTGGAAATCTTGTCGCCTTCCAGATTCAAGAACTCGTTGGCGGGCACATTCTCTGGCAAAATGTAGGAACCTTCGGCTTTGAGCATGCAAGGGAAGATGATGCAGTGGAACACGATGTTATCCTTGCCGATAAAATGCACTAATTCAGTCTCTTCGTCCTTCCACCACTTTTCCCAGTTGCTGTCATGATTGGCCTCGCACCACTCTTTAGTGGCGGAGATATAGCCGATGGGCGCGTCAAACCAAACGTAGAGCACCTTACCTTCGGCCTCTTTCAGCGGCACCTTCACGCCCCAATCCAGGTCGCGGGTCACCGCGCGGGGTTGCAGGCCTTGCTCAATCCACGATTTGCACTGGCCGTACACATTGGTTTTCCAATCGTCCTTATGGCCTTTCAGAATCCACTCTTTCAACCATCCTTCATACTCATTCAGAGGCAAATACCAGTGTTTGGTCTCCTTCATTACAGGCGTATTGCCGCTCAATGCCGAGCGCGGATTGATCAGGTCGGTGGCGCTCAAGCTGGTACCGCAAGCTTCGCACTGATCGCCGTAGGCCTTTTCGTTATTGCAGTGGGGACACGTGCCCGTAATGTAGCGGTCGGCCAAGAACTGCTTAGCTTCCTCATCGTAGTACTGCATCGTGGTCTTCTCGATGAGTTTGCCGTCATTGTACAGTTTGGTGAAAAAGTCGGCAGCCGTGGCGTGATGCGTCGGATTTGAGGTGCGGGAATAGATGTCGAACGAAATGCCCAGTTCCTCAAACGACTTCTTGATGATGGCGTGGTAGCGGTCCACGATAGCCTGCGGGGTGGTATTCTCCTTGCGGGCTTTGATGGTGATGGGCACGCCGTGTTCATCGCTACCGCCGAGGAAGAAGACCTCTCTGCCAGTGGCACGCAAATAGCGAACGAAGATGTCGGCGGGAACATACACGCCAGCCAAGTGTCCTATATGTACGGGACCGTTGGCGTACGGAAGCGCCGTGGTGACCGTATAACGTTTTTTCAGTGGATTTGCCATAATTGTCTTGTTTTAGAAGATGCAAAGATACAAAAATGTCGCTATTGATTTGCGAAAGCATTTTGTTAATTACAAACAACATATTCAAGCATTTCAATACTGCTACATCTCAACATTTCAACAATTAAATATCGCAACAATTAAACAAAAACATTATCTTTGCCGAAAATATCATTACGCTATGGAAGAAAATCCCTCCTATAAAAAAATGTACCGCAGCATGACCGACCGCAGAATTGCTGGTGTGTGCGGCGGTTTGGGCGAATATTTCAATATCGATCCCGTTATTATTCGTATCGCTTTCCTCGTAGCCCTTCTGATGGCAGGCGGCGGCGGTTTGCTTTACCTAATTATGTGGATAGCCGTTCCCGAAAAGAGGGACTACTAAAATAATGCACGATTCACAATGCACAATGCATAATTCAAATAAATTATAAATTATTAATTGTGAATTGTTAGTGCAAGTGTGCGCCTATCAGGTGCATAAATTCCTGACGTGTGTTGGAATTTTTGAGGAACGCCCCCGTAAATTCGGAGGTGGTGGTTACTGAATTCTGTTTCTGGATGCCGCGCATCGACATGCACAAGTGCTGTGCTTCGATAACGACGGCCACGCCTATGGGATTGAGCACTTCTTGCAAACAATCCTTGATTTGCGTTGTCAGTCGCTCTTGCAACTGCAAACGGCGCGAATAGGCCTCCACCACACGCGGTATCTTGCTGAGTCCCACGATGGTGCCATTAGGAATATAACCCACATGCGCCTTGCCAAAGAAGGGCAACAGATGGTGCTCGCAAAGCGAATAAATCTCAATATCCTTTACAATGACAATCTGCTTGTAATCCTCGTGAAACAGGGCTCCGCGCAAAATCTCTTTCGGGTCGAGGCTGTAGCCATGGGTGAGGTACTGCATGGACTTGGCTGCACGCAATGGAGTTTTAATCAACCCCTCACGAGTAGGGTCTTCCTTAATGACAGTGAGTATGTTATGATAGCTTTCGGCTAAACTTTTCAGACTTTCCTCATTGTACAAGTCTATTCTTTCGTATCCTTCGTCTTCGCGGTCTTGATTCATAGTTTATTGTAAAAATCTTAGAAATGGGTTATCCGTTTTTTCTTTTATCAAAGTGGTTGCTGGGCCGTGGCCAGGATAGACCACCGTCTGTCCGTCGAGTGCAAAAAGGCGCGTAAGGCTCTGTTGCAACACGGCATGGTTGCCCGAGGGAAGGTCACTGCGGCCAATGCTGCCCTCGAAAAGCACATCGCCGGAGAAGAGGACCTTCTCAGCGGCATCATAGAGGCAAATGCTGCCATCACAATGGCCGGGGGTGGTCAGCACTTCCAATTGCTGATGGCCAAACACGATCGGGCGACTGTCGTCAAGCAGCATGGGCATCGGCGTTTCGATGGCATCGTAACCAAATGCAATGCAATAGGCCGATGACTGCGAGTAGATTTTCATGCCTTCCTTGTGTAACAGCAGTTCCGCATCGGGATAACGCTCCTTACAGAACGCATTTCCATATATGTGGTCAACATGAGGATGCGTATTGATGATGTACTTCACCCTAAGTTTATGCTCGCTAATGTAAGAGGAAAGACGCTCATCTTCTGCCATGTTGGAGTTACCCGGGTCGATGATAACAGCCTCCAAAGTCTCATCAAACACTATGTAAGTGTTAACTTGTAAGAAATTGAACGTAAACGTCTTAACTGTCATAACAATTAGAAAGGTTTAGAGGCATTCTCGTCGGTATCTTTATACACTTTGGTCTTCTTGCCATTGACAAATTCCACACTGTAAATCAGCTTGCCAGTAGCATCCCAATACGACCATGTACCCGTTCTGTAACGATTGGAGTAGCAGCCGACCATCTGTTTCTTGCCATTGGGATAGAACTCGGCAAAAGGACCTTCGGCCACGCCGTTGGCAAAGTTCTGCTCGCGGATTTTCACGCCGCGTTCGTTATAGAAGCACCACTTGCCGTTCTTTTCGTCCTTGTTGTAAGTACCATTTTCAACGGGCTTGCCATTATCAGAATAGTCGAACCATTTGCCATTCTTGAGGCCTGCCGAGTAGTTGCCCACAATCTTCTTGGTACCATTCTCATTCCAATATTTATAGCTTCCATCCTTCTGATTATGAGCATAATTGGCTTCATATTTGTGTTCACCGCTCTCGTACCAGCCTTTCCACAACTTGGTCATCTCGCCATTGTCGAAATAGCCTTCATCCTTCACCTGTCCGTTCTCATACCACTGGGTCCACAGGCCGCACTCCTTACCTTTGCAGAAGTTGCCACGACGCTGGATCTTGCCGCTTTCGTACCAAGCCACCCACTCGCCGGTGCGCACACCTTTGTAGTAGTTGCCCTGTTTCCACTTCTCACCGGTTTCGTAATAGTAAGTCCACTGGCCGTCCTGCTGGCCGTTCACGAAATTACCGCGACTGCCAACTTTACCATTGGGATGATAGAACACCCAGATGCCATCTTGCAAGTCATTGATGGATTTGCCTTCCATCTCCAGAGTGCCCTCCTTATCCCACCAATGGGCCATGCCATTGAGTTTTCCATTGATGTAAGTTCCTTCGAATGAATGCATTCCATTTTCGTGAAACTCGGTCACCGCTCCGTCGATACTATCATTAAGGTAAGTACATTTTTTATATACGTTGCCGTTGGGGTGGTAGAATGTCCATGCACCGTTGCGCTTGCCGTTTTTGAAAGAGCCTTCCGACTCTACCCTGCCCGACTTGTACCAGCTCTTGAAAGAGCCGTTGTCCATATAGCCTTCCTGACTCAGGCGACCGTCGTCGTACCAAGTTTTCCATTGGCCCACGCGCTCTCCGTGGCGGTAATTGCCCTCCGTCCATTTCAAGCCGTTTTTATGATAAAAAATCCAATGCCCCTCTTCCTTATCGTTTACCTTTACCCCTGCCGAAAGCAGTTTTTTGTTACTCCAATAAGTCTTGACCGTGTCCTGTGCATGCAAGCCCAGCACGAAAGCCAAAATGAGCGCGACAACAAAATATTTTTTCATAAAAAAGGGTTTAAAATTCAAGTCGCAAAATTAAGCAAAAAAAGCGTATCTTTGCCTTTTGATTTTTCATTCATCATATAATGACAAAGTTAAAGAGAACATTCTCATTATTAGTTGTTTCCATCGGCATCTCGTTATGCTTGGCCGCATGCCACTCAGGCAAATACGAGAAGTCGGATACCGTGGAGCAGCGGATAATCTTTCCCCAGTATTCTGTTATTTATGATGACGCCACACAAAGCACTACCGTGTCGGCCGTCTTTTCGGTCAACAATCCCGCCGGTCGTTCGCTGTGCTTGAGCAAGCCCAGTTCCATCACCTGCAATGGAGAGAAGTTGAATGGCAAATTCGACTCTGAATCAAAGCAATACACCTACTCGTTGCCGTTTAACGGACAGTTTATTGAAAATATCATGTTCGAATACACCAACAACAACGAGCGAGTTTTCAGAAATGATGTGGCCCTTCACAAGCTGGACTTGGGCGTTGATCATCTGAACATCAGCAAATCGTCCGACATTACCCATATCTCTTTTACAGGCAAGCCATTGAGCGATGAGGAGACAGTGGAATTATACCTCGGTGACGATATGATCTCTTTGATGACGCAAGGCAACCGTATTATGCTTTCGGGCGAGCAATTCCAAGAGATTGCCGAAGGCGTTTACGATGGCGTTTTCGTTCGCACCCTGTTGTCATCCGACATTCAAAGTTTGGACAGAGGCGGATCCATTTCCGCACAATATAAAACCAAAAAAATCAAAATATCAATAACTGCATAACTATGTTGAGAACACACACTTGCGGAGAACTGACAGCCGCCAACATCGACCAACAGGTAACCCTGTGCGGTTGGATTCAAAAGATAAGAAATTTAGGCGGAATGACTTTTATTGATTTGAGAGACCGCTACGGCATCACCCAGTTGGCCTTCAACAGTGAAACCAATGCTGCCTTGCAAGCCCAAGCTCAAAGCTTCGGACGTGAATGGGTACTTCAAGCTGAAGGCACTGTTAAAGAAAGATATAGCAAGAACAAAAACATACCTACGGGTGACATCGAAATCATCGTTGACAAGGTGAATGTGCTGAACGAGTCACTCACCCCGCCCTTCACCATCGAAGACGAGTCGGATGGCGGCGACGAGTTGCGCATGAAGTACCGCTACCTTGACCTGCGACGCAACCCCGTGAAGAACAATCTGTTGCTCCGCCACCGCTTGGGCATTGAGATACGCAATTATATGAGCAATCTCGGTTTTCTGGAAATCGAAACGCCCTTCCTCATCCGCTCAACCCCCGAAGGTGCCCGCGACTTTGTGGTGCCCTCACGTATGAACCAAGGACAATTCTACGCCCTGCCGCAATCACCGCAGAGTTTCAAGCAGCTGCTGATGATGTCGGGCTACGACCGCTACTTCCAGATTGTGCGCTGCTTCCGCGATGAGGACCTCCGTGCCGACCGCCAGCCTGAGTTCACGCAAATCGACTGCGAAATGTCATTCGTTGAACAAGAAGACATCCTTCAGATTTTTGAAGGACTGATTAAGCATATCTTCAAGAAAGTCAAGAACATAGAATATGGACCTTTTGAAAGAATGACTTACGAAAAGGCCATGAACCTGTACGGCTCCGACAAGCCGGATGCACGCTTCGGCATGACATTTGTCGAACTGAACGACTGCTTGAAACACCGCGATTTCAAGGTGTTCAACGAGGCAGAACTCGTTGTCGGCATTACCGCCAAAGGTTGCGGCAACTACACCCGCAAGCAGTTGGATGCACTTACCGACTTCGTAAAACGCCCGCAAGTGGGTGCTTCGGGACTGGTTTACATCCTTTGCCACGAAGACGGCACTTTCAAGTCATCGGTTGACAAATTCTACAACCAGGATGACCTCAAGGCTGTGGCTGCCAAGTGCGAAGCCGAGCCTGGCGACCTGATTCTCATCATGGCTGGTCCACGTGTGAAGACCCAAAAGCAGCTCTGCGAACTGCGTCTGGAGATGGGCAACCGCCTCGGCTTGCGCAAAGCCGGCGAGTACAAGCCGTTGTGGGTCATCGACTTCCCCTTGCTCGAGTGGGATGAAGAGACTCAACGCTACTACGCTATGCACCACCCCTTCACCGCTCCCAAGCCCGAACACGACGCTATGCTTGAGACCAACCCCGGCGCTGTCAATGCCAACGCCTACGACCTGGTTATCAACGGCAACGAAATTGGCGGCGGCTCCATCCGTATCCACGACCGCAAATTGCAACAGCGTATGTTCAAGGCCCTCGGTTTCACCGAAGAGCAGGCCAACAACCAGTTCGGCTTCCTGCTCAACGCCTTCCAATACGGTTGTCCGCCCCACGGCGGCATCGCCTTCGGTTTCGACCGTTTGTGCGCTGTACTCTCCGACGCCGACTCAATCCGCGACTTCATCGCCTTCCCGAAGAACAACGCCGGTCGCGATGTCATGCTGGACGCTCCTTGGGAAATCTCACAAGCACAACTCGACGAACTGGGACTTCAACTCAAGAAATAACAAAGCGTCATGAAAATGGTTAGACTCTTTCTTATTCTTCTCTGTATTGGAACGTTAGCTTCCTGCAACCGCAACAACACCATCACTTTTAAAGGCACTTTGCGAAATGAAAGTCCAAAATACATCTACCTCTCCAAAGTTACCGTAGATGGTGTCATCCTGCTGGACTCCTCCGAAGTGAGAAGAGGCAAATTCTCGTTGCATGTCAAAGCCCAAAACGATAAAGAGAGAGAACTGCTAACCGAGCCCGCCTTCTACCGCATTTCGTTCAATCCCGACAACGCCTTCACTACGCTGGCACACGCTGGCGAACGCTTGGTAATTGACGCCGCTGCCGACAGTTTGGTGAAGACTTACACCATCACGGGGGGGCATGATGCAGAGCTCATCCAGCAGTTGGATCATCAGCTCAAATTGTTCATCGACACCACTTGGTTCCTCGAAACCGCCGAACGCTTCATTAACCCTAACAATGACTCTCTGCGTGAGGTCATTGAAATGTACTATCTCAAAACTGTAGATTGCCATACCCGCTATCTTAGGAAGTTCATCGACGAGAATATAAACTCGCTAGCCGCCATTACCGCTTTCTATCAGGTATATAATCGCCGAAATTTCTTTGACGAGACAAAGGATTTGGAACTGTTGAAAAAAATCTATGAAAACCTCATCAAGATTTATCCCAACAACGAAAATGTACAGTTTTTGAAACAACGAATCGACTTGGTAGAATATAAGAAAACAACTTTAACATAACTCTTTACGGCCCCGTAGTTCAGCTGAATAGAACGTCAGATTCCGGTTCTGAAAGTCGTGGGTTTGAATCCCGCCGGGGTCACTAAGCAATGCACAATTTATAATTCACAATTCACAAATTACAATTAAAAACAATGAATGCTCTGACCTCAACAAATTTCGCCTTCCGCGGACAGAAAAGTGTTTACCACGGAAAAGTAAGAGACGTGTATAACATTGATGACAAGCAACTTGTCATGGTGGCGACCGACCGTATTTCGGCCTTTGACGTGGTTTTACCCAAGGGCATTCCTTTCAAAGGACAAATACTCAACCAAATAGCCGCCAAATTCTTGGATGCGACCACCGACATTTGTCCCAACTGGAAGCTTGCCACACCCGACCCGATGGTGACGGCCGGCATCCTCTGCCAAGGTTATCCCGTGGAGATGATTGTGCGTGGCTACTTGTGCGGCAGCGCCTGGCGCGCCTATAAGAGCGGCGTGCGTGAAATTTGCGGTATCAAACTGCCCGAGGGCATGCGCGAGAACCAGCGCTTCCCCGAGCCCATCATCACGCCGACCACCAAGGCCGAGCAAGGTGAGCACGACGCCGACATCTCGAAAGAGGAGATCCTGGCGCGCGGTTTAGTTTCACCCGAGGAATATGCTGTGATCGAGAAATACACCATGCAGCTTTTCAAACGCGGCACCGAAATCGCGGCCAAACGAGGCCTGATTCTGGTGGACACCAAGTACGAGTTCGGCAAGGCTGGTGACACCATCTATTTGATTGACGAGATTCACACGCCCGACTCATCGCGCTATTTCTACGCCGACGGTTATGAAGACCGCTTCGCCAAAGGTGAACCGCAACGCCAACTCTCGAAAGAGTTTGTTCGTGAATGGCTGATGGCCAATGGTTTCCAAGGCAAGACCGGTCAGAAGGTGCCCGAAATGACCGAAGAGATCGTGGCTGGCATCAGCGACCGCTATATTGAACTGTATGAGAACATTACAGGCGAGAAGTTTGTAAAACACGAACACGAGAACTTGGCCGAACGCATTGAAAACAATGTGAAGGCCTACCTTAAATAGTCATGCACTGTCTGTCGGATTATGATGTCAAAGTTCTGCTTGCCCTCAATGAAAGCATTAAGGGCAAGGAAGAGTTTGCCCGTTTTCTGATGGACAACGGCTTCCCTGAATTAGCGGCGCTTTCTGCTGCTATCAACTCGAAAACCGACGCCCTCGACTGGCTGTTGACCCACGGCTATCCGGAATTTGCCGTGTTGAGCAACGCCATCGACAACGAACCTGTAGCTATCTTGTGGCTGGAGCGATATCATTGCGACCTGCTATCAAAGTTCGCCGCCGCCTGTCGCCAGGAAGTTGACGCCATCCAATGGTTCGCCGATCGGCATCTCGACATCTTCATCTTCCTCATCCGCACCATCCACGATGTGCTCAAGTTCCAATCGTGGGACTCATCGGACATCCACAAGATGAGGAGGTCGTAACCATAGAGATAAGAGTGGAGAACGGAGAACGAAGAGATATCCTATGATAAAAAAACGGGGAGCCTGTCGGTTCCCCGTTTTTTTCATCGATTTACGGCGTCGCTTAGAACGGCAGATCGTCGGCCATTGTGTTAGGGGCAACGTCCTGTGCGGAATAGGTCTCCTGAGCCGTCGGCTCAACCTTGGTGGCCACAGGCTTTTCACCATCATCTTTGCTTCCTAACATGGTGATAGTAGTAGCTTCAATTTCCGTGGTGTACCTTTTGGTACCATTGTCATCCCAAGAGCGGGTTCTCAATCTGCCCTCCAGGTAAATCAGCTTTCCTTTGGTTAAAAACTGCTCCGAAAACTCGGCCAACCTCCGCCAACAAATAATGTTGTGCCACTCGGTTTGTTCCACTCTTTTCCCCTCCTTGTCCTTGTAATACTCAGAGGTAGCCATCGAAAACGACGCTTTCTTTACTCCGCTTTCAAGCGCGCGAACTTCAGGGTCCTTACCTAAACGACCCACTAAAATAACTTTGTTTACTGACATATCTTTATATATTTAAAATTAACACGACAAAGATAATAAATAAATTTAATTATTATTTAATTGTTGATAACTTTTTTATAATTTTATACTATTTGTTGGGCTGATACTTGGATGCATTCATGATGGCGCGACTGTCGGTATTCTGCATCAGTTGCGGCAATGTCACTTCTGGATTGTTCTTCATGTAATGCTGTACAATCTTCCACCCAATGAAAGCCCCCATACGACCAGGCGACTCGTTGGTAAACGGCTTCGTGAACGGCGCCTCTTCAATCATTTTGAGCACCGGCTCATGGTCTTTTGAAAAGAGCAAGTTCTTCTCAATAAGGTAGTTCCACACATTGCCCTGGTAATTCACAGCCCATTCATACTTCGCCTGCGTATAACCTATGATATCTTGCTCACTCTTTTCAGGGAACATTAATTCAGTGAAATAGAGTTTCTTACCTTCATAAATCATGTGATCCAAAAAAGTCTCACGAGCCTTTTCAGGCAGATGTCTATACACGATGGCCTTCTTGAAACAATCGATGGCGATATATTTCTTGTCGCACCGTTGCGAGATGAACTTCGGAACACCAAAAGCCTGATAATGCTTGTTATTCTCGCCCAAATACATATCCAAATGGATGAACAAATTATCGTCGATGGCATACACCGAAGGCATCTGCAAGTCAATTCCAGGCACCACCGAGTAGAAGTTCAGCACCTTCTCGTCAGGGAAATAATAGAGCAAATAGCCGTAGGCCTGCTCAATCTCTTTTTCCACATCATCCAGGGAAGGATACATGGTTATGGCATTCTGATAGATATCCTTAATGACGGGATCGCGAAGGTAATTGGTAAGCTGCAGCAACATCATCGGCTCATTCCAAACGCCATCCTGAATCAATTCCTCCGGATATTTATCGTGCAGTTTGGCCACAGCATCCGACAGCGCCTTCATATTATCGCTCATACCCTTCTGGGGAGCAAAGTTCGGTTGGCGCGCCTCCTCGGCCACCTTGTCGGCCAACGACTTCATCTCATCTGAAAAGAGGTCGCACTCGTAGCGGTTGATAGTGACATCCACCTCTTTCTGAAGCGTTTCAACCTCTTTCACATCCACCTTAGGTTGATGGTCTTTCTGCTTCTTGTGACAACCTACCAGCATGAGTGCCAAAACGAGCACCCATAAGAAATGCATATTTTTGTTCATGGCAATAAACTTTTCTAATCCCAAACGGAAAATGTCGTTTTCAAGATATCTGAAACACGATGGTCGGGATTATGACGGATGTTGGCCTCCTCCACTTTCATTTCAGCAAAAAAGGCATCAAAAATCTGATTGATAACATGTTGTTGGAAATCAACACTGACAGGAGTGGAACTATATTTAGCGTATGCCGTCAGCACCTGCGACCAAGTAGTAAAAGCTCCTTTGGCTATCAGTTGCGAAGCAATACCTTGTGCAACAGCCGATTTCAAAGCGGCACTATAATTGAGTTGCAAAGCGGTGGTGGCAGCGTCATCGGCACCTTTGAGCACCTGAGAAGGATTGCTAAAATTCATGGTAGTAATGGTGGCCGAGAAATTGGTCTTCATCACCGAACCTACAGACTCAGCAGCACGATTGGTCTTCGCTAACAGTGTGTCAATCAGCGCCGACTCACCGTGTGCAGCCAATGTATCACGAATAGCGGCGGCTGAAGTGGGCAAGCCGATGGCATACTTGGCATTGTCGTAAGCCGAAAAGCCATTGGCAACGCAAAGATGGGAATTGGCCGTATCGAGCGCCGTCTTCAAACAGGCGCGCAAACCGAGGGTAATTTCATCATTAGTCTGCATTTGCTCAACAAATTCGCCCGACTCATCATAGCAAGAAACACAACAGAAAGCGACCAGAGCAAAAAGGAAATATTTGATTTTTTTCATCAGAAATGTATTTTTAGTCTGCAAAGATACTTATTTTTGCCACATGTTGAATGCCACCATCCATTTTATTGAAACTACCGACTCGACCAACCGCTATTTGGCAGATATGGCCGCAGGAAAAATAACGGATAGTTCTAAAATTCAAGATTTTACCGTGCTCTATACCCATAAGCAGACGGCGGGGCGCGGTATGGGCACCAACCAATGGCATAGCGACGAGGGACAAAACATTCTGGCTTCTTTTTACTTTGAACCTGACATCGACGCCTCGCAGCAATTCTTCTTCAACCGATTTTTTGCGCTGGCAGTAAGAGATATGATATCAAAATACGTTCCCGCACTGATCAAATGGCCCAACGACATCATCGTTGACCACAATAAAATCGCTGGCATACTGATTGAGCACTCGGTGGTGGGCAACCGACTGGCACACTCTATCGCCGGAGTCGGCATCAACATCAACCAGACTTCTTTCCGCGCCGACATTCCACATCCAACCTCTCTAAAACTAATGACGGGGCAAGATTATGACGTGGAGAATCTTCTAAATGAGCTTGTTACCTCCTGTCAGAAATATTATAAAACACTGAAAAAAGGAAAATTAGACGTCTTAGAAACAGAATATCTGCAACATCTTTACCGTCTTAACGAACCTGCCGCCTACCGATACCAAAACGAGCGCATCACCGCCACCATCACGGGCATTGACCCTTACGGGCGACTGACATTGCGGAAAGAGGACGGCACACTCCTCACCTGCGGATACAAAGAAATTGTCTTTTTATGAGCGCCAGCGGCGGTAACATCTGATAAGCGGAGCCCAGAACGAATTACGTGTATAGTCTAAAACGGGGAACTCATAGCGTTGTGCTCCGAAACCTGCGTAAAACCGCGCTACATTGGGATTCATCGAGCCGTTGAAATCCAAAATCAGATTGGCGCCCGCATGTTGCTTGATGTACTCATCAATGAGATAAAACATGGCACGCTTGTCACTTTCGGCATTGTCGCGCCCCGAAAAGAGAAACCAGCGGCGCTGGTGGTCCTTGAGGAAGCACGCACCGGCAATCAACTTACCGTTTTCATCTTTCACACCGATCAAATCCACCAAATTACGCTGATTCCAAAAATCTACCATAGATACAAGCATCTCATAATCAGCCTTTTTAAAGCCAACCCCTTGTTTTCCCCTATTGTGGACAAACAGGTCCACTATCTGGCTAATCTCCGCGGTTGTTAATGACAATGCAAATTTATCGGCGGCTTTTATATTGCGGCGTGTATTTTCAGCGTAGTTGGCCTGCAGTGCTTCGTATGAAAAATTCAAGTCCAACCCATGCGACACCATCATCATATAACTATCTGATGACAACATAGATACATCATTGTCCGTATTGAGACACAGATCGCACTGGCGGTAGTGCTGTGGGAACGCCTTGACGAAGTCAAGCATCTTTTCGGCCGACGGAGCAGGAGCGGCAAACAGCCCCAAACGCGAAATAAAGAACGGGGTAAACACATAGGACACACCCCACTTGCAGCGACTAGGCAGCGGCATAACCGCCTCATAATCACCCTCTATTAAAGCACACCAGCCTGGCGAAACCAGGCTGAGTAAATCATAATCAGCAAAAACAGTGGGAAAAGAGGAGTGCTCAATACAGCGGTTCCACTGGATGGAATCTATCTCATTATGCTGATAAAAGCGTATCATGACTCTCGTGTAAGATTAGCCCAAATAAGCTTTCAGGTTCTTACATTTCGAGTTGTGTTTGAGTCGTCTGATGGCCTTCTCCTTGATTTGGCGAACACGCTCGCGAGTCAAATCAAATTTCTCGCCAATCTCTTCCAACGTCATGGGGTGCTTGCTGTCCAAACCGAAATAGAGCTTGATAACTTGGGCTTCGCGTTCGGGAAGAGTCGAGATGGTACGGTTGATTTCCATCTTCAGTGACTCGTACAACAGACCTTTGTCGGGTGTGGGAGCCTCTTCAGCCTTGAGCACATCGTACATGTTGTTGTCATCATCATGGGTGAGTGATGCATCCATGGAGAGATGACGGGAAGCGTTGCGCAACGAATCTTTCACCTCGGCTTCAGTGATATCCAGCAACTTAGCGATTTCTTCGGCCTTCGGTTCACGCTCAAACTCCTGCTCGAGTTGTGCGTAAGCCTTGTTGATCTTATTGATGGTACCGATTTTGTTCAACGGCAAGCGGACAATACGCGATTGCTCAGCCAGAGCCTGCAAAATCGACTGACGAATCCACCATACGGCGTACGAGATGAACTTAAAACCACGAGTTTCGTCGAATCTTTGGGCTGCCTTAATCAAACCCAAATTACCTTCGTTAATCAAGTCGGGAAGCGTAAGTCCCTGATTCTGATACTGCTTAGCTACAGAAACCACAAATCTCAAATTCGATTTGGTCAGTTTTTCCAATGCGGCCTGGTCGCCATTCTTGATTTTTCTCGCCAGCTCAACTTCCTCTTCAGCAGTAATTAATTCAACTTTACCAATATCGTGCAAATACTTATCCAACGACACAGTCTCACGATTGGTAACTTGTTTCGTGATATTTAATTGTCTCATATTAAAAAAATTTTCGGCCTTTTTTACGCAAAAACGCTACTTTTTGTTACATAAGCACACGGCTTGCAGAAAAAGTTTGCAAAGGTACAAAAAAAAATAACTATTGGGGCGGAAAGGCGTTTTTTTTAACTTTTTTACGAAAAGAAAGAGCTAAAGTATTAAACCTTAGCTCTTTCCGAATATATTGGAGGTTAATGGAAATTCGGATCAACCGCATTTCGAGTAGGAGCAGTTGGTGCAAGTTAAGCAGCCTTCCTTGAACTCCATGGTATTCTCTTGACCGCAGCTGGGACAAACAACGCCCTTCTGCTTGGTACCGTCTTGGATGAATTTCTTCAGGGCCCTGATCACACCGTTCTTCCAAGAGTTGATGGCATCTTCGCGGAAGTTGAGGCCAGAGATGATGTTGATAACATTCAACAACGGAATTTCGTGACGGAGCAATGCGGAAATCATCTTAGCATAGTTCCAGAATTCGGGATTGAAGCAACGTGACAAGCCTCTCATCAGCACTTCGTAACCGTCCTTGTCGAAATATTGGAAGTCGTACACTTTGGTGCCGTCTTCGTTGCGGTTCTTGATAATGTTGCCTCTTTCCACCCATTTCGGAATCGGGAAGCGGTCTTCTTCGGTCTTACCGGTGAAGATTTCGTAAGGTCTGCCGTCCTTCATGCCGATAAAGGCCACCCAATCTTCGTTGTTGTTCTTGAAACGAACGATTTCTGCCTTCAGCACTTTAGGTCTCTTTTGCGGTTTTGCCTCTTCCTTGGGAGCTTCCTTCTTGCTGGCTGAGTTGAGGACGCCGTCGCGCGAGCCGTCGCGGTAAACGGTCATACCCTTGCAGCCCACTTCCCATGCTTTGAAGTAGAGGTTACCAACCGTCTCTTCGGTCGTGTCGGCCGGCAAGTTGATGGTCACCGAAATGGAGTGGTCAACCCATTTCTGTACCGCACCCTGCAGTTCCACTTTCTTGATGTAGTCGGTGTCGGCAGCGGTCGATTTGTAATAGGGCGACTTTTCAACAACCGTCTGAATCTGAGCCTCATCCATAGCCTTGAGCTCATCGCGGGTGTAGCCGTTCTTCTCAGCCCAGGTGATGAACTTGGGATGGAAGACCATATACTCCTCGAAGAAATCGCCGGTGGAGTCGCGCGTGGTCTTGCGGTTGTTCATATCGTTGGGGTTGACTTTACGTCTTCTCTTGTAAACCACGTTGAAAGCGGGCTCAATACCAGAAGTTGTTTGTGTACAGATACTTACACTACCCGTGGGCGCAATCGTCAGCAGGGCGATGTTGCGGCGGCCGTAGCGGATCATATCCTCATATAATTTTTCATCGGCTTCTTTGATACGAAGGATGAACGGATTGTTGGCTTCCTTAATGCTGCTATAAACGGGGAAGGCGCCTCTCTCTTTGGCCATGGTTACCGATGAGCGGTAAGCGGCGAGGGCCAACTGTTTGTGCACTTCGGTCGAGAAGGCGTTGCCATGGTCGGAGCCGTAGCGGATGTTGAGCGCGGCCAGCATGTCGCCTTCGGCGGTGATTCCCAGACCGGTACGACGGCCTTTCATCGACTGTTTCTTAATCTTGTGCCAGAGTTCCAGCTCAACGCGTTTCACGTCTTCCGTTTCGGGGTCGCTCTTCACCTTGTCGATGATTTTGTCAATCTTCTCAATTTCAAGGTCGATGATGTCGTCCATCAGGCGTTGTGCATATTGAACATGCTGTTTGAATAACGGCATATTGAACGTAGCCTCTTCGGTGAACGGATTATCAACGTAGCTATAGAGGTTCATGGCAATCAGACGGCAGCTGTCGTAAGGACAGAGCGGAATTTCGCCGCAGGGGTTGGTCGATATGGTGCGGAAGCCCTCCGATGCGTAGCAATCGGGAATAGCCTCCTGTTGAATGGTATCCCAGAAAAGGATGCCGGGTTCGGCCGATTTCCAGGCGTTGTGGATAATCTTGTTCCACAAGGCGCGGGCGTCGATTTCCTGTTTGAACTTCGGATTGTCGGAGTCGATAGGATATTGCTGTACGAACGGCTTGCCATCAACGACGCACTGCATGAACTCGTGGCTGATACGTACCGACACGTTGGCGCCAGTCACTTTGCCTTCGGTCATCTTGGCATCGATAAATCTTTCTGCATCAGGATGTTTAATTGATATAGAGAGCATCAACGCACCGCGGCGGCCGTCTTGAGCCACTTCGCGGGTCGAGTTGGAGTATCTTTCCATGAAGGGAACCACGCCCGTAGAGGTGTGGGCACAATTCTTAACGAAACTACCGGTGGGACGGATGTGCGACAAGTCGTGACCAACGCCGCCGCGGCGCTTCATCAGCTGAACCTGCTCCTCGTCCATCTTCATGATGCCGCCGTAGGAGTCGGAATTGCCGCTGTTGCCAATCACGAAGCAGTTCGACAACGACGAGATTTGGTAATTGTTGCCAATACCGGCCATGGGGCTACCTTGCGGGATGATGAATTTGAAGCGGTCGAACAGTGAGAATATCAACTCTTCGCTCATCGGGTTGGGATATTTGCGCTCAATGCGGGCAAACTCTCTGGCCATACGGCGATGCATCTGCTCGGGCGATTTCTCCAGCAACTCGCCTTTCTCGTTTTTCAAAGCATACTTGTCAATCCAAACGCCGGCGGCCAATTCATCTCCGTCGAAATACTTAACCACATCCTCAAAAATGTCTTGCTTCTGGTAAGTCACCGGTTGGGCTGTTTCTTCTTCCTTCATCATGCTCTTTTCCTCTTGTTCTTTTACGGTATCAACATAATCTGTGGGCGTACTAACGGTTAACATCTCCTGGATTTTGTCCATGCTTAACTCTCGAGAAGCCATCATAGCGGAATTGTTTCCTTTGACAGTCTTCGGACTTGCCACTTTTACCGAATCTTCGGGCTCGTTGAAATTAAAAATAAGTTCACCATTCATACGCAATGTATTAAAGCTTAAAATTTCAAATATATATGAACGACATAAAGACTATTCAGCCCCACAATATCTACCTAAAAGACTTATATCGCTTATTTTCAATTAGTTGAGAAAACAATTTGAGGGTTATTTTCACGATGACAAATGTAGAATTTTTCATTTTTTCGCACCATATTTTCCAAAACTTATTATTAACAAAATTCAGTTAATAAAATTTACTTTTGATTATTAGGAAATTACAAAAAAGCGTCAAAAAAGAGAAAAAAATGGTTGTTTTTATCAAAAATAGTGTGGGGAAAGGGTGTTTTTTGGGGGTTAAAATTTCACTTTTTTAGAGATAATGGGCATTTTGGAATTTCCAAAAATTGAGAAATCGAAATTTTTGACAGCGGACCATGCAAAACAAAAAAAGTGGTCCGAATTTCTTCGAACCACTCTTCCTTAAAGGTTGCCGTCGGCTGTTAGTTGTCAGCTTCCTGGCTTTGCAATTTCTGAACGTAAATTGCTTTCAATCGTTGCTCCCTTTTGATCACACTGGGTTTGGTGAATTTCTGACGGTTACGCAGTTCTTTCACCACACCGGTCTTCTCAAATTTTCTTTTCAGTTTCTTCAAAGCTCTGTCGATGGTTTCGCCATCTTTTACGGGAACAATAATCATAAAAAATACCTCTTTCTTTTAAAGTTAATAATGATTTTTAAGGGGCTGCAAAAATACAACTTTTTTCATTTGCAACACCACAATTTTATTTTTTTAAGAATTAAGTGATTATCACCTCGGTATCTTGATCCTCTGCCCTACCGAAATGTCATTCATGTTGCTGATTTTGTTGTAGGTGGCCAACTCCTTGGCACTCTTGTGATATTTGGAGGCAATGCCGTACAAGGTGTCGCCTTTCTTTACTATATAAATAATATCCTCCTTGGGCTGCGTCTCGATGGCAGGGGCGGGTGCAACGGCAGCTCCTGTGCTGTCGGTCTGCACAACCGGAGCCGGGGCTGGAGCCACAGGCTTAGGCTCCTCTTTGGGCGCCACATACTCGTAACCCACAAACAAGCGTTGCTTCACTTTCAACGTGTTGCTCTTCAGGTTGTTCATCTTCTTCAACTCATACACCGACAAGCCATACTTGGAGGCAATGCGGCTTAAGGTCTCGCCGTTCCGCACTGTGTGGTACTTCTTCTTGCTCTGCAAATCCAACGTCTTGCCCGTAAATTGGCTTTCATACACCTTGAGCGGGGTAAAATACTCGTCGTAATGGTAAGCGTGGATGGAATCCTGCAACTCGAGGTAGCGCAACACATCCTGACTGCGCAACTTGAGCGGATAGGGCTTCGTATAGGCGGGCACCACATTGCGCTTGTACTGCGGATTGAGTGTCTGCAGCTCTTCCATACTTATATTCAGCACTTTGGAAACCTGTTCCAAATGCAGTTCCTTTTGCACCATCACCGTATCCACATCCGAAGGGATGGATATGTCGGCCGCCGTTATGCCATGAGCATTGTGATACTTCATCATGTAGTAGGCCGCGATGTAGATGGGGAAATAGTTTTGCGTTTCGCGGGGCAGATAGGGACTGATGGCCCAATAGGTGGTTTTGCCTCCCGAGCGCAGGATGGCCTTGCGCACATTGCCCACGCCGCAGTTGTAGGCAGCAATGGCCAATCCCCAGTCGTTGAACATATTGTACAAATCCTTCAAGTGGCGGGCGGCGGCATCAGTGGCTTTCACGGGGTCGCGGCGGTCGTCGATGAAGGTGTTGACCTCCAGACCGTACATTTTGCCCGTGGTGTACATAAACTGCCAGATGCCCGTAGCGCCGGCTGGCGAAACGGCCGTCGGGTTCAGACTCGACTCGATAATGGTCAGATAGACAAGCTCTTCGGGCAGGCCATACTTGTCGAAAATCTCCTGCATCCACGGAAAATAGTACTGCGCCAAACCCAACTGCGCCGACGAGGAGCGCTTACGCACATTGACATACAGATTGATCCACTTCTTCACCCGCTCGTTGTATGCTAACGGTATGGCCGTGCTGATTTTCTTGAGCCTCATAATATATAAGGAATCCATATTGGAGGCCTCCTGCACCGAGTCGGAAAGATGGGACAGCACACTGTTGGAATTCACTATCTCACGACGCACATACCACAGGTTCAGCATTTTATCCATATCGCTGAGCACCCCCTGCTTGAACTCGTTGTCGGTAACCGCCTGCACACTGTCCAAGTTATACGCATAAATATTGTTCTGGGCAACCAAAACGGGCAGCCAGCAAGCGAAAAACAGGAAGGTGACAAGTATGCGTTTCATTTTTCTCGGCGCAAAAATAAACGAAAAAATCGTATGAAAGGAAATAGCAGCACATTTTTTAGGATTAGCACCGCCACATTTTGAAAAGTACCGTATATTTGCCTTTTCAACTTGTAACCATTTCTCCTTTCTCTTTAGATTTATTATAACAAGTTGAATTTTAGTTATTTAAAATTAGATTATCGTATGAAATACCGACTGCTTATCCTTCTTTTTCTGCTATCTTCGGCCCTCACCACCACGGCACAAAAAAAATACGATGCCGTTTTCAAGAAGATAGACAAGAGCTACACGCTTCATGCCGACGGCAGCATCGACTACACCTATCGCAAAGAGCTGCAGCTCAACTCGCAGCGCTCGTTCGACAAGATGTACGGCGAGACCTTCATCGTGTATAATCCCGAATATCAGTCGCTTACCATCAACGATGCCTACACCATCCGCAAGGACGGCTCGCATGTGAACACGCCCGCCAACGCCTTCAACGAGGTGCTGCCCTCGAACTGCACCGACTGCGGGCGCTACAACGGCGTGAAAGAGATGGTGGTAACGCACACGGCTTTGGAGTACGGAGCCACCATTGTGCTCGACTACACCATCCATCAAAAAGCTGGTTTACTGAAAGATATGTCAGAAATATTAGTCTTGGCCGAAAGTTCGCCCGTGGAACAGTACCATGTCAGCTTCACGTTTCCCAAGGAGAAAAAATATCTTTTCAAGGGTTTTTATCAAGGACCTGATAACTCGACCCATACGTATAAAGACGGTTACGAGACGGTGACCGCAACCTTTTCCTCATTGCGCCAAACCTCGGCAGAACCTTCTTTGCCAGCTGCCGTAGAATTATATCCCAACATAAAATTCTATAGCGCCGACAACGAAGAGATGCTGGAAGCCATCCTAAAGCAACCTACTCTTACCCGTACGGAGTTGCCCGAGTGCGACCTGGTGCTGTCGCAAATCACCTCGCCCGACAAAGAGTATGTGAACAACATCCTGGCCATCCGCGATTGGGTGGTCGACAATGTGCACTATAACGCATTGTCGTTCAAACACAACGGCTACAACATTGCGGATGCCCGAACCGTATGGACCAGCAACTGTGGCAACGAGCCCGAAAAGGCCGCCCTGCTGGCTGCCATGCTACAACGGGCCGGCTACGATGCGCGCGTGGGCGTCATGTTGCCCGCCAACCTCAAGGATGTGGCCGTGGCAGCCATCAGCCGCTGGGCCGTCTGGACCCGCGACCCGCTGACCAACAGTCCCCTCATCCTCTCGCCCATCACCAAAAACCAGGCTTCGCTCACCAGCCTGCATCCAGAAGAGCAACTATTTCTGTTAAAAGAAGATAACAACCTTGAAGTGCTATTTGAAGAGCGACAAGACCACACCACCCTTGGCGGCGTGATAACGCTCAAAGAGGACGGCACCGCCGAAGGCAACTTGTCGGCCACCATCTGCCACAACAACCTGCCCGCCTTCGACCTGCTCAAAACTGACAACAAAGCTTCTTTCAACAAGTTTATTAAAAACATTAAGGTGGAAGCTGACATCATACAACCCCTGAAAAACCGCGCTGGCTGGCACATTGACTACAAGGTGCAAGGATTCAGCAAAAAGGAGATCGGCGGCAACTATTTTTCGATGATGCTGCCCGAAGACAACCTCAGCGCAGTGGTCTCGGCCAACCGCCTGACCGCCAGTCGCCAGGAGCCTCTTGCCTGCACGCCTACCGCCCTGCTATACGAGCTGACCGTCTATGCGCCCGAGGGCTGCCGCATCGTCAACAAGTCGGCACACCTCAGCGAGACACAACCTTTCGGCACGATGGACATCCGCATCGATGTCAACCCGAACGGCAGTGTCACTATCCGTCGTCAACTCACTATCACTCAAGACAGAATTCCAACATCGCAGTATGCCAAGTTCCGTAAGATGATGGTGGAGTGGCAGGACGACACCTACCGCCGCATCGTCTTCAAAAAAAGCGAAGAGTAACGCATGGCGAAGTCTATTTTTGATTATTTTTGCGAAAACAAATAAAACGGATACACTATGGAAAATCCCTCTTTAGAACAGAAAGTAAGATCTATCATCACCCAAATACGCCCCTACCTGCAGCAGGACGGCGGCGACGTGGAATTCATCGAACTGACCCCCGACAACATCGTCAAGGTGAAACTGCAAGGCGCTTGCGGCACCTGTCCTCACGCTAAGATGACCTTGAAGAGCGGCATTGAAGCCACCCTCAAGCAATACCTTCCCGAAGTCAAGGGTGTAGTTGACATAGTTTTAGGATTTTAAAAAAGAGAGAAAATGAGTTTGAAATGTGGCATTATCGGTCTTACCAACTCAGGAAAGACCACCATGTTTAATTGCATATCTAACACCAAGGCCGCCATCACCGACTTTGCTTACAGCACCAACAAGTCGAACATCGGCGTTTGTCCCGTGCCCGACGAGCGGCTCACCAAGATCAACAGTTTCATCCAGGCCGACAAGCTGGTGTACGCCACGTTGGATGTGGTTGACATTCCCGGTTTGGCCAAGGGTGCCAGCCAGGGCGAAGGCATCGGCAACAGCTTCTTGGCTGACGTGCGCCTCTGCGACGCGCTGATACACGTGCTGCGCTGTTTCGACAACCCCAACCTGCCGCACGTGGAGGGCTCCATCGACCCCGTGCGCGACATTGAGATTGTGGATTTCGAGCTGCAAATCAAGGACTTGGAGCAGATAGACCGCAAAATACAGAAAGTGGAAAAGGCCGCCAAGGTGGGCGACAAGAACGCCAAACATGACCTGGCCGTTTTGCAGAAATACAAAGCCCATTTGGAAGATTTCCAGAACGTACGCACGCTGGAGGTCACACCCGATGAGCAGGCTGTAGTTGCCGACATGATGCTGCTTACCGCCAAGCCCGTGATGTTTGTCTGCAACGTGAACGACGATGATGCCGTGAATGGCAACGCCTACGTGGAGCAAGTGAAAGAGTACCTCAAGGACAAAGATGCCGAGATGCTGATTATTGCCGGCAAGATCGAGTCGGAGATTGCCGAGTTGGACAATGAAGAGGACCGTATGGCCTTCCTGGCCGACGTTGGCCTTAGCGAGCCTGGCGTCAACAAAGTAATTCGCGCGGCATATAAGTTACTGAACCTCATATCGTTCTTCACCGTCGGTGGTAAGGAAAACAGAGCATGGACCATCACCAAGGGCATGCTGGCGCCGCAGGCTGCGGGTGTCATCCACAGCGACCTCGAACGCGGCTTCATCCGCGCCGAAGTCATCAAGTACGACGACCTCGTGGCTTTGGGTTCGGAGCTCAAGTGCAAAGAGGCCGGCAAGCTCTCCGTCGAAGGCAAGAACTACGAAGTGCACGACGGCGACATCCTGCATATTAGGTTTAATGTGTAGGGACGAACCATTTTGCTGATGTCTCTGTCTGTGTAGTAAGTTCATTGATAGAATGGTCTTATTACTTATCTGTTTTTTATTTAATTTTTTTGTAATATTGCATTTTGTTAATCATTATCATTAACCTTAATGCAATATATTATGAAGAGTGACGAAATAAAACAGATGTTCGTTCAGTTCGAACAGGTTGCTTGTGAGATTAACCAGGTGGAGTGTTGGAGTGCACGAGAATTATGTCCATTACTTGGTTATACACAATGGCGAAATTTTGTCAATGTGATTGACAAGGCAAAATCCTCTTGCCAAAACGCCGGACAATCGTTAACCGATCATTTTGCTGACGTCAGCAAAATGATAAATCTTGCCAAAGGTGCTGAACGTGAAGTAGATGATGTCATGCTAACACGCTACGCCTGCTACCTTATAGCACAAAACGGCGACCCTCGTAAGCCGCAGGTTGCTTTTGCACAGACATACTTTGCTGTACAAACCCGACGTGCAGAAGTAATAGAAAAGCGACTGCGGGATGTAGAAAGGGTTAAAGCCCGCACCAAATTACAGGAGACCGAGAAACGATTATCTGGAATACTTTATGAACGTGGTGTAGGGGAACAAAGTTTTGCCATTATTCGTTCTAAAGGAGACCAAGCGCTCTTCCTTATGGGAACGGCTATGCTCAAACGCAAAATGGGAGTGCCTGACAGCCGTCCATTAGCTGACTTTCTGCCAACCATAAGCATTAAAGCAAAGGACTTTGCATCCGAAATGACTAGCGTAAATGTTCAATCAAAAGACCTTCACGGCGAAAAATCAATCACACAAGAACATATTGAAAACAATACCGCTGTACGCCAAATGCTTATTCAACGAGGTATCGTTCCAGAAAATCTTCCTGCAGAAGAAGATGTAAAAAAAGTTGCCCGACGTCTTGCCACAGAAGAGAAGAAAGCATTAAGAAGCAAAAAGAAAAGAAAATAAGGGCACAATCAATATTTTTTTCAAAAAAATTGCATACATTTGCATTCTTGATACAAATAGACTATACTTAAATCAACCTATTAAAAATCAATATTTTATGGCAGACAAAAAATTTATGACATGCGACGGTAACTGCGCTGCAGCACATGTTGCCTACATGTTTAGCGAAGTAGCCGCCATTTATCCTATCACCCCCTCATCTCCGATGGCAGAATACATCGACGAGTGGAGTGCAGGCGGCAGAAAGAACATTTTCGGTGAGACCGTGAAGGTCGTGGAGATGCA
>JAEERB010000098.1 GCA_016285615.1 Bacteroidales bacterium
TAGGCACTCTGACTGTAAGTTTCGCTATAGGCGTAGATAAACTTGTCCGACTCCTTGAAGGCTTTCAGCGCGTCGCGGATGGCGGTCAGCGTGGCGGGATTGGCCGAAACCGATTTCAGGTTGAGGTAGATACCTTTAATGCGGTTGTCATCAGCGGCCGCCTTCAGGCTGTTCAGAATATCATCCAAGCCAGTGGAGGCAGTGGAATAATAGGAACCAAAGTCCATATTCTCGAAAGGATTGTCTTCGGCACGCTCCACGATAGGATTCTGCAAATCAATTTTAAGCACGCTTCCATTTTCCACCACAGGTGCACTGCCAGTCGATGCGCCGGCAATCATGGCTATCATAAAAAAGACGGAAAATAGGCCAATTATCATGTTAGCAAGGATAAAGCCCACCATTGAACCGAGCACCACGCGCCAGAATTTCTTGGATCTGGTCTCTGGACGCTGGATTGCGTTTTCTACATTTTGATTCGAATTCATAATATCTCCTTTAATAAAAAACAAGTTTGCAATATTACAAAATATTACGAGACAATCGGTAAAAAGAGCGAGGATATTTCTTTTTCATGAGTTTTGAAGATACGAAAAAATGAGTTATTTTTGCATCTCCAATAAACAAAACAGCTATGGCACAATCATACGAAAAAGCAGGCGTTAGCCTCGAGGCAGGCTACGAATCAGTTAGACGCATCAAGAAACACATCGCCGCCACCGAAAGGCCAGGCATGATGGGCAACATCGGCAGCTTCGGCGGCATGTTCGACCTCACCAAACTGAACTACAAGGAACCCGTGCTCGTGAGCGGTACCGACGGTGTGGGCACCAAACTGAAAATCGCTTTCCTCATGGACAAGCACGACACCATCGGTCAGGATGTAGTGGCCATGTGTGTGAACGACGTACTGGCACAAGGCGCCGAACCGCTGTTTTTCCTCGATTACATCGCTGTGGGCAAGAACCACCCAGCCAAGATTGAGCAGATTGTGAAAGGCGTAGCCGACGGCTGCGTCATCAGCAACTGCGCCCTCATCGGCGGCGAAACAGCCGAAATGCCCGACATGTATGATGAAGACGAATACGACATCGCCGGCTTCACCGTGGGCGTGGTCGAGAAATCAAAATTGATTGACGGCAGCAAAGTGAAAGTGGGCGACACACTCATCGGCATCCAATCGTCGGGCGTGCACTCCAACGGCTTCTCGCTGGTGCGCAAAATCGTCCTCAAAGACTGCCAACTCGACCTGCAACAGTATCACGAAGAACTGAGCGGCAAACTCGGCGATGTGCTGCTCACCCCTACCAAGCTGTATGTAAGACCCGTACTGGATGTTATTCGCAACATTGACGTACACGCCATCTGCCACATCACTGGCGGCGGCTTCGACGAGAATATTCCTCGCGCCCTGCAAAAAGGCCAAGGCGTGACCGTAGATGAAAAGAAATGGGAAAAACCGCCCATTTTCGATTTCCTCGAAAAACACGGCCGCATCCCGCATCGCGAGATGTTCAACATCTTCAACATGGGTATCGGCATGATACTGATGGTGGATGCAAAAGATAAGGATGCCGTCATCGAGCGACTGGCCAAATCGGGTGAAAAAGCTTTCGAAATCGGTAGCGTTACCGATAAAGAAGGTGTGGAAATTATTCTTAAATAATTTTGTATGAAAAAGATAGCGGTTTTCGCCAGCGGCTTCGGCTCTAATTTTGAGGTAATTGCCGCCGCCACCGAAAGCGGACAGATAGAGGCCGAAATCGCCTTGCTGGTCACCGACCACGCCGACTGCTACGCTGTGGAGCGGGCACACAACCACCATGTGGATGTCTTCGCCTTCAACCCCAAAAGCTATCCTTCCAAAGCCGCCTTCGAGACCGAGATTGTGGCCCAACTGCACCAGCGTGGTGTGGAATTGATTGTGCTTGCCGGCTATATGCGCCTCATTGGCGAAGTGTTACTCAACGCCTACCCCAACCACATTATCAACATACACCCCGCCCTGCTGCCAGCCTTTCCAGGCAAGCACGCCATCGACCAAGCCTACAATTACGGCGTCAAGGTATTCGGCATCACCATCCATTATGTGGATGCCGGCATGGATACGGGTAAAATCATTGCCCAATCGTGTTTCACCGCCAAAGGCAACGAAACCCTCGACGAAATTGAAACCCAAATTCATGCGTTGGAGCACAAATTGTACCCGCAGGTAATACAACAATTGTGTAAGGGGGAATAATTTTATTTCCCGTCCCCACAAAAATCCATATAGATTTCCATAATCTGCTTTTTCAATTCACGCAGACGCGTCAGTGCGGCATTTTTGGTATTATGGAAATGCATATAACGACATGATGCCCAGAATTTTATGCAATAGATTTTATAGGCATAGAAGTAGAACAGTGTGGCTAATGACAGCAACACATAAATCAATCCCATCCAGAAATGGCCGGTGATGCCCCACACTACCGCCAACAAAATGATATACATGAGCGGGAAGGCCACTAATACGCCTGAAGCATAGTTGAGCGAGGAGTAGAACTGCTTGTCCTGAACTCTCATTTTCAACAATTTAGAAAACTGGAAAGGCAAGATATTGTTGATGAAGCCAAACAGAAAGACAGGCAAGGTCAACAGCAGCAGAAACGCCTTGAGAACGAGCGTCATCACCGTGAATTTCTTATTGATGATCCAATCGCGCAGTTTGAGTTGACGCAAACCCTTGATGTATTCCGTCGTCTTGTCCATCAGGGTGGTAAACTTATCGGGCTGCTCGGCACGCATTTTATCCAGATTGTCAATGATTTTCTTGTCCTCCTGAAACAGGTCGGGCAGATAATCCACTTTCTTGCGATGCAGCGTGGCCATCGGCTTGTCGAGCATCAAACGCAACTGGTCGTACTCGTCGTAAAATTCGGGATCCTCAATGTCGAGCGTCATCTCTTTGATAATGGCGCGCGACTTTTCATTCAACTCCAAATAGGCTTTGTTGGGTTCATGGCGGTAAAGCTCCAGCAACTCTTCGTCAATCTGGAAAGGCTTGCCCACCGTAACTAATAGCTTGCTACGGAAGTTGAAATAGTCGCTATAGTGGATGTTGAGCGGCAATATCTGCAAGCCGAGTTTGAAGTCGGCCATCTCCTCGGCACGAAAAGCGATTCGAGGATAGCCCTTCTTGAAGGATGAAAGGTAGCGCCCATGCTGATGCCCCGCTTCGGGAAACATGGCCAACGTACCTCCTTCACCCAGAATCCTGCCTGCCAAGTCGAAGGTGTCGTGGTTGCTGCGGATGTCACTGCGATTGCCATCGCGTGTGCGGAAAGTGGGCATAATTTTCAGGAAACGCAAGATGCGGGCGATGAAATCACGTTTAAAAATGTCACCACGGGCGATGAACACCGGCTGACGATTGTCATCAAACAGATAAAGAATAGCCAATGCATCCATCAAAGCATTCTGATGGTTGGAAATGACAAAGGTGGGCACTCCCCGAGGAGGGATATTTTCCCTTCCTACAACATAAAACTTCTTATAATAAAAGTAGTTATGAGTAAATCGAAGGTAATGGTTGTACAAATCATATCTTCGGTCAAACTTGTTTATATTGTCAAAACTAATCATGGTCAATAAGTTAAAACAACATACACGCAGTGGTTATTATTCCAGCGTCATCTCATTTATCAGGTTCTGTGCTCCGGCGAACTTATCTACTATAAAAAGGAAATATCTGATATCCAAACTGATATTTCGGCATCGGTCCACATCGTAGTTGATGTCGCTCATGGTACCTTCCCACACGCGGTCGAAATTAACACCAATCAGACGGCCGTTGGCATCGATGACGGGACTACCCGAGTTGCCGCCTGTGGTGTGGTTGGTGGCGACAAAGCACACGGGCAGCTCGCCCTTGCTGTTGGCATAGCGCCCGTAATCCTTCTTTTCGTAAAGCTCCTTCAAACGCGGATGTACCTTGTAGTCAAATATATCGGGATTCTCCTTCTGCATCACACCGTCCAGCGTGGTGTAGCATTGGTATTCGATACCGTCGGCTGGCGAGAAACCCTTGATATTGCCGTAGGTGACACGCAGCGTCAGGTTAGCGTCAGGATAGAAAGTCTTGTCGGCATCCTTCTCCATCAGCGCCTTCACATAGACGCGGTACAAATCGTTGATTTTGTACATCGAAGCGGCATATCTTTTGATATTCTCATCATACTGTTTAAAGGCGGCCTGATACATTCTGAAGGCTTCCAGTTTTTCCAACTTTGCGAAATCCTTCTTGGTGCCGTTGGTGATGAACTGCGTCATCTGCGCTTCGCTGGCGAAGACGGTTTCATCGAACAGATGGTTGGCCATCTTCTCAAAATCGGCCTTCGAACAAACAGCATAACGTTGTAGTTCTGGAGCAATGAGCGACATGTCGATATGCGTGAAATAATAGTGCAGCAGGGCGGCGAAAATCTCCTTGTCCATAGGCTTATAAGCCCCCTTGAAATAGCTCTGCGTCTTCTTCAGTAAAGCCTCTCTCTCGGCGGCCAGACTTTCATTGGTAGTCTCTTTCAACTTCGATTTCTCTACGATGGAAGCAAAATTGTCCATGTAGTTGAACACGTCTATCGCCTTAAAAGTCTCGCTGATATAAGTGTATATGATGACATAATTCTTCATTTGCGCATACTCGCTTTTCATGTCAGGCAGCACACGGCCATACTTTTGCTGGCGGTCGGCATTCTGATTTACCCAGTTGGTAAATTCCTTCTCCTCAGCCACTTTACGTTCCACCACATGACACTCGGTAATACCTTTGGTTTCACCAATCCATTTTTTCCACGCATTGGCGATAGAGTTAGAGCGAGCCGAAAATTTAAGACGCAACTCGGTGGACATGTTCATATATTTCTTCATGATATTCAAGCGTGTCGTCCTTTGATCCACGGCCACAGGATTCTGGTATTTGGCCACAATGTCCACACCGTCAGAGATCAAGAACTGCTGCGTAGAACCCGGATAGCCGAAAACCATGGTAAAGTCGTTCTCATTCACGCCCTTGGTTGAAATGGTGAAGTGGCGTTTGGGATGATAAGGCACATTGTCGGGACTATAGGGTGCAGGATTGCCGTTTTTGTCGGCATAGATGCGGTACATGGAGAAGTCGCCCGTATGGCGGGGCCACATCCAGTTGTCGGTGTCACCGCCAAACTTGCCTATGCTTTCGGGCGGAGTACCCACCAAACGGATATCGGGGAACACTTCGTTGATAAACATAAAGTATTGATTTCCATAGAAAAACGGCTTAATGACAGCCTCATAATGTGTGCCTTCCACCGCTTTAGCGCGGATAGCAGCCACATTTTTTCGTATAATCTCCTGGCGTTCAGACTCTTTCATCTTGTCGGTCACACCTTCCAGTACAGCGGCGGTCACATCTTCCATCCTAATCAGGAAAGTGGCTTTTTGACCTTTCAATGGGATTTCCTCTTCTTTACTCTTGGCCCAAAAACCATTATGCAAGTAATTGTTTTCTACCGTACTAATTGAATTGATTGCCCAATAGCCGCAGTGGTGGTTGGTGAGCAGAAGTCCTTCCGAGGAGATAATCTCACCCGTACAGCCGCCGCCGAACAGCACCACGGCGTCTTTCATACTGCTGTGATTGATGCTATACACATCTTCGGCTGTCAGTTTAAAGCCTTTCTTTTGCATGTCGGCCTCGTTTTTCTTCAGCAACAAAGGAATCCACATGCCCTCATCGGCAAACGAGCAAAATGAAAAACTAAACAACAGGGTAAAAAGTAAAAATTTCTTCATAAAGCTTTTGTGTTGATTATTAATTGTTTAATTGTTGAAGTGAGGAGTGAGAAGTGAAATAAGTTAAGAAACTAAGAAGTTAAGGTGTTAAGAATTATAGAATTATGGATTTATTGTTAGTATCGTCATTCCGAGGTTGCGTTAGCAACCGAAGGAATCTCTTTCAGTTTTATATCTCTCATCTCTCCGTTCTCATCTCTCATCTTTCATCTCTCCACTATCCTCTTTATCAGTCCTTGCAGCACTTCTCCTGGACCGAATTCAAAAAATTCGTATGCCCCATCTTGGGCCATGTTGCGCACCGACTGTGTCCACATGACTGGAGAGGTAAGTTGTTCTATCAAGTTTTGTTTAATCACCTCCGGATTGGTTGACGGGAAGGATGTTTTATTCTGATAGATAGGACAGAAAGGTTTATGGAAGGGCGTTTTCTCGATGGCGGCTGCCAGTTCTTCCTGTGCCGAAGCCATGAGCGGCGAATGGAAGGCGCCACCCACTTTCAGGGGCAATATTTTCCTGATACCGGCGGCTCTCATGGCGGCAATGGCCTTGTCGACGCCTGTCAGCGTACCCGAGATGACCAACTGGCCCGGGCAGTTATAATTGGCGGGAAGAACAATATCGTCAATAGTGCGGCAGATAGCTTCCACCTGCTCATCGGGCACGCCGAGCACAACAGCCATGGTCGATGGGTTGTGCTCACAGGCTTTCTGCATCGCCAATGCGCGACACAAGACCAGACGGAGGGCATCCTCAAATTCAAGGGTGCCATTGGCCACCAGTGCCGAATACTCACCCAACGAGTGGCCTGCCACCATGGCAGGTTTGACGCCATTGCTCTGCACCTCGCACGCAATCACCGAATGCAGAAAAACCGCAGGCTGTGTCACCTTGGTCTGCATCAGCTCCTCTTCAGTCGAATCGAACATGATGTGGGCAATGTCGAAACCCAATATCTCATTAGCCTGCTTGAAACGCGCACGTGCCTTGGGAGAAGCCTTATACAAGTCATGCCCCATACCTACAAACTGCGCCCCTTGCCCTGGAAAAACAAATGCTTTCATATAATATCATTTCGGGCTACAAAGATACGAAACAATGTACAATTGACAATGTACAATTTATAATTGACAATGTATAATTGTAGATGCGTAACGCGCTGCGCATCTACATATTTGAATTTTGCTCTTTGAATTCTGAATTCTGTTTTTTTATGTTTCGCTTAAGGCGAAACATAAAAAAACACCGGCACGTGACCGCACCGGTGTTGAAGATTTATAGGGGATTATTCCTATTCGTATTTCACTTCTAATTTAGCGTCACCGCACTTGTAAGTGATGGTGATTAATTTAGCCTTAGTATATTCTTCCATGTGTTGTTCAGACATATAGGGTTCTACGTCCTTAATATTGTCAATGATGAAGTGACATCTTTCACCCATGGTAGCATTTGCATCTAAGTTGGTGATTTCCAATTTGAAATTATTAAAGGTAATTTCTTGATCATAAGGAATTTCCATTGCATGGGTGTGAACAATCTCATCATTTACATAAACAGTGGCTTTGTTGTCAAAACTCCAACCATCACCATCAAGTACAATGTGAGCACTGCACTCCTCTTCTTGAGGATCTTCGGGAGTTTCGGGCTCTTCTTCGCCGTTCCAGAGACAACGAACAGAGTAGCAAGTTTTTCCTTCATCACCCCAAGTGTAGTGCGGAATACCCGTTTCGTAGCAGGAGAACTTCACACAGTTAGGATAAGAAGTAGCCGATGAGGAAACAGAAGTCCACAATTGCAAGGTACCATTATCATACCAGTTATCTTGTGCTGTTGTTCCTGTCCAATTCTTCTTGTTGATGTAACCAACAGGTTTTGCACAGAAATTAGATTCATTCCAATGCCATTGTTCATCATCAGGATTATTGGCGAAAGCATAACCTGGCGAATTAAGATTGCTTGCTGTAGTAGCTGTGGGTGAACCAATACCAGGACCGTTATATGCAACCCAGTGACCTTCTCTAGAAGCCATCTTAATACCTAACTGATTGCTGCTATATCTTGTAACCATGTCATAAGTTGTTGTTGAAGAACAAGCAATACCATCATTATAAGAGGTAGGATAGCTGTTTTTACTTCTGCAGGGGCCAAACCAATTGGCTGTAGCCAATGCAGGGTTATACTCTGGATCAACAAAGGTAAACAGGGTTGCAAATTCAGTATAAGAAGGCAAATGCCATCCGTCGGGGCAAATACCTTGGATAGGATCATCCTCATCTTTATGGCCAGTAGAACTGTTGGCAGCAGTTGACCAAGGATAGAGAACTTCAGTTCCAATATATTCATGAGTAACTTCAGCATAAATTTTCTTGGTAGGAACATTGTTCATATCTGTCTTGTTCCATTCAATCAGCGGAGTGCCATCGGGCAGAGATTTAACTCTCAAGTTCTCCTGCATCCAGCATTGGGTACCGATTTGAACGGTTCTGTAAGAGTTACCCTCAACGTCTTGGATAGGCGTACCGCAGGCAAAGCCTTCGGCAGTGGTGAACTCTACATTGTCACCGTAAGCAACGCCCATGGCGTTCTTCACGTATGCACGTGCAAAGTAGGTGGTGACTTTCTTCAAACCGGTAACATTGGTTGCGTAGCTGTCAGTCTTGTCATTCGAGAGAGCCAGCTTGCTGTCAACCGTAGGATTCTCCAGCGTGTCAACAACAACACCGCGTTCGATGATTTCCAGATGTCCGTTGCTGGTAATGGTGGCGTAAACAGTGGCACCGCCAGCACCAATTTTACCAACTGAATCGGTGGTTACCGTAGGCAGCTCGGCCGTAGGCATAGCCACTGCCAAGTCGTTACCGTAAGCAGTACCCATCAGAGTGATGGCATAGGCGCGGAAGTGATAGGTGGTGCCTGATGTCAGGTCGGCAATGTCGGTGGTGAACTCACCAACTTCAGCCTTGCCGTCCTTGATAACGGTAGCCGTCATGTCGGGATTTTCGGTGGTGCCGTAGCACAGACCGCGTTCGGTAACCA
>JAEERB010000099.1 GCA_016285615.1 Bacteroidales bacterium
TCTCGCCCGTCTGATCCACCACCGAAGCGGCACCGATAGATGCGCCCGAAGCCATATAGATGCTGTCACATGCAATGGAAATCAATGCTCCAGCCGACGCCGCATTGTTGTCGATGAAGACAATAACGGGCATAGGCGCTTCCATCAAGGCGGTGCGGATCTTATCGGCAGCATTCAGTTCGCCACCAAAGGTGTTCAGACGCAGGAACAGCCAATCGGCCTCCATCTCCGTAGCCTTCTTAACCGCCATTTCCGTCTTACGCTGTGCGGGCTTGGCGATATTCTCGTCAATGGTGAAATAATAGACCTGTTGGTTGTGATTTTGAGCCGGAGCAGAAAACGCCAAACAACAGATTATCAAGCATATAATATTTTTCAAAAATTTCATCAGAATCCTCCTTCTTCCTTTAGAAACCAATTCGTGAAACGGATGTAATGTTATCTATCTGCGAAAGTTTCTCAATCATCGTCTCCAACGCTTTTACACTACCAATATAGAGCATGATGGTACCGCGGAAGATGTTATCTTTCGCTTCCATGTGTAATGCTCTCATATTCAAGTCCATTTGCGATGAAACAACATCAACAATCTCCTTCAGCAGACCTTTCTTATCGAAGCCCTCGAACTTGATACCCGACAAGAAGGCGATATTCTGCTCCTTGCGCCACTTGGCCTTGACGATACGATTGCCGTGCTTCGACATCTCCGCAATCGCCAAGGGGCAGTTGGTGCGGTGAACAATCATGGTGTCTTTCGACAATTGGAGGCCCACCACCTGGTCGCCGGGAATCGGCTTGCAGCAGTCGGCAATCTCAATATGCTGAATCTTCTCCGACGCCTCATCCAACATGAGCACCTCGGGGTTCATCTCCAGCTCTTCGTTAATCAACTGGTCCAACGACTTGCCCGCTTGCTCCTCGACAACTTTCTGCTGGAACATCTCCAAATCGGTCTGCTTGTCGTTGGAGAGGATCTTGGCGATTTTCTTCTTGGTCAACTTGCCGCTTGCCACAAAGCTCCAAAACTCTACAGCAGAGCGTATTTCGGTAGCTGACTGCACACGGGCGATATTCTGTTTGTTGAACTCGATATGCAACTCATCAAAATATTGCTGCAAAATCTTCATACCGTCGTCGGTATATTTCTTCTGTTCCTCACGAATAGCCTCTTTGATGCACTCCTTGGCACGCGAAGTCTTCACAAACTCCATCCACTCTGCCTTGGGCGACTGACGTTTGGAGGTGATGATCTCCACCTGGTCGCCATTGCGGAGCACATAGTTGGCGGGCACAATGTTATAGTTCACCTTGGCACCGATGCACTGATTGCCCAATTCGGTGTGAAGGTCGTAGGCCAGGTCGAGCACAGTGGCGCCGGCCACCAGCACTTTCATATCGCCTTTGGGCGTAAAGACAATCACCTCCTTCAAGTCAAGGTTGAGCTTGATCTCGTTCAGGAAGTCCAAGGCGTTGGTCTCTTCGCTCTTCAGCACATCGCGAATCTTCATCAGCCACTCTTCCACCCTGTTGTCGTACTCTTTCGGCGTACGGTTCTCTTCCTTATATTTGTAATGGGCGGCAAAACCCTTCTCAGCAATCTCATCCATGCGCTTTGAACGAATCTGCACCTCAATCCAGCGACCGCTGTTGCTCATGGCAGTCACATGAAGCGACTGATAACCATTAGGTTTCGGGTTAATAAGGAAGTTTCGCTCACGCGAAGCATTCGTCTTATACAGACCCGTGACGATGGTATAGATGGCCCAACAGATGCGCATTTCATCCTTGATATCGCTATCGAAGACAAAGCGCACGGCAAAGACATCGTAGATATCATCAAAATCAACCTTCTTCTTAATCATCTTTTGATAGATGGAATAGATTGATTTTGTGCGACTTGACACTTCCACCTTGATACCTTCCTCGTCGAGTTTTTGTAAAATCGGCTTCAAGAAATCGTCAATCAGTTTCTGACGTTCTTCGGCTGTACTGGCAATCTTGTCGTTAATCAACTTATACGCCATAGGGTCGGTGTACTGCATGGCATAGTCTTCCAACTCGCTCTTGATGGCATACAAACCCAAGCGGTGAGCTATGGGCGCATAGAAATAGGTCGTTTCGGAAGCAATCTTGAATTGTTTCTCCTGCGGCATGGAGTCGAGGGTGCGCATATTATGCAGTCTGTCAGCCAGTTTAATCAGGATGATGCGCACGTCATCGACCATGGAGAGGAAAATCTTACGGAAGTTCTCGGCCTGCACCGACACATCCTCGTCATTCATCACAATATCATCAATTTTGGTCAGGCCGTCGATGATTTTGGCCACTTTGTCGCCGAACATGTCGCGTATGTCATCCAGCGTATAGTCGGTATCTTCCACCACATCGTGCAACAGGGCACAAACCACCGAGGTGGTGCCGAGGTTAATTTCCTGCGACACAATACGAGCCACCTCCAGTGGGTGGTAGATGTAGGGTTCACCGCTGCGACGGCGCATGTCTTTGTGGGCGTTCACTGCCAGCAAGAAGGCCTTACGAATTAAGTGGCGCTGCTCTTTGCTGGTTTTCTCGTACAAATAAGAGACTATCTCTTTGTACTTGCGAAGTATGGTTTTCCTTTCCAATTCCTCATCGGGAACGTAAGCTGTCATTATCGTATATTATTATGTATCAAATAAATGGTTTATATTTCAATTATAATAGTTTCAAGTCCAAAGAGGTCATAAATGACTCCAGCGCTTGATTTTGCTGCAACTGGTATTTCAGTTTATCCTCATTGCCATAAATCACCTTCTTGGTCTCCACCTTCTCATCCACCGTCACTTCAATGTCATCTATATCCTCGCGATAGTTGTTGCGGAAATACTCCAGCATATCGCGTCGTTTCATTTCCAGAGTTCTTCGCTGGATGGCGCCGCTCACCTTGATTTTCATCACATTATCCACAATTTCAGGGGGCATGTCACGCAAGGGCGACTGTACAGACGGGTGATCGGCAAAGACGATGTCCAACATCGTATTCCAATGCTGAGTGTATTCGTCTTTTACAACGATTGGCGCGGCTTCCGGCATGGGATCTGTCGATTCCGTGTCAACATCCAACACATCGTCGTCATCATCGTCCGTATCATCGTCAAACACAACACCATCTTCCGCAGTTTCTACCATCACGGAGGGAGCTTCATCCTCCACTTCCACATTTTCTTCTTTTATCTCAGGCTTAACGGGTTCGGCAGCGGGTTGTTCCACTACGGGTACTTCTGCCTTAGGCGACTCGGGGGCGGGCTGTTCTTTGGTTTCTACTTTGGGAGCAGGCTGTTCCTCTTTTTGAGGCACAGGTTCAGCCATCACCTCCTTGATGGAAGGCGATTTCTTGATGGGCGCAACAAAGCGGATTGACGACTCTTTGCGCTCATGGGAAATGACGGGGGCCGACTCGGTCGGCGCACTCGCTCGGTTATCTGGTTGACTGCTCCCGTGATTGCCTGACAGCCTTGCTTTGCATGTAACGGAAGTTGGCATTGATTTGCAGCAGTGCCACCTCGATAGACAGGCGTTTGTTATTGGAAGACTTATAGTTAAAGTCGCAGTCGTTGGCAATGGTCAAAGCGCGCAGCAAGAGCGAGGGATTCAAGATTTTGGCCTGTTGCAAGAATTTCTGCTTAACACTTTCCGACACGGGCATCAGCTGTACAGTAGGCTGATTTTGAGCCATTAACAGATTACGGAAATGGGATGCCAAGCCCGAAATGAAGTACTGGCCATCGAAACCCTTGGTCAGAATCTGGTCCAGCAGCAGCAACGCGGCCGACTGGTCCTCGCTGAAGAGGTAGGATGTCATCTTGAAGTAATTGTCAACATCCAACACATTGAGGTTCTCGGCGGCCTGGGCGTATGTGATTTTGCTTCCCGTGAAGCTGACCAGCTGGTCGAAAATGGAGAGGGCATCGCGGAGGGCACCGTCGGCTTTGGATGCCACCATACGCAGAGCATCTTCATCAGCTTCCACATGTTCCTGCGAAGCCACATACTGCAAGTGCTTGATGATGTCATTATCGCCAATACGCTTAAAATCATACACTTGACAACGCGACAAGATGGTAGGAATAATCTTATGTTTTTCAGTTGTTGCGAGGATAAACTTGGCGTATGCAGGCGGTTCTTCCAGCGTCTTGAGGAAGGCGTTGAAGGCCTGTTGCGAGAGCATGTGAACCTCGTCGATGATATAGACCTTATACTTGGCATTGCCTTGCGGCGCAATGCGCACCTGATCCACCAGCGCACGGATATCATCCACCGAGTTGTTAGAGGCGGCGTCCAGCTCATACACATTGAACGAAGAAGATTCGTTGAATGACTTACAAGAGTCGCACTCATTGCACGGCTCAAAGTCGGCGGTCAGATGCTGGCAGTTTAGCGCCTTGGCGAAGATACGGGCGCAAGTGGTTTTGCCCACGCCACGGGGACCGCAGAAGAGGAATGCCTGCGCAACCTGCTGGTTTTTAATTGCATTTTTCAATGTTGCCGTAATGGCTTCCTGCCCTACTACCGATCTGAACGTTGAAGGACGATATTTACGCGCTGAAACAATAAAATTATCCATAATTCTATATCAAAGAAGGTTAACACTCGAATTGGCGACAAAACACGTCGCCAAAATCCAAATGGCAAAGGTAACAATAATTTTTGAATGTAGAAAGAGAAAAAATCAACAAACAAACCATTCTTGAATTCAACATTTTTTGTACCTTTGCGTTTTCTTTTATGCAATATTCATCATTAAAATTATAACAGATTATGAAAACTACCATTTTCAAAGAAACACACGAGAAATTAGGTGCCAAGATGGTTGAATTTGCAGGCTTCTGGATGCCTGTGCAATACGAAGGCGTTACCGCTGAACACCTGCACGTTAGAAGCAAAGTCGGCGTTTTCGACGTTTCGCACATGGGCGAATTCACCGTTAAAGGTCCCAAAGCGTTAGCACTCCTGCAATACATCACCTCGAACGATGTAGCAGCCCTCTATCCTGGCAAAGTACAATACTCATGCTTCCCCAATGGCAAGGGCGGCATCGTTGACGACCTCCTGGTTTACGAACTGGGCGAGGAAGACTACCTGCTGGTAGTGAACGCCGCCAATATCGACAAAGACTGGGCTTGGGTTAGCAAGCAGAACGAGAAGTTCGGCGCCGACATCGCCAACATCTCCGACCAGATTTCACAATTGGCAGTTCAAGGTCCCTTAGCTCTCAAAGCTATGCAAAAACTGACCGACGCTTCGGTTGAAGATATGGAATACTACACCACCAAGACCATCACCTTCGCTGGTGTGCCTAATGTTATCTTCTCAACCACAGGTTACACTGGTTCAGGTGGTTGCGAAATCTATTTCAAGAATGAAGATGCCCACAAGATTTGGGACGCCGTTTTTGAAGCAGGCAAAGAATTCGATATCAAACCCATCGGCCTCGGCGCCCGCGACACCCTGCGTCTCGAAATGGGCTTCTGCCTCTACGGCCACGAGATTGACGACACTATCTGCCCCGTGGAAGCCGGCTTGGGTTGGATTACCAAATTCAACGACCAAAAGGATTTCATCGACAAGGATTACATGCTCAAACTGAAAGCCGACGGTCTGAAACGCAAACTCGTTGGTTTTGAAATGATTGACCGTGGTATTCCTCGTTTGGAATATGAAGTTTGCGATGCTGAAGGCAACCACATCGGCATTGTACGCTCCGGCACCTTCGGTCCCTCCATCAACAAGTCGATAGGTACCGCATGGGTTAACATCGAACACGCCAAGATCGGCACCGAAATCTACATCAAGATTCGCGAAAAGCTGGTGAAGGCTGTCGTAGTGAAAATGCCCTTTTACAAAGGATAATCAATGAAAAACGACAAGAAAACTTATTTTCAACTTGTTAATACCATCAGAAGAAACGGCATCCTGCTGTTTCTTCTGATACTTTTTGGCACGGGACACCTATATGCCCAACGCATTGAAGCCCATGTCAGCAAGGATTTCGGCAATTACAACCTGGCCAACCGCTCGTGGGGCGGCGGCGGCTCGTTCATCGTCGATGAATGGGTGAAGAACGTGGATTTCCAAATCAATTACGACTACAGCCAATACAAAACCGCCAAGGTGGTCTATGGCAGCCGCTTGCAATATGCGCGCCACAAGGTGGGCCTGTCGGCATTGTATGTCTTTAATTTCAAGAATCCGCATTTCGTCCTCCGTTTGGGTGGCGACATTGCCTATAACAGCGTCAAAGAGATCGACTCGTTCAACAGTGACACGAGCGGCTACTACATTGAAACCCACCGTGGCGACATGCTCAGTATCGGTCCTGTGGGCAGTTTCCAGATCAAACTGGGGCAGCGAGACTTTTTCCGCATTGGCATCCATGTCATCCCCGCCTACCTTATCCCACTGCATTATAAGGTGGACCGCCCGAACGTCGAACCCGTGTTCAAGAAGGGCTATTTCGACCTGCAACTGCAATTAGGTATAGAATTTAGACTAGGCGGAACTGCCGTCACGAAGAACTGAAAACAAATTCAGAATTCAAAATTCAAAAACAGAAAAAATAAAGTACAGACGCACGGCCGTGCGTCTCTTCTACAACACTTCAACAATCAACAATCAACAATTCTCAACTTTCATCCTTCACTCCTCACTTTTCACTTCAACAATTCAACAATAAACAATTCAACACATTATGCGAATCTTAGAAAGCGACCGCCTAATTTTAAAACCCATTGAACCGGAAGACCTGCCCTATTTGATGGAGCAGCGTTGGGATGCCGATCTGACCGACTATATCATCCACAACCCTATATCTTCGTACAACCAGCAAAAGTGGTACGAAAAGATCTGCCAAAACGGTGATGTGGCGCTTTCCATATTCTACAAAGAGAAGGAAGGTGAAAAGCCCGTACTGCTTGGTGCTGTAGGCTTGTACGACATCAACTGGCGGCATCAGCGCGCCACATGGAAAACACTGCGCATACCCAAACAATATCAGGGTTTGGGCTTGGCATACGAAGCCTCGAAAATGCTTATCGAGTACGGCTTTTACACGCTGAATCTGAACAAAATCACCAGCGACATCTTTCCCGATAACGAAGGCATAATCAGAGTGTTAGCAAAATTAGGCTTCACCGAAGAAGGACGCCTCAAAGACCACTATTTCCACCAAGGACAATTCAAGGATGTGGTCATCTACAGTTTGTTACGCAAAGATTACAAGAAATAACAGACTTACAACGAAAGATAAATCTTCTCGAGCACCTTTTCTTCGTTCTCCCAACAGAGGTCGCGGGCGGCGGCGGCACACCCCTCCTTCCATGTACGGTAAGCCTCTTCGTCGGTCATCATCCTATTTAAAGCGTCGGCTAAAGTAGCTGGCTTTAAATCATTAACAATCAGACCCGTATTATATTGCTCAATTATCCGTTTTCGCTCGGGCAAGTCGGTCGAGAGCAACGGTGTACCCGCCTTCATGTATTCAAAAATCTTGTTGGGCAGGCTGAAGTGATGATTGGGACTTGCGTCTTTGTCGAGCGACACGCCAATGTCGGCCAAATAGGTGTAATTGAACAACATTTGCGGAGACACGCGCGGAACAAACATCACCTTCTCTTCGATGTGCAACTCTTTGACGCGCTCTTTCATTTGCGGAATCACGGCACCTGAGCCCACAATGAGCAGCAGCAGGTTGTTTGTCAGCGGCATCGCCTCTATCAGTTCCTCCACGCCACGGTCGCGATGCAGTCCTGTGCCCTGTAGCACTGCAATTTTCTTATCCTCAGGCAGGTGCAACGACGCACGGGTCTCGGTCACGGGGAAGTTCTCACGACGCGGAATATTGCGCACCACAGCCACCTCCTTGCCGTACTCCTGCTTGTACTGGTCGGCGATGGACTGACTAACGGTGATGACATGTTCCAACTTAGGGAAGCAGAAGCGCTCGATAGCTAACCACGCTTTACGCACGCGCGGCCGTTCAATCACCTCCAAGATGCCGCAGAAGTACTCGTGACTATCGTACACAAGCTTTTTGCGACGCAACTTCGACACCAGCGTATTGGGAAGCAGTGTATCCAAATCATTGGCTACCAATATATCGCAGCGCACAAACAACAGATAGAAGAACAACCGCAGGTTATATTCGGCATAGAAGAGCGGTCCCTTATCGAACAGCAGGCGGAAACGCTTGGTGCGATACGGCTTACCTGTAATTTCGGGCGAATTCTTACGCAAGCGGCCCACCACCAGCACCTCAAAGCCCATCTTGATGAGCGTGTGGCACACCTTGTCAACGCGCTGGTCACCAAAGATGTCATTGGTCACCGAAAGGACAACGCGGCGGGGTTTATTGGGATTTGCTGAATTCATACGGCAAAAATACAGAAAAACTGAAAACTGAAAACTGAAAGTTGAAAACTGAAAACTTTCCTATTTGGACCTTACCTCATCCAGCCCTCCATTTTGTAGATTTTGCTGGTCAGCATTCTGGAACGGTGCGTATTCTGTTCTTTAAACCACACCTCCACCCTCACAGCGTACGGTTCGCCCCAAATCCCTTCGTAGATGGTAAATTCCTGTCGCTGCGCAATGGTGCCAAAACTATTGTGACTTGTCACTGGCACCTCGCTACGCTGACGCACGCGAGAGTCTGACAGCAAGACATTTTCAGTAACTTCGGAACATTTCAAATAAATGAAACCATCGGGCAGCGCAGGATAATAAAAATCGTACTCATAAATACCAGGCTGATCACCTTCGTGGATCTGCAAGAA
>JAEERB010000100.1 GCA_016285615.1 Bacteroidales bacterium
CCGGAATGTAGACGGCGGTAGCGCAATATGGGATGGAAACGATAGCCGAAACCACTGACCACCTTGCACTTGTCCTTGGCCACAGGCATAATGGCAGGCATAGCAGCCAAGCGCTCGTTTTTGTTGCGGGCCATGTCGTATAGCTCATCGAGTGACTTGGACTCTACGTAGATACGCTTGGTCAGGTCGTCAACCCGCTTGGTGGTATTCTTCAGCAGTTCGCCATTCTTCATGCCGTCAAACTCAGCGTAGCGCTCCACACCGCCGATGCCGCTATGCCGCTCAGCCTCACTGACCGGCGCACTCTCAAAGATGGTGCGGTAGAGTGCATCATCGCGTTCCTCCATATTCTCCAACACCTTCTCGGCACGCTCCACTCGGTCGTTCAACAGGCGTGTCTGACGTTTGTACTGTGCCAGCTCGCGCTCCATCGAACGCTCCTTGGGCGACTCCATGAACTGCAGCGCGACAAAGACAATCACCACACCGAGCACCACACCGAACAGCACATTGAAACTGATGCGCCGTACACGGTCGCGCAGCGACACAAACACTTTCTCATACTTCAGCGTGTGAGGATTGAACCGGTAGGTATGTCTTTCGCGTTTTTTCACAATGTAGCTTTCAGTTTATCAACGGCCTGAACGAAATCCACCACCACTCGGGCATGGTTGAAGTAGAACGTAAGTTCGAGGCCGGGGATAAGTATCATGCAGGCTGCATCGCCCACACGGGAGGAGAGCAACTCGGTAGTCTCCTCTATGGCGGTTTCCTGACAGACCATTGTCAACGTCTTGAGGGGCAGGATATCGAAGTCCACCGAACTGCGTGCCACAATCATAGCATCTGGCAGCATGTAATAGCATACACCCTCCGAATCACGCATCACAGGCAGGAAACAGTCGGCGCGGATAAAGTCGAAGATACCCAGGTCGAAAAAAACTTGCTTGAAGTTGTCGGCGGCCTTGTCGTTGCGATGCCACACGCGGCGGCAACGGTGCACCATCGCACTGAAAGCCTCCACGGCAGCCACATAGGCCTGCCAGGTTTCGTCGGAGTAATGTTTCTCCAAGTGGTACTCCACCGATGACATGTCGCGCTCCAACTGGGCTATTCTGCGCTTGAAATGACTGATGATGCTGACAAGGTGTTTCTTGTGATTGTGGCCCATCTTGTCCTTGACACCACGGATGATACGCTGCATCTCCTCCTCCATACGGCCGATGGTGAGGGCGTTGATATAGCAGTCCACTATCTCACGCTTGCGCTCGTCGGTGGTATTGTGCAGCAGTTCCTTGGCGCGTTTAAGTTCACGCTCGTAGTTGGGTTCCTTATCGAAAAGCAAATTCAGGTATTTGGGATGCTGCACAGCCATGTGGTGGCGCACAAACTCATGGTAGCTGTGGCTTTCGCTATCGCGCTCGATGAAGCCTGTGCCCGGGGTGCCGGCGCAGATAAAGCGACGGCCATAGTGACCCATCTCATTGAAGTCGCGCACCCCGAAGTCGTCGTAGAAGAAATGCTTGCTCACCTTGATGTGCAGCCCAACTCCCACTTTCTTGAATGTATAGGGTATAATAGTCATAAGTCAGAGAATTTAAGCGTGTACAGCTTCGCCGTGAGCGGCTTCGAGGGCTTCCATGACGGCCTCGCTCATGGTGGGGTGCGGATGGATGGCCTGTGCCACCTGACGGGCGGTGAGGCCCTGTTCGCGGGCAGCTACTATCTCGGCAATCATCTCGGTGACATTGTCTCCGCACATGTGGCAGCCGAGGATAAGGTCGGTCTTGGCGTCGACCACCACCTTCACAAAGCCGTCGGTATTGCCGGCAGCGGTGGCTTTGCCGCTGGCCTTGAAGAAGAACTTGCCCACCTTCACCTCATAGCCGGCGTCGACAGCCTTCTTCTCGGTCAGACCCACGCTGGCCACCTCGGGCACCGTGTAGGTGCAGCCGGGTACATTGGTGTAGTTCACCTTGGTAGCTTCGCCCTTGACGATAGCCTCCACGCAGCAGATGGATTCCTTCGAGGCCACATGCGCCAGGGCAGGACCGTGTACCACGTCGCCGATGGCGTAGTAGCCGGGCACGTTGGTGCGGTAGTAGTCATCCACCTCAATCTTGCCACGCTCGAACTTGATGCCGGTCTCTTCGAGGCCAAGGTTCTCGAGATTGGTCACCACACCCACGGCCGAGAGCACCACATCGACATCGATGACAGTCTCGGTGTTCTTCTTCAGGTCCTTGACGGTGACGTGGCACACGTCGCCCTCGATGTCAACCTTCTCGACCGAGCAGCTGGGCATCACCTTCATACCCATCTTGCGGAAGCTACGGCTCATTTGGGCGGCCGTCTCCTCATCTTCGTTGGGCAGTATCTGGGGCATGAACTCGACCAGCGTCACCTGGGTACCGATGCTCTGATAGAAATAGGCGAACTCGCTGCCGATGGCACCGCTACCGCACACCAGCATCCGCTGGGGCTGGGTGCGCAGGGTCATAGCCTCGCGGTAGCCGATGATGTGCTTGCCGTCCTGAGGCATGGCGGGCATCACCTTCGAACGGGCGCCGGTGGCGATGATGATATGGTCGGCCTCATATTCGGTGCCGTCCACATCGACGATATGATTGGGTTTCACCTTGGCCGTGCCCTTGATAACCTCCACGTTGTTCTTCTTGAGCAGGAACTCGACGCCCTTGTTCATAGTCGAGGCCACGCCACGGCTGCGGTCGACCATAGCGTTGAGGTCGGCCTCCACGCCCTCGGCCTTCACGCCGTAGGCGGCGGCATGCTTGGCATAGTTAAACGCCTGCGCGCTCTTCATCAAGGCCTTGGTGGGGATGCAGCCCCAGTTGAGGCAGATGCCTCCAAGGTTCTCACGTTCCACAACGGCGGTCTTCAGGCCCAGCTGGGCACCCTTCACGGCAGCCACATAGCCTCCCGGGCCACTGCCGACGACAATCAAATCGTATCTCATAATGTGTATTTTATTTATATTATTTATCTATTTAACAAAATGCAAAGATACAAACTTTTCCCGACATGACCAAAAACTTTTCGCTTTTGGCACATAAAACAACGTAAAATATTGCCACAAAAAATGGGGCAGCCAATACATGGCCGCCCCGATTTCTCACTCATGAAATTGGCAAGGTAACAAAGAACCTTTATTCTTCGTTGATGGGAATTCGTTTCAGTTCTTCCACTAGTCCGGCGTTGTCCTCTTCGAGGTGGTTGACGTACATCTTCAGGCTCGACAGTTCGAACTGCAGCGAGTCGTTCTCGGCCTGTAGGCTTTCCGCCCGAGAACGCATAGCTTCATACTCGCCGACAGAGACGACTCCCCGGTCGCAAGAAGCGAGGAAGATCGCCAGAAGGGCTATGGAAATATATTTTATAAATTGCTTCAAGATATATCAGATGTTCTTGGAATTAGGTAAAGATTTGATGTAGTCCTCCATGAACTGCCAGTCGGGAGTTCCTGTACATGTTACTGGCAATTTTAGACGAGAGTCTTTCATCATTTCCAAATCCCATTTTCTGCCATAACAAAATCTATATTGTTCTTTTTCAATCAATGTGCATATAAATAATGCGATATACTGATTTAGCGTAAATTTGGGATACAATACATTAACATCGTCCGTCGCCCAAAATTCTTGGTCTTGATAGAATGCATAGCCAATAGAACCATTATAAGAAACAGAAATTGTGTTTCCTTTATGCAGATGCATATTATTCCCAATTAATGCAGATAATCCGTTGTTTGAATCGATTGCTCCAATGTAACGAATGTCTCCAACTATCATATCTTCCTTCGTCAGTCGTTTTCCTTTTTTTATATCAAATAGATCTTTCCATTTAAACCAGTGCCATTCATCGGTATTAAATTGTATATTATCGTTATTGATAGAATCTGTTTCGTATTTTTTCAGCCAAACATGCTGTGCTTTCTGAGGAAGCTTGGGAATGATGGTTTCTTTTATATATTTCTCCATGAATTTCCAGTCAGGAGTGCCGTCAGCAGTTACGGGAAGTTTGAGCATTGTACTTGAGATATTATTCATAGTAAAAGCCCTACCATAGTTATATCTATACCGTTCTTTGTTTAATAATGTGGTAATAAATAAACCAGTGTAACGATTGAAATGTTTGGATCGGAGAATTACAATGTGATCACCACAAACGAACTCTCTTTCTTGATAATAAACGGTGGATGTGGTATCTCCAATTGTTATGGCATTTGCTTTCTCTATTTTATCAAAATTCTCATTTATAACAAAGCATTTAGATCCATTATTAACATCCGTCCTTGTAATGTATAGCAAAGAACCACTGCTATCATTTTTGCACTCTGACAATTAATTAGCATTGTATGCTTTTGCTTTGTATGGTTTATCGCAAAAGCTGTCTACACGGAACCATTTCCATTTGCTTGCATCCATACTAAATCTCCTCATTTTGTACCAAGAAAGCGGAGTAATCAACTAATTTTTGGATGAAATCTTTTTCAGAAAGGGTGCTATAGTCCGTTTCCATGTACGCTTCAGCACACCACTCGTTTTCAAAGGTAACCTTCTTCACTGCAGACAATCCTACTTCTGCGGTACGTGTTTTGTAAAGATTAAGCCACTTATCATGTATTGCCCCCCATGCGCCTTCGCCTGTTTGCGGGTCAATACGTTCCACCCGACCAAGATTTTTGCGTTTAATAAAACCATCTTCTTTAAAGTAGCCAAAGAATGTTTCTGTGTTTGCGGTCTCATGACGTACGCCTAATTCCCAAATCATGCAGCAAGCAACCACACTTGCACCAGGATAGAACATTTCTGATGGGAGAGAAAAAACCGCATCGAGCCGATGGTGTTGCATCATCAGCTCTTTATATTTCTTGATGTCCCCTTTGTCTCCAATTGCACACTGCATCGGTAGTAAAACTGCCAATTTACCAGTCCCAACCGTTTCAGCTATATAGTACAAGTAATGCAATCCCTTGCTTGGGTCTTCTTTGCAATCCTTTTTCCATTGTTTCACATAAGAAGGTTGACAATGCGGACGCTGTGCATTATAGGGTGGATTCATTAGTACGCGGTCAATATGCGCGTCCTTAATCCATTGCTCTAAATCAAAGCAACTTTCCATAACAACATTAGAGTTGCCGTCACTATGTATTAGCATGTTTGTTGTACTAAGACCAAAAGCTGCTTCTTCTTTTTCAATACCATAGATATGGTGTTTTTTTACCTCTATACGTTCATCTTGGTTCTGACAGTCATTAAGAGCATTTGTCATTGCGCGAACAAGGAAGGCCCCACTACCACAACAAGGGTCGAGCACACGCGAATTGCGATTAACACCTATCACATCGCACATGAATGAGACAATATGATCTGGCGTAAATGCCTGGTTTTTGTCTGCTTTCCCAACATATTTATTAAAAGTGGTAAAGAATAGGTTCAACAGGTCCTGCCCTTTAGTCGTTTCTTCGTTAATGTAGGGCATGATTTCTTTGCTTATATCGTCAAGAACCAAAGCAATATCTTCCGATTTTAGTTGCCTTATCTTTTGGCTCTGGAGGACTTTTGTGTGAAGAATTGATAGCTTGTTGGCTCGATTGAGGTCATCATTAAGAAGCGAACTCAATACATCGTATATTCCTTGTAATATCTGAGCAGTGGAAAGGTCTTTGTATACAAGATGGTTTTTGAGTGCAAGAATACATGTGCCCACAAATTGACTACGGAGTTTTTCGTCAATACCTAATCCGTGTAAGGTTTCATTTAATCGATAAGTACTTTTAATAACTTGCTCTTTGTTGTTAACACGGGCTGGAGACACAATGTTTCGGTAATCACTAAAAGAAGTAAGTGTTTGTTGTTCGGGCAGAAAAGTCTCGTCAGACACGCAATCCCGCCACACGCGAATGCGATTATCCAAAGTATTAGCAATTATACCTATTAGTTTATACCCTGTGAGAGCTCTTTCATACGACATATAAGCATTGAGCTGTTTTTTGGCCTTTACAAAACATTTGTCAAAATTAGGTTTTGTTTCGATAAGGACTGCTACACGAGTCTCTATATCTATAAAACGAATATCCAAATCCGTATATGTATCAATTTTTATCGAGGAAAAATCTGTGTGAGCATTAGTAAATGCCTGTTGGTAGCTAAACTCGTTATTTTCAATATTTGAAGTGAGGTATTGCTGCCCCACTGTTTGTATCATCGTGAATCTATCCATATGTCTGCGTTTATTGGCGATTGACCCATCCGGCAGTACGGGCATCCACAAAACAAAAGGTGCAGGTTCGATTCTCTGCACCTTGAGGCCTTCGGATGCCCGTATAAACAGATAAGTCTTCGCCTGCACCAACGCAGACGCTTGCTGACTTACTCGCATTTATACGTTTGAAAGTTCCGAAGTTTCAAGATATGCCGAATAATTCGCTCGCGCTATGTTATTATTTATGTTTTTATTCTATAATTCTATTTCTCTGTTTCTATCTTATTTTATTCGTTGTTTATCATTTGTTTTTCGAGGTGCAAAGATACGAAAGTTGAGCGATATGGCAAAATTTATTTTGACATATCCGAAATGCAGTATCTTCGTGAGCGCAGCGAATCAAAGATACAGATTTTTTTCCAAAATAGCGGAAAAAAGATGGAAGATGTAAGAAGGATGATGTATGATGTGGCGCCCAGATTGGGCTTTGTTTGCACTGCAAAAGAAGTCGGACAAGACGACTGTTTTTGCAGTAGAAATAACACACTTCACAAGGGGAAATATTGTGCCCGGTGGATAACTTTTCGTGTAATTTTTTTTGCGATTTATATAACTGTTGACAGTAGAATCCCCCCAAAATTTGGGCAATATATAATTCATTTGTTTTCAGTATATTCTTTGGCTGTTCTTTGACTGTTCTTTGGGTAAAACCAAAGAACAGTCAAAGAACAAACGGTAACTAATTGAAAATCAGAACCACTTTTTGGGCATCTTTTGGCCGTCCACTGGTGCATGGTACAAAGGATTCATTACGACCAGGCTTACAGTGCTTGTCCCCCAGGCGATGTTATACAGAGAAACCACCCGACAGTGTCAACAAGTATATAGTTTCCTTTTTGGGGAGGGGCGATGCCCGAGGATTAGCCCGACATCCTCCCCGACCGCCTCGTGCACCAGGCGCTGACAATTGCACAGAAGGTGGACAAAATGATCGCTGGCCGCGTAAAGAAGAAGGGCTCAAAAACCAAGTAATTAACCAATGACACTATCACAATCACAGTATCAAATTAAAAAAAAGGATATCACCCCCCCCTTCTTTATGCTATATAACTGATTAATAATTAATAAAATATATAAGAAATAAAGAAATTGATACCCCTCGAAAAAACAACTGTCAGATTGTCAACTGTCAGAATTCTGAAATCAATAATCACCTAAAAAGCAAAGAAACAATGAAATACGATATCAGCAAACCATCGGCACCCCAGATGCCGAACCTCGGAAATGGGACAAAATGTGTCAAAATTTAACTCTTTAAGGTGCAAAATACACACTCGAAACCCTCGTTTCGATGCTTTTCCCCCCTCCTTGGAGCACATGTAAGCTGTTCTGAAATTCATCATTCCAACCTCAATTGGCAGGATCCGTGCAGCATGATGGCCAACCAGGTGGCCGAAACGGGCGGCAACAATCCAGAACAATCGCGACCAACTTTGAACCTTGAACCTTGAACTTTGATCTTTGATCTTTGAACCTTGAACTTTGAACAAAAAAATGTACTTTTGCGGCTTCAAATATCGGAAATAATATAATTTCAAACTAAATAAATAAACATTATGACAGAAAAACTACAAACTTTGAGAGACAGCGCGGCCATGAGATGGACAGCGTTGTTGCTGTTGGCTCTGGCCATGTTCTGCTCCTACATTTTCATGGACATCCTCTCCCCCATCAAAGACCTGATGCAATCGACAAGAGGCTGGGATTCCACCGCTTTCGGTACCATGCAGGGTGCGGAGACGTTCCTGAACGTGTTCGTATTCTTCCTCATCTTCGCCGGTATCATCCTCGACAAGATGGGTGTGAGATTCACGGCGGTATTGTCCGGTACGGTGATGCTTATCGGCGGTTTGATCAAGTACTATGCCGTCACAGAAGCCTTCATGGGCAGCGGTGTTGAAACTTGGTTCACCAACCACCTCAACTACATCCCCGGTTTCCAGGAACTTGGCGTGGCTCCGTTCTATGAGGGAATGCCTGCTTCCGCGAAAGTGGCCGCCGTCGGTTTCATGATTTTCGGTTGCGGTGTGGAAATGGCCGGCATCACGGTCTCCCGCGGTATCGTGAAATGGTTCAAGGGTCGTGAGACAGCTCTCGCTATGGGTTCTGAGATGGCTCTCGCCCGTCTGGGTGTTGCTACCTGCATGATCTTCTCACCCTTCTTCGCCAAGTTGGGCGGCACGATTGACGTTTCCCGTTCCGTGGCTTTCGGCGTGGTGCTCCTCTGTATCGCTTTGATGATGTTCATCGTCTATTTCTTCATGGACAAGAAGTTAGACGCTCAAACCGGTGAAGCCGAAGAGAAAGACGATCCGTTCAAGGTATCCGACATTGGCAAGATCCTCTCTTCCGGTGGTTTTTGGTTGGTGGCTCTCCTCTGCGTGCTTTACTACAGCGCCATCTTCCCGTTCCAGAAATATGCCGTGAACATGCTGCAGTGCAACCTCACGCTCACCGAGGCCGACATCAACACGTTCTGGGGCGGCAGCTCTGTGACCATCATCCAAT
>JAEERB010000101.1 GCA_016285615.1 Bacteroidales bacterium
AGAGAACTATGGTAAACTCTACTCATGGTACTCTACCGTTAAGGTTGCCGAAGGTGATAACAATACTCTGCCAGAAACGACCACCATCCCTGCAATAAACAACGCTACTGACGGTGTTCGTGCAACGACTGCCGAACCTACAAGCAATGTATTCGTTCAAGGTATCTGCCCCGAAGGCTGGGCTGTTCCTACTATGGAAGACTACAGCAGATTGGTTGCCAATGCTGGCGGTATCAGCAAGATCAAATCACCGAACACTGCTTACTGGTTGCCCGGTTCAGAAGGCGATAGCGAAGGTAATAGCCTCTTTGAAGCTCGCGGTGCCGGTTACTGCAACTTCGATACCCAAGAGTTCTTCAACCTGAAAGGTACCACCGGCTTCTGGTCTTGCGACTCGAAAGCCAATACGAGCACTGCCAGTGTATTCAAACTCTCTTACATCTGCAACGATGCTATGCCAGAAGACAACAGCAAGACTATCGGATACAGTGTAAGATGTATCAGAAAGTACTAATCGATACACGTAATACGAAAAAGGGAACTGAAATTCAGTTCCCTTTTTTTTATTGCCTAACTCATAATGGGATTCCTACGCATGCTATAGCATGCTCGGAATGACGACGCAAACAACCATATTCTAATTATGTCATCGACATATTGAAATAATCCTCGAACAAGTCACTTTCGTACTGTTCGAGGCTCTCATTCACATAATGCTTCATCAGCGCGCTGTCGGCAAATTTCGCCTTGATTTGGGGCATAATCTTATTCACCCGTACCATACGTGCCATATTAGGGTGCAATACGCGCTTGAAGCCGACCATCTCGTCGAAGGCAGTCATTAGTTCGGCCTTGTCGAGCAGATTGGCGCCAAACACGTCCAGAAGTTCTTCACTGGACAGATGCTGTGCGGCCATAATGAAAGCATAGAGGCAATCAGGACAGCCGCCGCACCAAGAAACGCCCTTCAGCTGCGCCAACAACTCGTCGTGCGACAAGTTGGCAGCCAATGCATCCAAATTCATTTCAACACAATTCATCACTTGTTTTTTAGTTGTGCAAAGGTACTAAAAAAGAAGTTGTCAAAATACCAACATTTATGAAACCCGTTAGATTTGTACCAGTACCAGCGCCACGCGCGAAGGGATGTACAATTTCAGTCGGTGCGTTCCATCTTTCTCAACTGTAGAATACGCCATCTCATCGTTCACATTGCCAAAGCCGCAAAAGGCAGGCGAATCGCTGTCCAATACCGTTTTATAAGTACCTTGAGGACAGACGATTTCATAATCGGAATAAGACTCTGTGGGATGGAAATTGAAGACCATCAAGGCGTTATTGCGCTGAACAACAAGCAGATGCCGTTCATTGTCTCTTACTAATGGAATAGCATTACCATCGAGCAAGCGGTATTTCTGCACAACATGAATCATCGCTTCGTCGAACAGATTGAGGCCATGATACTTAAGATTGGCATCATCGGCCAGACTCCATTGGCGGCGGGCATACTTGTACGACCAGCCATTGCCCTGGCGCGGGAAATCGATCCATTCGGGATGCCCAAATTCATTGCCCATAAAATTGAGGTAGCCGCCTTGCGACAAGCCCAGCGTAACAAGACGAATCATCTTATGTAATGCCACACCCCTATCCACCGTCAAATCAGGTGTCAACGTGGACATAGAATCGTACATCTTACTATCTATCAATCTAAATATCAAAGTTTTATCACCAACCATCGCTTGATCGTGGCTTTCCACGTAACTCACCACCTGCTCTTCGGCACGCTTGTCGGTGAGCCGGAAAAACATATCGCCAACATGCCATTGGTCGTCGCTTGACTCCTTCACAAGCTTGGTCCAATAATCGGCCACTCCCATCGACATACGATAATCAAAGCCTACCCCGCCCTTTACTACGGGAAACGCCATTCCAGGCATGCCGCTCACATCCTCTGCCACCGTTATTGCTTGCGGATTAACCTCCTTCACCAGTTGATTGGCCAAAGTAAGATAAACCAACGCATCCTCATCCACATTACCATCAAAATATTGCTTGTAATCTACAAAATCGACACCAATACCATGATTCCAGTAGCACATGCTGGTCACCCCGTCGAAGCGGAAGCCGTCGAAGCGGAACTCTTCCAGCCAATATTTCACATTAGATAAGAGGAACGAAAGTGTTTCCTGTTTGCCGTAATTAAAGCAACGCGAATCCCACACAGGATGGCGGCCGCGCTCTCCAGCATGAAAATAGAGATCCTCACTACCATCGAAATGGCTCAGTCCCTCCTTATCATTGGCAACTGAATGAGAATGAACTATATCCAGAATAACGGCGATGCCTGCGTGGTGTGCCTCGTCAATCAACTCTTTCAGCTCGTCGGGCGTGCCAAAACGGAACGACGGAGCGTAGAAATTAGCCACTTGATAGCCAAACGAGCCGTAATAGGGATGCTCCTGCACAGCCATCAACTGGATAGTGTTGTAGCCCAACTGACGAATACGGGGCAAAACGGTCTCCTTAAACGACCAATACGAGGCGATTTCCTCGTTCTGCGACGACATGCCCACATGAGCCTCATAGATCAGTGGGTGCTGCGGTCTGGAAGGTTGCGGATATTTCCATTCATAGGGCGTTTCAGGGTCCCATACTTGAGCGGCAAATATCTTGGTCTTCTCATCTTGCACCACACGTGTGGCGTGCGAGGGCAGCCGTTCATCAGCGCCATCACGCCAAACCATCCACAACTTGTACAGGTCGCAATGATGCAGAAACGACGCCGGCAACTCAATTTCCCAATCGCCGTTGCCAATGGGCTTCAGCGCATATTGCGGCTGCACCTGCCAGTAGGAAAATTCACCATATATATAAATCTGCTGCGCATGAGGTGCCTTCTCGCGGAACACCCAACCTGTGGCAGTTTTATGCAAGCCGTAGTAAAGATGATTGTTGAAACACTCTTTGAGTGGACGCTTGCCGTCGGTGAAATCCAGCGCACGCAAAATGGCACGGCGACGGCGCCCCTCCAGCTTTTGAGCGAAGGGTTTCAAATAGGAATCTAGAAGCGTCAACTCAGGTTGTGTCATAGTTTTAGCAATTAAATGACCTCCACACCTTGGGCGGGCACCCAACCTTTCTCGCCATTGGGCAATTTGATCTCATACCAATCGCCCAGACGGTCGGTAACACCCACCTTCAGTCCTTCGTGAATAACAAACAGGTCGTTACCCGTGGCATTGGGCGTACTCTTGGCATTCAGCACAGGCTGCATGATAATGGCCTCAGGGAATTTCTCGTAGCGAACGGCTTCTTTGTGGGCGAAGATGATGGAGAATATCGTCATCATAAGAAAAACAATAGCAGAAGCCAAGCCCAATGAGCGAAGCCACGGCCGACGGCCCACAAGAAGCAACACCACCGACAGAAACATTAGGGAGCAGAAAATGATGGAAAGCATGGCCCATGTATTGGATGTCACACTCTTCGAAATCGCATTCCACCAACGAGTGATGAAGAGTTCGGGCAACACTTCGATACGGTCCACCAGCTGGCGGTTGACGAAGGCAATATTATGCTTGATGTCCTCATTGCGTGGATCAAGGCGCAGAGCGCGCTCGTACCACAAGAGGGCGTGCGACAAATCATCGGTTTTGTAATAAGCATTACCCAAATTATAATAGAGAATGCTTCCCTCATTACCTGCATCTGCAATCTGCTGATACAGAGCCACTGCCTCGGCATAATGCTGCTCTTGGTACGCCGCATTGGCGCGCTGCATCAACTGTTGGTACGACTCACCATAAGATGCCGTGAAGAGCATCAAACACAGCGTGAACAAACCCAATCTTTTCTTATTAAAAATATTCATAACAAATTCATTATCAATAATCTAATTCTTCTTTTCGATACGAGTGATGAATTGCAGCGAGGCCTCGTACATCTCGTTCATCAGAGCTGTGCTGTCGCCAGGGGCAAATCGAGCGTACTCGCATTGGTTAAGCGTGGCAATAAAATCGCTGATGCTCTCCTCGCTCAGGTTCTTCTCTTTCAGTTTCATCTCCACAGTTTCCATCGACAGTTGAGCCAATGGGATGTGGAACTTGTCGCTCATATAGCCCCAAAGGGCGCGAGAGATTTCCACATAAAACTCCTCTTTCTTATTCTCGGCCAACAACTTACCTGCCTTCTTCAAGCGTTTTCGCGAAACCTTATTGGCTCGGCGGTCTTTCATTTGCACCACATTGCTGCGATTCTCCAGTTGCTTGCGCCAAATGAGCAAAAAAAGCACAAACAAGAGGAAGGGCAGCAACAGCAACAGCCAATACCACAACGAGCCGAAAATGCGATTGCCAGCAGGACGGAAGCCATTGTCCACCGATTTAATGAACCGAATATCACGGTCTAAAATCTGCACATCCTTTTTGTTGGCCATAGTGGTCGAAACGCCGGCATCCCCTGCCCCTTTCTCCACTTTCAACTGATACTCATCTGTTTGCAAAGTCTTGTACTGTCCTGACGCATTATCAAAATAGACGAACTCGGCGGGCGGAATGGTAAACTCGCCAGCACTGCGCGGAATGAGGATATACTCGAAACTACGAGAGCCCGTCACCGAATTGCCACGAGTGCTGATATTGTCGGTAACTTGAGGGTCTGTCACATCGAAATCGGGTGGAAAGTTGATATTGGGAGCCTCGATATGTTGCAGATTACCAGTTCCTTCAATGGTAACAATGAGATTGGCGGCATCGTTGGTTTTCAACTCGCTACGTGTGAGACGAGAGTCCATTTTGAAATTGCCGACCACACCACTGAAATTGTCGGGGCGACTACCTTCAGGCAACGGCTTCACATTCAGTGTAATACTATTGGAAGCCAAATTAAGGTTATAGTCCTGTGAACGTTGTCCACCACCCCAAAAGTCATCCCAGAAGTCATTGCCGCGCACCTGATAAATCACACGACCGAGAAAGTCTATCTTCATCGGCGAAACTGTCAGCGTGCCAGACTTTTGCGGGAAAAGTGCCGTCCGTCTTACTTCATATACGTTATATTTCTTGCCGTTAATCGTCTCCACCGTATGAGGAGCATCTGCATTGGGGTCGCCCAACGTATAGGACCAGAAGCCCGTCTGCGTAGGCATATCCACCTTCTCTACCCTAAAACCGCCATTGACGGATGAGCCCACATACAACTTATGTGTAACAATCACCTGCTCACCCTGATACGGATTGGTTTTAGAGGCATAGGCCGTCGCGGAGACATCTTTCTTATCAAACGCTTGGGTGGTCTGCGTACGTGACTGCTGTCGCGAAACGCCCGTCGGGTCAGGATCGGCAGCTGACGCAGCCACCACCTTAATTGTCACGGGATTGGACTTCACCTGTTTACCGTCCACAATAAAGGTCACTGCCGGCACCGTGAAGGTACCCTCCTTGGTGGCTTGAAGCGTATAAGTATATGTATAAGATGTTGAGGATGAAACTTTTCCATTTACAATACTCGTAGAAGAAGAATAACTTTGATTGGGTCCGCCGAGCACATTGAAGGCGTTAAAATTCACAGAAGCCACCTTATCAGCTTTGGCATTCAAGGCAAACGACAGACGGAAAGCCTGATTGACAGATACTTGCGACGGCGCAGAAGCCGTGCAGGTCACTTGCGCCGATACGACAGCCGACGCCATGAGTAGCACAAGCAACAACCCAAATTTCACACTACGGATAAGACTTCTCATGTTTTAATCAAATTAGTTAACTCTATAGAACGATACAAAGTGAAATTAATTGTTTACTGAAAGAAAATCAACTACAGCGACCAATCAACGGGTGTCAGGCCTTGGCTGACAAGCCATTGGTTAGCTTTTGAGAAATGGCGGCATCCGAAGAAACCTTTATTGGCAGCCAGTGGTGACGGGTGGGCAGCTTGCAGCGCCAAGTGCTTCGTCGTATCAATCAGCGGCAACTTGTTCTGCGCATAGCGACCCCAGAGAAGGAACACCACATGCTCCTTCTGCTGCGACACCGCACGAATGACCGCGTCGGTGAAGGTTTCCCAGCCTTGGTTCTGATGAGAGCCGGCCTCGTGGGCGCGCACAGTGAGCGTAGCGTTGAGCAAAAGCACGCCCTGATTGGCCCATTTGCGCAGACTGCCGCTACGGGGCACAGGACAGCCAATATCATCGTGCAACTCTTTAAAGATGTTGATCAGTGATTTTGGATGAGACACACCCTCGGCCACCGAGAAGCACAATCCCTCGGCTTGCCCATCATCATGATACGGATCTTGTCCTAAAAGAACTACTTTCACCTTATCCAACGGCGTCAGATTAAACGCATTAAATATCTGATTGCCAGGAGGAAATACCTTATACTGTTGCTTTTCCTTAACCAGAAAATCCTTCAAGTGAGCGAAGTAAGGCGCATTGAACTCCTCCCAAAGCACCTGCTTCCAACTCTCTTCGATGACAGGATTGATATTTGCCATAACTGCGTGATTTTTATTTTTGTGCCAATGCAGATTCCGCATCCAGCCACTGTTTCAGATATTGGGCGGTATAGCCTTTGCCTTGAGCCACCAACTGCTCGGGCGTGCCGACAGCCACTATTTCACCGCCGTTGCGGCCACCTTCGGGACCCATATCGATAATCCAGTCGGCCATCTTCACCACATCCAGATTATGCTCGATAATGATAACCGTATTGCCGCGGTCCACGATGCGGTCAAGCACCTTCATCAAGATATCAATATCCTGAAAATGCAGTCCCGTCGTCGGCTCATCGAGGATATAAAGCGTTTGTCCGGTATCTTTTTTCGACAGTTCGGCCGCCAGTTTCACACGCTGCGCTTCACCACCCGACAAAGTCGTAGAGGGCTGTCCCAGACGCACATAGCCCAACCCGACATCCAGCAGGGCCTTCAATTTGGGATAGATGGACGGTACATTCTCAAAGAAGGAACAAGCCGTTTCAATATCCATATTCAATACATCATTGATTGACTTACCCTTATAACGCACTTCCAGCGTCTCATCGTTGTAACGGTGACCGCCACACTCCTCGCAAGTGACATAGACATCGGGCAGGAAGTTCATCTCTATCACACTGACGCCGGCCCCTTTGCAGGCCTCGCAGCGACCGCCTTTCACATTAAACGAGAAGCGGCCCGACTTATAGCCACGCGCTTTCGACTCGGGCAGTCCCGTGAAGAGCGTGCGAATATCGTCAAACACGCCTACGTAGGTGACGGGGTTGGAACGCGGTGTACGACCGATGGGCTGCTGATTGATTTCTATCACCTTGTTTATAAGTTCCAATCCTTCAATACTTTCATACGGTAGCGGATGCTTTTCTGCTCGATAGAAATGCGCATTTAGAATTGGATACAAAGTTTCGTTGATGAGCGACGACTTGCCGCTGCCCGACACGCCGGTGACGCAAATCATTGTTTCAAGCGGAAACGCCACCGTCACGTTCTTAAGGTTATTGCCCGAAGCCTTGCGAATCACCAATTTCTGACCAGAGCCGGGACGCCGATGGTCGGGCATCTTGATGCGACGACGGCCGCTAAGATAATCGGCAGTCAGCGAGTCAGCTTTCAGTACCTCTTCAAAAGTGCCACAAGCCACTACTTTGCCGCCATGCTCGCCAGCCGCAGGACCAATATCCACAATGTAATCAGCAGCTTCCATCATATCGCGGTCGTGCTCCACCACAATCACCGAGTTGCCCGCATCGCGCAAGTTTTGCAGTGATTGGATAAGTCGACGGTTATCGCGCTGATGCAAGCCAATGCTGGGTTCATCCAAGATGTATAACACATTGACTAACTGTGAACTAATTTGCGTAGCCAATCTAATGCGCTGCGCCTCACCACCCGACAAACTCCGCGAACTGCGACTAAGTGAAAGATAGTCGATACCCACATCCACCAGAAAGTGCAGACGGAAATTGATTTCACGCAGAATTTCAGTTGCAATGTGGCGGCGGTCATCGTCGAGCAACTCTTGGCAATGCTGCGTCCATTCGTACAGTTCCGAGATATCCATATCGGAAAGCTGCGCAATATTCTTATCTCCAATACGATAGCATAAGGATTCCTTCTTCAGGCGCGCCCCATGACATTCGGGACACGGTTTCTCATTGAGAAACTGCTTCACCCACTTCTTGATAGACGCCGGCGCCGACTCCACATCCATATCTCTCATGAAACTGATTACGCCATCGAAAGAAGTCTTTGTAGGCGAAAGTCCGAGATACTCATGCTTGATATAGAGCGGCTCATCAGTGCCGTAAAGAATAATGTTCAGTACATCTTCAGGGATTGACTTCACAGGATCGGACAGCGAAAAGCCATGCTTTTCGGCCAACGCCTCCAGCTGCGTGAAGATGGCACTTTTCTTATAAGGTCCCAACGGCACGATGGCTCCATCCTTGATAGAGACATTGTCATTGGGAATAATCTTATTCAACTCAATTTCAGTAATATAGCCCAACCCATTACATCTTTCGCAAGCGCCATAAGGCGTATTAAAAGAGAAGGTGTTCGGCTCCGGTTCAGGATAGGAAATGCCCGAAGTGGGACACATGAGGTATTTACTATAGTTCTTCACCTCTTCGGTATCGTTATCCAAAACCATCATCACTCCCTTGCCATGTTTGAGAGC
>JAEERB010000102.1 GCA_016285615.1 Bacteroidales bacterium
ACAGTGTCATGGACGGTGGCCGAAGTGCCACTAATATCTGTGTTATCTATACTAACAGTCGGAGGATAGTAATACAGCGCACCTGCGACGCTCAGGCGCGGATAAGAGGAAATGCGCCCGGCCTCATCCACAAAATCAAGATTGCTCGTAAGTCCTCCGATTTCTCCAGAGAGAGAAATGGCGCTGTCAATTTCCACCTCTGTTCCACTATCTTCTTTGGTGTATTGTTTCTGTGAAGAGGCAGTGCAACCATTACTCCAATAAGCAGTCACAGTGTAGGTGTATGTGCCATCGTCGCTTAAATTGTCTTGCACAGTGGTGTTGGTCGTGGTGGCAATACTTTCATCGTTTCGGAACACTTGATAATGGTCCACCGTCCGCACATTGTCCACTGTGCCCTTTATGCAAAATGAATAATTGTCTAAGAGTTCGTCCCAGGAAACTGAACCGTTGGAATGAATTCCGTAAATACATCCCTTTTGTGGCATAGACTGACTCGAAAGAGGTATGCAGTATGTGTTGGCAGGAGCTTCCATATAGATACCAAACCAAAGTTCCTGGGTCGCGTCAACAGGTACAGGGGTGTTGAGCGTAATGGTGTTCCAAGAGTTGGCGGTGATGGTGCTTATATTGATATCCTGTGACAGCACTAAAGTGCCTGGATCAAAGCCACCATTGGCTTTGCCTCCTTTATATACCACAGCCTTATAGACGGTAGCATCGCTAAGGGCATAGAAACTAATCTGGGTAAGTTCCTGATTGTGGTAGTTTAACAAATCGGTATCGCAGAAGCGTTGCATCATACTTACCTGATAATCGTCATAAAACCCATACATTAAATTAAGGTTCGCTGCCCATGTTAGAGTGTGTGGGTCGGCATTTATCACAGGTGTTTCCCATTGTAGGGTGATGTTTGTCTGATCTTCTGAAGAGAGACTTAGATTTGCAGGGGGTAGACAGGCGGGGTTGCTAGCGCAAAGGGCACCCGTAAGAGAAATGGTCTTTTCAAGAGTGCCTGAACTTAAAGTTACATATCCGTGTTCAATGTCATTGTTGTTGGCGGGTTGGTAGCGGATATACAGTGTGCCGCCCGTGCTGCTCAATGTTGTTGAGGTTGTGTAGTTGGTTCCATTGGTGCTGATGCGGAAGTTGCCCGTGACAGTGACTGTGATGGATGCATCGAGATGTGCCGCCAATACAGATACCGATTTGCTGTCACTTATGGATGTTCCTTCCTCGACAATAAAAGAGAGAGATTCGTTGTCAATGCGAATCATGGGTTGCGAAGCGTCTAGGCCAACAATGGCGACATGATCCGAATTAAAGTCATACGGTCCTGGGTTTAAGAGCGATAGTGAATAGTAACCGTCGTAATTGCCTCCCCATCCCCAGTTGAAATGGAAGTTGTTTTGACTGTCGTAGCCATCGCAAACAAAAGCATGGCCGCCGTAAGAGCCTTGTCCTGCATAAATGAGTGGGCGCATATTGTCCAATTCCCCTTTCAGAAGCTCAATCCATTTGCTGTCACTAAAGTTGATTCTTCTTTTTAACGTGGCATCGCTGTATCCGAAATAGGTACGCAGTCCGTTCACAGCTTTGTTATCGTATGCGCCACTGCCGTTGGGACCGTACATCATTTCCACAGCCACACCACAATGATACATAAGTTTAGCAATCTCGTTAATCTGAGTACTCGTACTGTAATTGTCCAAAGCGAGCGGCATCAAAGAATAATCATAGGTTGTATTGGCAAAATTGACACTTAGTGAACCATAGCTGCCATAGCCTAGATAAGCAAATTGGTCAGTATTGTAACTATAGCTGCCAATACCTCTCGATGGGTATTGCCAATAACGCATTATTTGAGCCATGGCGCAGGCTTCACAACCAGCGTAGGCATGTCCGCCAGGACCGTTGGCGTCAGTAGGGCACCAGGAGTTGTAAGGAGAGTTCTGGTCCCATGTGGTTTCTATCAGAGGGGGAACACTTGTTCCTTTGCTGCCATTTTCTTGCACACCCGATTTTAAATTGTTCCATTTGATGGAGATAACAGGGTCAGACTGCAGATTTTGATCTACGACCGCTTTCACCAGTTGTTCATAGTCATTGAGCCAACTGCGTACATTTGATGGAATATCTTTGGCGATGAAGTCATTATCGTAGGAGTAACCTAGGATAGGCTCAACACGGTCATCAGCGGCCACAATTACGAATCCTTTAGGCTGCAAGGCGAAAACATAGTAGCAAGTGATGGTATTGCCAGTGTTCTCGTCTGTCGTATAGCCGGTATAGACCAATTGCATCGTTTGCTCGCCTGTAATGCCCTTCTTTGTTCCGCTGCTTTGCGCCATAGTGCTATTCCCCAGCATAAAGGCCTTGCCTATATTCTGTGCTTGTTTTGACGATATATAGGTGGTCGACTCTTCCTGTGTTTGTGCGCATAGGGTGAGAGATGTAAATCCCAACAAAACACCCGCAACGAGAACGGAGATGAATCGCAATAAATAAACGGTTATCTTTCTCATAACACAAAGGTGATTTTAGATTAGTACCAATACACGAAAGTGACTTTATCGTTGGCCTTTAATGCATAACCGTGATTGTTGGTTGCGGTGTAATGTATCTGTTTGTGATTGTTGTTATCGATATTCAGTACGCCATTACGGTCACTGCCTGCCATGACCCCGTTAATGTAGCAACGAATAATGCCTGTTGGTGAGGGCTCGTGTTGCAAAGTGAAAGTCGTTTGGCCGGCGGTGGTTGAAAATGTCTCCTGCTCCATATTTATATTCAGCGTGTTAACCAGTTCGGATAGGGTGCTTAGACTCTGTTTCAGATCTCGAATGGAATCTTTCATTTCATTCAATTCCGTGCGTAGGGCATTGAGAGAAGCAATGTCGGCTTGAATGGTTTGCAGGTCTGCCGAAACCAAATAGCCTTTGTCGTTAGTGAACGCACTAACATTAGTGGGAACCGTTGGAATAGTGGGAGTATTCTGGATTTCCGAATAGTTGTAGGTGGGTTTTGTGGCTGCTTTAGCCCAGGCGGAAATGGTCGGGTCGGTTTCGGTGGTAAGGTAGCCCTTGTCGTTAGTGAATGCACTAACATTTGTGGGAACCGTTGGAATGGTGGGGGTATTGCTCAAGTCGTTGTAATTGCCACTGGTGGCAACGGCTGCCAAGTCGGGCACGGTAGGGATAGTAGGTGTATTTTGTATTTCCGAGTAGTCATATACTGGTTTGTTGGCCTCTTTAGCCCAGGCAGAAACAGTCGGGTCGGTCTCGGTGGTAAGGTAGCCCTTATCGTTAGTGAATGCACTGACATTAGTGGGAACCGTAGGAATAGTGGGGGTATTGCTCAAGTCGTTGTAATTACCACTGGTGGCTACCGTTGACAAAGTTGGCGTATTTTTAATTTCCGAATAATTGTAAGTAGGTTTTGTGGCAGCTTTAGCCCAGGCAGAAACGGTTGGGTCGGTTTCGGTGGTAAGGTAGCCCTTGTCATTGTTAAAGGCGCTTACATTTGCGGGGATTTGTGGTATTTGCGGGCGGTTTTGCAAATCGTTATAATTACCACTGGTGGCAACGGCTGCCAAGTCGGGCACGGTAGGGATAGTGGGTGTATTTTGTATTTCCGAGTAATCATATACTGGTTTGTTGGCCTCTTTAGCCCATGCCGAAATAGTTGGGTCGGTCTCAGTATAGGAAGTCAGGTAGTGGGCGTCGTTTTCAAAGGCGCTCACTTTGGTAGGAATATTGGCCGCTTCTTGAACATCAGCCTCAGTGAGGAAACCCATATCATTGTTCAGTTCGCTCAACTTTGTGGGGACCGTAGGAATGGTGGGAGTATTGCTCAAATCGTTGTAATTGCCACTGGTGGCAACGGCTGCCAGGTCGGGCACGGTAGGGATAGTCGGTGTGTTTTGTATTTCCGAGTAATCGTACACTGGCTTGTTGGCCTCTTTAGCCCATGCAGAAATGGTCGGATCTGTTTCCGTAGTAAGATAGCCCTTGTCGTTTGTAAAAGCACTGACATTAGTGGGAACCGTAGGAATAGTGGGTGTATTCTTAATTTCCGAATAGTTGTAGGTGGGTTTTGTAGCAGCTTTTGCCCATGCAGAAACGGTCGGATCTGTTTCCGTAGTAAGATAGCCCTTGTCGTTAGTAAAAGCACTGACATTAGTGGGAACCGTTGGAATAGTGGGCGTATTCTTAATTTCCGAATAGTTGTAGGTGGGTTTTGTTGCAGCTTTAGCCCATGCGGAAATGGTCGGGTCGGTTTCAGTGGTAAGGTATCCCTTATCGTTGGTGAACGCACTAACATTAGTGGGAACCGTTGGAATAGTGGGCGTATTCTTAATCTCCGAATAGTTGTAGGTGGGTTTTGTGGCAGCTTTGGCCCACGCCGAAACAGTTGGGTCGGTCTCAGTGGTGAGATATCCCTTGTCGTTGTTAAAAGCACTTACATTTGCAGGAATCTGCGGTATCTGCGGGCGGTTTTGCAAGTCGTTGTAATTACCACTGGTGGCAACGGCTGCCAGGTCGGGCAGGGTAGGAATCGTTGGCGTGTTTTGAATTTCCGAATAGTCGTATTGCGGTTTGTTGGCCTCTTTAGCCCATGCCGAAACAGAGGGGTCCGTCTCGGTGTAATTGCCAGTAGCGTTGGCATATTGGGCATAAGGCACGCTCAGCAGTTGCTGCACGGTAGTCAGTGTGCCTTTGTCGCCGAGGTTGGTTTCCACACGCACAAAGTAGGGACCGCTGCCCCAATCTATGTCGGAAAAACTGCCCGAGGTTACGGTGCCACCACCAATCAGCAGCGTCATCAAGCCATTGGCGTTGGTTTGGGCGTGATGGGTTTCGACATAAACGGCATCGCTCGATTCTCCGCCTTGCAATAGAGATATGGTCACCATCACATCGGTGTTCTTCAGCAAGTTGTTACTGTTGTCACGTACGACAGACTGATAGGTGAATTGTTGCGGTGCCTGTGCCATAACAGCCGTGGCGACTATTAACAGAAATATTGTTGCAAGGATTCTTTTCATATTGTTGGTGTTTATTGGGTTATGAAATTTGGCAGAGGCGCACGGCCGTGCGCCTGTACTAAATATCGTCTTCTTTGTTCTCTGTTCTTTGTTCTTTGAATTTTGAATTCTAAATTTCCTCGTTTGCGGTATTCTCTGCAAAAATAATAAAAATCAATGTGAATAAGTATAAACATAAACAGCCGACAAGTGTTTTACACCCGCCGGCTGTCAGACAATTCATAAAATAACGATTACGACAAAATCACATTCTTCTCTTGGATGAGTTTGCGTAGGTTGATTAGCGCGTAGCGCATTCTGCCCAGTGCCGTGTTGATGCTGACATTCGTCAATTCGGCAATGTCTTTAAAGCTGATATCTTGATAGATACGCATCTCTAACACTTCACGTTGCTCTTTGGGCAAGTACTGTAGCAGATGGCGGGCATCGCGGTGTATCTGCTCGGTAATCATCTTCTGCTCAATGGAAGGCTCGTTGCCATAGACGAAGTCGAAGATGTCGAACTCGCCGTTGGTCTCCACCGCAGGCATGCGCTGCATTTTGCGGTAGTAGTCAATCTTGAGGTTGTTGGCAATACGCATCACCCACTGCACGAATTTGCCCTCTTCCTTGTATGTGCCGGCACGTAACGTGTTGATGACCTTGATAAAGGTGTCTTGGAAAATGTCCTCAGCCAACTCACGATTCTTGACAGAAAGCAGAATGTAAGAAAATACTTTCTTCTGATGACGGAGAATTAAAGTCTTTAATGCTGCTTCATCACCTTCTAAATAACGAGCAATCAAATCGTTATCGCTCAAACTGGCTATCGTTTTCATAAAGCCCCCTTTCTTTATTGGGTTAATAATAAAAAAGGTAAAGTTTTATTCGATAGCGCTCCTCCTATGTTTTAAAGGGTTATTAGGTGATTATTTGGGGCAAAATTACTAATAAAAATGTTTACGCTCGGCCGTTTTTAGCGAAAAAAATCAATTAATTTTTATAACTAACTGATTTTCAGTCAGAAAAATTTTATAATAAAAAGCATGCTGGATGTCACAGCATAGATGCAATCCGGCATCTCTCCACTCTCCACTCTCCGTTCTCCACTCTTATCTGTTCGCATACATCGACTCGTAGTACTTCTCGTACTCGCCCGAGGTGATGTTATCAAGCCACTCTTGGTTATCGAGGTACCATTGTACGGTCTTTTCGATGCCTTCTTCAAATTGCAGCGAGGGTTCCCAGCCCAGTTCGTTCTTCAGTTTGGTCGAGTCGATAGCGTAGCGCAGGTCGTGGCCGGCACGGTCGGTGACGAAGGTGATGAGGTCGAGCGAGTAGCCTTCGGGTTTGCCAAGCAGGCGGTCCACCGTGGCGATAAGCACCTTGATGAGGTCGATGTTCTTCCATTCGTTGAAGCCGCCAATATTGTATGTTTCAGCAATTCTGCCTTTGTGGAAGATGACATCAATAGCGCGGGCATGGTCGATGACATAGAGCCAGTCGCGCACATTTTCGCCTTTACCATAGACGGGCAGGGGCTTTCTGTGGCGTATATTGTTAATGAATAGGGGAATAAGTTTCTCGGGGAATTGGTAAGGACCGTAGTTGTTCGAGCAGTTGGTCACAATGGTGGGCATGCCGTAGGTGTCGTGGAAGGCGCGCACGAAATGGTCCGACGAGGCTTTCGAAGCGGAGTAGGGTGAGTGGGGTGCATATTTGGTCTCTTCGGAAAAGAGCGTGCCGTCAAATTCCAGTGCGCCATACACTTCGTCAGTAGAGATATGGTAAAAGCGTTTGCCTTCGTACTTTTCGGGCAGCGATTCCCAGTAGAGACGGGCAGCCTGCAACAATGAAAGCGTGCCCAGCACATTGGTCTTGGCAAAGGTGAACGGGTCCTTGATGCTGCGGTCCACATGCGACTCGGCAGCCAAGTGGATGATGCCGTCAACCTTCTCATCCTGAATGAGTTTTACCATTGTGTCAAAATCACAGATGTCGGCCTTGACAAAAGTGTAGTTTGGCTTGTTCTCAATATCTTTCAGGTTGGCCAAGTTGCCGGCATAGGTCAGCTTGTCCACATTAATGATGTGATATTCAGGATATTTGTTAACGAAGAGTCGTACTACATGACTGCCGATGAAGCCGGCACCGCCTGTGATGATGATATTTTTCATAGGGAATAAATTTTATATTCGAATTGCAAAGATACGTTTTTTTGCGATAACCCTCTACACCTTCGCCACCAGACATTGGGCGGTGTATGATTTTTTGTGGCGCACAATCTCTTCGGGCGTGCCCTGGCAAACGATGTTGCCGCCCTCTTCGCCACCTTCAGGACCGAGGTCGATGATCCAGTCGGCGCACTTGATGATTTCGGGGTTGTGCTCAATCACTACAATGGAGTTCCCTTTGTCGATGAGCATGCAGAGTGCCTTGTGCAACTTGCTGATATCGTGGAAATGAAGGCCAGTGGTCGGCTCGTCGAAGATGAAGAGCGTGTTGGTCTTGTTGTTATTGGTCGATAGGTAGTAGGCCAGTTTGATGCGCTGCGCCTCGCCGCCCGAGAGGGTGGAGGAGGACTGCCCCAGTTTCAAGTAGCCAAGTCCCACATCCTGCAGCGTTTTCAGCTTTTCGAGGATGTTGCTGGCAAGCTTCTCCTTGCATTTGTCGGCGAAGAACTCTGCCGCCTGGTTGATGGTCATGTCCAAAATGTCGCTGATAGTGCAGCCGCCCACTTTGATGTCCAGTACTTCGTCTTTGAAGCGCGTGCCGTTACACTCCTTGCAGACAAGGTCCACGTCGGCCATAAACTGCATGCCGATATGGATAACGCCTTCGCCTTCACAGGCTTCGCAGCGTCCACCCGGCACGTTGAACGAGAAAAAGCCGGCTTTGTAGTTGCGCTGTCGCGACAAGGGTTGCGATGCGAAAAGCTCGCGTATATCGTCGTAAATCTTGAGATAAGTGGCTGGGTTGGAGCGTGTGGAGCGACCAATAGGATTCTGGTCCACCATGATGCAGTCGCTCAGCTTGCTGAAGTCGGCATCGATATGCAGATGGCGGCCCACTTTGACGCCATTCTCGTGGATGATTTTCTGCAAGCCGTTGTATAAGATGTTCTTAATCAGACTGCTCTTGCCCGAGCCGCTGACGCCCGTCACCACGGTAAGTACCTCCAATGGAATCTTGACATCTATATTTTTCAGGTTATTCTCTTTGGCGCCCGTGATTTCCACAAAGTTGCGCCATTTTCTTCTTCTCGTTGGTACGGCAATCTCCATCGCGTTGGGCAATGGCGGCTGCTCCATGCCGCGCAAGTAGGCGGCTGTCAAGCTCTTGGGGTCTTTCAGCAGTTCGTCGAAAGTGCCTTGGAAAACCACTTCGCCACCCAAGCGGCCCGCCTTGGGACCGATGTCGATGATGTAGTCGGCGTTGCGCATGATCTCTTCGTCGTGCTCCACCACCACCACCGTGTTGCCGATGTCGCGCAACCGTTTCAGAATCTTTATGAGGTTCTGGGTGTCGCGGGTGTGTAAGCCGATGCTGGG
>JAEERB010000103.1 GCA_016285615.1 Bacteroidales bacterium
CTCTGCCAACGGTTGAAGAGCATCTTGTCCATGCCAAGCAGATCCACGTAAATATCGGGTTCTACCACCGGTACCAGTTCAAATGCGTTATCAAGGCGCATCTCGCTGCCATTGCTGTGACGCACAATGGCGTTGTACTTGCCTAATGGAGCGTTTTTCAGGTGGAAGCGCACCTCCATACAGCCCTTCTTCAATTCACGCAAAACGATGCCTTCGTATTCTACGCTATCTTTTTCCAAAATAAATACATCCCTACTCTGCATACCGCCAGCATAGAATTTCAGCGTCACATCGCCCTGTCCAGCTTTAGGACTCTCAACACGCTGCAGACCAGTTATTTCAACCAATTTCACAATCGTATCATTGCCCTCTTTGCCGTAGGCAATCAACTTCACCTCACGCACGCCAGGCGTAGAATAAACGATAGTCGGGTTGGCATCGTAAGTGTAGTTCCAACTCCTTTCATCATATTTCCAGTAATACTTGGTCACATTGCCCGAGGTTTTATTAATGAAGCAAACCTCGCTCTCGCCCTTGTCATTGATATGCTGCACAAAGTCGAAATCGGCCACAGGTGCCGGACGAGTCTCATACACAAACTTATACTGACCATAGCCGCCACGGTGGGTCACCTGCAGATAATAGGTAGCTTTGCCCAAGGTGGTTTTCCAGTTATAGGTCATGGTATCCACCAGCTCCCACGTTGAAGCACCCGACAAAGTGCCAATGTCTTCCAATACGCCATCTTCCATCAAATGGAGTCTGAAATAGAGGCCTAACTTCTGATCCAGCACATTGCCGTGGCCACCGCCCGGGTAGCATTGCGACAACACATTGAACGAACCGTTGGATGGCAATGTCACAATGTACCAATCTTCCTTATCCTGATAATAGCCAGCGCTATCCATCGCACCCTCATATCCGATATGACCGAAAGCCGTGTCTCCTTCTGACAAACGGACAGCCTGATTCCAAGTGTCATTAGGTTCCGCATCGCTTTCAATTTCAGGATATTGCAATCTTAATGCAAAATTATAAGTAGCCAAACCCACATACGGGTTAATATAGAAATAGTAGTTTCCCTTGCCCACGCCATACGAGTATGCTGATTTGAGGGTATCCCACACTGATTCATAATTGGCAGTGAGACTACGGTAATGAGCAAACGAGCTGTCGGCCTTCATATATTGGAGCGAACCCCAATCGAAGCGGCAACCGCCTTCGCCCTTAGGCTGTATATGAAAGTCCGTGAGAATGTTACAATCCTTATCCACCGTAAACTTATAGCAGTCATAACTATCCTGCTTCATCTGCTTCTGGTCGTAGAAGCCGACATGGCCATAGACGGTCTTGTCTTTCTCCAATGGCAGCGATTGCACATATTCGTCATTCGGTTCCACATCATCAGGCACATCGTAATAATCGGCATCCAATTGGAAATCGTAGGTGCATTGGCCCACATACGGATAGATATGGAAATAGTAGGTTCCTGCCGACAAGCCTTTGTATCTCATGACTTTAACGGTATCAAACACACCATAATCGTTATCGTTGCGCCAACCACCAATGGGAGCAGAAGTAAATGTGCTATCGGCCTTCATAATCTGCCAATTGTCCATATCAAATCTCAAATCACCTTCACCTTTGCGCTGTAAATTGAACTTGACTTTCACATCGCAATCTCTCTCTACGGTAAACTTGTAGCAGTCGTAATAGTCTTTTTTCATGCGCGTCTGATCGTAGAAACCCACATGGCCATAGACCTTTTCTCCCGGACGGAACTCAACAGCCTGTGCATATTCATCATTAGGCTCTCGGTCTTCAGGTACATCGTAATAGTTCACATCCAACCTCAAATTATAATAAGCCCAACCCGTATAAGGATAAACACGAAAATAGTAGGTTCCTGCAGATAAACCTTTGTATCTTACAATTTTAAGTGTGTCGAAAACGCCGTAATCGTTATCATTGCGCCAACCGCCGATGGGACTGGAAACGAACTCGCCATCTTCATTCATAATCTGCCAATTATCCATGTCAAAGCGAGAGGTGTTGCCATCGCTGCCAGGGCATGGTGTGATATTAGTATATAACTTCACATCGCAATCCCGCTCCACGGTGAACTTATAGCAATCGTAATAATCCTGCTCACCAGTTTCATGGTTTTTAAAACCGGCATGGCCGTATGCTGTCACTCCGGGAATCAGCGTAGTGGCTTGGGCATACGTATTATTCGGCTCAGGGTCATTCGGATAGGCAGCGCCGCCATCCCACAAGAAGCGCACTTTGAACGTAGCGCCTTCGGTGGCAGTTCTGTTCACACGCAGAATATAAGTGCCATTGGAGCGTTGGAGAAAACGCCAATTGATATTCGTGCCAATGTCGGAACGCCAGATTCTCGAACTGCTCGAGCCATACGAGGACGAAATCTGTTCGAGCGTATTATCCTCTTTCAGGAGATAGAAATAAACATCAAAAAAGCTGCCGCTTTCCGCCATCGAGAGCAGATCCATCTGAATGTCCAGATACGACTCGCCGCTGATTTCCAAGCGGTAATAAATGTCGTCGCGGACATTTTTCTCAATGGTGCCAGTAGCCGACCACACGCCGTTGGACAATGGTATGGCCGTCTGCCAGGTGTCTTGGGCATTGACCTGACATACGAATGCCAAAGAAATCAAAAACAATAATAATTTCTTCATAAGTTTAGGAATATTTTAATGTTAGAATCAAATTTATTGTATTAAAACGAATTGCAATAATACAAAAAAAACTATTCGGACAAGAAAATGTTAATGAATAGAAGTTAAGGAGTGAAGGAGGTTCCGCTGTGAACCGCGAAATAGAGAACAATGTGGGGCCGTAGCACGCTACGGCCCTACGGCTGAATAGGATTCCATTGTGAACCGCGGAATAGAAAACAATGTGGGGCCGTAGCGCGCTACGGCCCTACTACGGCTGAATAGGATTCCGCTGTGAACCGCGGAATAGAGGTTAAGGATTAAGTGTTAACGAATTTTTGAATTCTGAATTTTGAATTTTGAATTCTACTTCTCCACCGTCCTGACAAACGCGGCGCCATTGGTATAGCAGCCAGAGGCAGTGAGTCGATGCACGGGGTAATTCTCCAGCCACACAACTTTCACGTTATTAGTTTGTTGCGAAAGAATGAAGCCACCTTCGATTTTCCAATAAACCTGGCTGATGTTATCGCCCACGAGTTCATAACATTGTGGCATATTCACCTCTATAACAGCGAGTTCGTTCTTTTCATTCCAGCGATCAGTCACATACGCCTGTGGTGTACATGGCTGCAAAGTGGCGTTGTCGTTCACAATTTCGGGATAGAAGAATGCGTCCATGTGGTCCTGGATAAAATTGAAGACGGGCGTAAGTTTGCCGTTCTTATCCTCATAAGGCCCGTGGCCCATTCCCTTGAGGGTGTACATCTCCTCACGGAGCCCCAACTGCTTGGCTTTGCGATGGATAGAAGCCGAGCCATACATTCTTTCGAAAAACATCTCGCCCACTGGACCTTTGATGTCGGAGAAGGGATAGCCGTTGTCGTACGGCACAATCTGGTCGGCATCGCCGTGGAAGGAAATGATGGAAGTACGCGAGTTTTCAATCTGTTTCAGGTCGTTAACGGCGCCCCACATGTTGGCCACCGCCTTGATGCGAAAATTAGCTTTGATTTTGTTTCCCGATGACTCTAAATTGCCGAGGTCATCGGTAAAGAGCTTGCCGTAAGAACTTTTTGGACGAGTGTTATTGCGCATAAAGGCCAGATTGAGTGAGGTAATGCCGCCGGCGCTACTGCCACCCACAAAAATCAAGCTGGTGTCGATGCCGTAGTCGTTGCGATGGCTTACCAGATAACGGGTGGCCGCGTGGGCGTCCTGTACAGCGTTATAGCCCGTCCGCTCAATGGATTGCTTGGACAAGCGGAAGCCGAGGCGGTAGTTCAGCGACACCGTCACGTAACCCAACGAGGCGAAATGGGTACACCATTTTTGGAATGCCTGCGACGCTTTGTCGCCAATATAGAAAGCACCGCCGTGAATCATAATCAGCAGAGGCCGCTTAGTCAGCGTATCTTCCTGTGGCAGATAGACATCCATTCGCAGCGACAACTCCTTCTTCTTGAACGAGGAGCCAATGCCATCGGAAAGTACCTTGAGATAGTTGGCTTCATCGGTTGTGGGATAGGAAGTCCAGAAGCCCTGCGCCTTGCCATACTCCACGTCCTTGACAATTTTTACATTAAAGCATTCCTCTTGATAACGTTTTTTAAACTCCTTATATTCTGGAACTTGGTATTCAACAAAACTAAAATCACCACGACCCTTTTCTGAAATATAACTGCCCGACAAAACATCGTCAGTGGCATTCCAGGATAACTTCACATTGAAATCCTCATTGCCGATTTTCACCTTGTAGCGCCGTTTCAACACCTTGGCCGAGAAGTCCACCCCATGCGTCAGCGGTCCTTCATCCAGCATAAAATACTGTCCTGTAATGGTTGTCGAGGTGATATCATCGAAGAAAAGAAGACACTGTCGCGTACCTATCGTACCGATATAGAACCGATTAGGCACAATCTCCAACGAATTGGGGCTCGGATGTCCGCAACATGACAGCAGACTCGACACGAAGAGGAAACAAGACAGGAAAAAGTTGCGAATTTTGTTCATGGGGAAAGGATTTAGTGAGGAGTGTGAAGTGAGAAGTGAAAAGTGAATAGAAGTTAAGAAGTTAAGAAACTAAGGAGTTAAGTATTATTAAGTTAGGGAATCATAAAGTCATATTAATTGTAAATTGTAAATTGTAAATTGAATCGTGCATTATGAATTGTGAATTATGAATTATTCTCCTCTCTTCGTTCTCCGTTCTCCACTACCACCACAATCTCACCTTTAACGGCTTTTTGGCTAAAATATTGGATAGCTTCGGCGATAGTGCCGCGGAAATTCTCTTCGTGGATTTTGGTCAGCTCACGGGCAACCGACAGTCGGCGGTCACTGCCAAAGGGCTCCACCATCATCTCCAAGGTCTTGAGCAGGCGGTATGGCGACTCGTAAAACATTACGGTACAGTCCATTTCGGCCAACTTCTTCAAGGTACTCTCCTTCCCTTTCTTGTGTGGCAGGAAGCCGTGGAAATAGAAGCTTTCGCAGGGCAACCCCGAATTGACCAAGGCGGGAATGAGAGCCGTGGCACCGGGCAGGCACTCCACCTCGATGCCCTCTTTCAGACATTCGCGCACAAGCAGGAAACCAGGGTCGGAAATAGCAGGCGTACCCGCATCGGAAGTGAGCGCCACCGAACCCACCGACTTGATCATCGCAATGGTCTTATCCAACGTTTGATGCTCATTATGAATGTGATAGGGATAACATTTCTGCTCAATTCCATAATGGCGAAGCAGATTGCCCGTGGTTCGCGTATCTTCACAGAAGACCATGTCAACCTCTTTCAGCACACGCAACGCACGCAGCGTGATGTCTTCCAAATTGCCTATCGGAGTGGGAATAAGATATAGTTTCACAGGAGAAAATTTTGTTTTGCAAAAATACGATTTTGTTCTTTCATTTCTCCGTTTTAATGCATCTTACCGAGAAGGCCGAAAAGGTTTCGGCGTCGTACATGAAGGCGTAGGGCAAATAATAGAGCAGTCGGTGATAGACGCCCAGGGCGCCGTTGCACGAGGATGTCCAGATGTCGGCGTAGCGGTTGAAATCGACGCAGCGACCGCCATGCCAACCACCAGCGGGAATGGCATTGAAGCCCGTGGCGTTGTTGTTTTCACGACGATTGCCAATGACACAATCGCCTGCATAGGCGTAGGATTCCCACATTTCGGTCGAAGCGAGCGCTTTGCCTATAAAGCTGCTATCGCCCTCGCAATAGTATGCAGGCTGCGAACCCACGTAGTTGATTAACGTCAGAAACTCCTTCTCCGTAGGCAAATGCCACCCTTTCGGACAAATGCCCTGTGCACCTTCGCCTGCAGACAACTTTTCGGCCATAGCGGCAGGCCAGTTGTATAAATAGCCATACTTTGCCACATTCTCGGCATGACCGTCAGGATAAAACAGATATCCTTTGGTGTCACTCTTTTCACGGTTTTGTGCCACAGGAATCGCCGTACCATCAGCATAATGCGCTGTTCTCAGGTTCTCGCTCATCCAGCATTGGCTGCCAATCTGCACAGTGCGATACACATTCCCGTCGCGGTCGATGAGAGGCGTATTGACACATGGCTGTCCATCCGTTTGCGCCCACGCGGGAAATGCGCCCAGGCCCAAGGACATCAGGATAACATAACAGGCGATTCTCAACTTCATATCACTCTTTTATCAACATTATCATTTGTCAACGCAAAAATAATCAAAAAACCTTTTTATCTTTGCCCTCTATTATCCGCCCTTTTGTATAAACATAACAAATTAATTATGAATAGTTTAAAAGAGTCAAGAGCAGCAAGTTTCATCATCATGACGATCATTTACATTGCAGCCTTTTTCGTGGCCTTGGCCGTATATCGTTGGAGCGCCACCACCACATGGCAAGAACTGTGGCGACTCTTCGTTGCCGATGTTGTCGGTACGCTTTTCGTATGGTTTTTCGGATTGATATTCAAGAATGTATCGGTCTATGACCCCTACTGGAGCGTGGCTCCGCCTGTCATGTTAACCGCTGTGGCCTACCAGGTGGGCAGTTGCAACAGCGCCACCCTCCTACTCCTCGCCGCCGTATGGATTTGGGGCATCCGCCTGACGGGCAACTGGGCCTACACCTTCCGCAACCTGAACGCCGAAGACTGGCGTTACACCAAATATAGAAAAGAGTTACAGCCGTCATTCTTCCAGATTGTCAATCTTTTTGGATTGAACATGATGCCTACTGTGGTCGTCTTTCTGGTCATGATTCCGGGCTTCAAACTCATTGCGTTGAATGCCAACGCCAACATCTTCACTTGGCTGGCATTCCTGCTGTGTGTAGCCTCTGCCATGTTGCAACTGGTATCCGACACACAACGCCATCGCTTTGTCAAAGCCAAACTGGGGCGCGTCTGCAATGTGGGACTCTGGAAGCACGGCCGCCATCCTAACTACCTGGGCGAAATCATGATGTGGTGGGGCGTCTATCTGTTATTCCTGTCAGTAGCACCCGACATAGCCCACAACTGGCACTGGCTGCTGGGCGCCGTTGTCAACACCTGCCTCTTCTGCTTCATCAGCATCCCTCTCATGGAGAAAAGGCAGTTGGCCAACAAGCCAGAATATGCTGAATACAAGAAGAATACGAGATTGTTTTTATAAAATTACAAAGACACTCAGCCGTTCGTCTACACAAATTTCCTATTTTTGCACAAAATAATTCATTATGCCAAGAAACGAAAAGGAATTGCAAGGGGTGACATTGTTGGGCAACCAGAACACACATTATGCGTACGATTACACACCAGAAGTGCTGGAAACCTTCGAGAACAAACACCCTGAGAATGAATACATTGTTACGCTCGACTGTCCCGAGTTCACTTCGCTGTGCCCTAAAACCGGCCAACCCGACTTCGGACATATCATCATCAACTACATCCCCCGCACGCTGATGGTCGAGAGCAAGAGCTTGAAACTCTATCTGTTCAGTTTCCGCAACCACGGCGACTTCCACGAGGATTGCGTCAACATCATCCTCAAAGACCTCATTAAGTTAATGGATCCCAAATACATAGAAGTCATCGGCCTTTTCAACCCGCGTGGCGGCATCTCCATCAAGCCCTTCGCCAATTACGGCGATAAGCAACATCAAGAGATGGTTCGCGAGCGACTATTGGCAAATTTCCGCAACGAATAATTATGAAAGACGCTGTTCTCATCATCTCCGGCGGTATGGACTCGACCACAATGCTTTACGAGTATCGTGACGAGATTGCCTTGGCCATCACTTTCGACTACGGCTCCACCCAGAACGGTCGCGAGCGCGTCTGCGCCATCACCCACTGCCAACGATTGGGCATCAAACACATTATCGTGCCTTTGGAATTCATGCACCGCTACTTCAAAAGCACGCTGCTGATGACTGCCGCCGACATTCCCGAAGGCAACTACAACGACGAGAATATGAAATCGACGGTGGTGCCTTTCCGCAACGGCATCATGCTGGCCATTGCCTGCGGCATTGCAGAAAGTAACGGACTGAAGCGGGTGATGATTGCCAACCACGCCGGCGACCATTGCATCTACCCCGACTGCCGACCTGGCTTTGTGGATGCCATGTCGAGCGCCATGTCGGCGGGCACCTACGACAACATCACGGTATTTGCGCCTTACACCTATCTGAGTAAGAAGGAAATTGCCGAGCACGGCAAGGCGCTGGGCTTGGATTACAGCGAAACGTACTCGTGCTACAAAGGCGGCGAGAAGCACTGCGGCAAATGCGGCACCTGCCGCGAACGCCGAATGGCCCTCAAAGAAGCCGGCATAGAAGACAAGACGGAGTACGAGAGCGATTTATAATTCACAATTTACAATTTAT
>JAEERB010000008.1 GCA_016285615.1 Bacteroidales bacterium
ATTCTTGAATTCTTCGTAGTTCATGTCTTTCAGGTAGATAAAGCCATAGGTACGACGGAGCATCATCTTGTCTGACTTGTAGAAGTAATCCTCTCCAAGCAGTTTGCATACATCGTCATGCTGCGATACCCAAATCTTCTGGGCTAATTCGCTGAACGCACCATCATGGGCAGGGCTCGGGAAGTCGGCCGAACGCTGACTCAAATAGCAGCTATTGAACATATTCTTGATGACGGCAAACGAGTTCAACGAAATGGGTATCATAGTGTTAGCTTCGCTAATATGGAACTTGGACCATACATTGCGATAACCCCAGATGCGCAGGTTGATTTCAGGATGGCGCTCTTTGTACACGTCAATAGCCTGGCTGAGGGCGATGAGCGTCTTGAAGTGCGTATCAGGACCGCTGCCTTCGGGATCCATAGCCAAACTGATAATCGTAGGTTTCACACGTTCGAGCAGTTCCAGCACAGGTTTCACATCCTTGTCAAATTCGGGATAGTGCGGGAAGATATCGTCACTGTAGAACGGCAGGCGCAGGTGGTTAACGCGCTCGCAGCCGAGGCCGAAATGTGCCCATACCAACTCAGCTTCAAACTCACGCAGCCAACCCTTGGCCAAGTGGAATGAATCGGGCTCTTTACGACCTATCTCAATGGAATTCATAATGTTAAGTTGAATCTGCAAGAACTCCTTCAGTTCGGAAATCTTGGTCATATTCATCTTCTCAACCCACTTACGAGCCAAGCGGCGGGCAACGGCATAGTCTTGGCACGACTTGTCCTGCTGGGCGATACCGCGCAGATAGAGCGTAATATCATCGCCATAGGAAGAGGTGAACAGCGTGTCCATCTGTTCATCACGACGCGAAGCGGCAACGGGGTCGATACGTTCGATAATATGGTGATAGCACTCTCTCAAATACTTGGTAGTCACCGAAGTAAAGCCGCTAGTACAATATACGAAATGGTTCTGAATAGTTTTCGAACGCACGAGATGATGCAGGTAGGGGAAGTATGCCAACTCGATATCGTCGTGGTGCGGAGCGGTGTGCAGAATCACTTCGTTCTCGCCCATCGTCAAGCCCTTTTGGATTTTCTTCTCCACCGAAGCCAACGTTTTCTCCAGCAACTCTTGTGAATTGAGGCCAGTCAGCTGCTCGGCGAAGCGGAGCTCATCACAAGTGTAATGCTCGTCAATAAGTTCCTGGAAAGTCTTGCCTGTAGCGAAAACGGCGTCAATCACAATCTTCTCCACGAAGGCATCCTGATAATGCACATGCGGATAGATGGAGGCCAAATAGCGGTTCGACTTGGGGAGATTGTTGGAAGCACTGTCGGTAATGAAGAAACGGGCAGCGTGCAGTTTCTGCAAGCAGGTTGCAGGGAATTCCTGCGTAGGCTCGTTCAGTACGGAGCCAGCCACCATCTTGGCCTTACCGGCACCGGCAGCGATGATAATAGCCACACAGTCGGGGTTGTAGGTAATGGTTTCCAAACCCATGGTGATGACAGCCTTCTGGCGAACCAGCTCTATACCTCCCAAGTCGGTGGCAGCAGCGGCCTGAGTTTCATAGTTGATGCCCGTGAGACGGGTATGTGAGAAATGGCTGGAACCGCGCACGTTGAAAGCGATGTGGCCATCGGGGCCGATACCGCCGAGGAAGAAGCCGATGCCGCCCAACTCTCTGATTTTGCTTTCGTAACGAGCACAGAAATCGTCAAACAGACGGATGGCGCGTTGCTTGATAACCTCTTCCTTCGTCTTGGCCTGACGGATGCGCAACGAAAGATCGATGATACCATCCTCGAAAACCTCACTCAGGTTGGTGGCATTACCCAAGAACTCACTCTCCTTGTCATTCAAGAAATAAGTGTTGATAAGATGCGTCTTCTCGGGATCAAAGCCCAAAATATCTATGTAGTAGTTCTTTACAAAATAGCGGAAAGAACGTTCATGTTCAGGGTTAATGGGGAAAAACTCGTCCAACTGGAAGAAATGCAGCGACTTAAAGTCGGGTTTGTATTGCGACAAGCCCACCTTTTCCAAGATGCCGCCTTTGGCTTCCTTATCCCAGTTGGTAATATAATACTGTAACCACTTGATGAAAAACTCAGGGGTTTTACCTGTGGGCAGGGCTACCACGCCACCAGGGTTCAAACATACCCATTCAATAAAACGCAAGGCGGTTAGCTGGCCCAAAATCACATAGTTGTCAACCGACAACACCTGTGTTTTACATTGTAAAAGATTATCCTCATACGTGGGATCCAATTGGCGGAAATACTCTTCCACCTTACTTGCTGTGTTGTATTTCATATCGGTTCAGATTTGTATAATTCACCTTATCGAGGCCTTTGGTCATTCCTCTTTTCAAGGGTAGCAAAAGTACAAAAAAAAATGTTGCCAAATCTTCACAACAAACAATATTTCAATATTTTATTCTTCGTAAAATATTAGTCAAAACACTAATTACCTGTCTTTGTAATAGTTAATATTTATTTAAAAAGAAGGCTTGCTCGGAGCAATTTATCGATATTCGAGTTTGTTGAGGAAAAAGACATACCTTTTGGCGCGGGCCGACTTGGAAGTATTTTTGATATATTGTGCACCTGAAAAAAGAAAACTCTCCCCATACCATTTTTCCATTCTTGGACTACGACTATATTCCACCACATCGTGACGCTGCAAGGTTTCCAAATCCATGGAACTAATCCTTTCTACAACATTATAACCATCTACCAATGTGGATGTTAAGGAAAAATTGAAAGGATAATAAATCAGTGCATAATTCTCTGGTGTAAAGAAGACAGACACCCGTTGTGCGAGTCTGTAAGTCAGGATGTTGGAAAACGGCAGATAATGATCCCAGATAAGTTGGCCCTGGGCATCGAAGGTGGTTACGTAGGCGTTCACCATACGATAGCCTGCAAACGTGGAGGCAGAGGGCATAGAGTAATAGCCGCCATAAAAGGAATCGTAGTTGTTGTAATCGTTGTAATTATATTCAGGATAGAACACTTCGGTGACGAAGGCAAACTGAGAGCCATTGCTAGTGATATTACCTATCAGCAGCTGCATATTGAGGCTCTGCGACTTGCCCTTGCGTGCCAAGGTGGTGTCGCGATTGCGCAACTGTGTATAATTGTAGAACGAAGGCACATCAAATTCTGACTCAATAACAGGTAGCGAATAGACGCCTGTGTGCAGGTTGCCTGAGTAGCGGTCCTGCTCGGTGTTGTAGGTCCCGATGACCAGCACGTGGGTAGAATCGACCACCGCCAAACGTGCCGAGTTGTAGAAATAGTCGCCATAGATGGGGAAAGGTTGCACATTGAGCACATTACCGTTGTAGTCAAGCTCATAGAGCACCAGTGCGGCAGTTTTGGCACCCGTAACGAGAACTGCACCCACCCACAACTTGCGGTTGAAAGTGTCGGGTTCGCAGAACTCAATCTGTGTCACCGTAGTATCGGCCTTGAAACGCGACAACTGTCCCGTGCTACAATCATAAAAGTAGAGAGACTCTGTCTTATTGTTATCCGAGCGGATGAAAAGATGGTCGTCGGCCGCCTTCATCGAAACGATGTCAGGGTCGCTGAGCGGCTCAATCATATAGGAGGCAAACTCATGAGCAGGCAAACCAATGGTGACCAGCACGGAGCGGCGGGGATGCTTTTTCGACAATTCTTGTTGGAAAAGCAGGTAGAGACATGAGTCGGTGCGCGCCGAAGTGATGAACTGCAGTTGCGCTGGCAATGTTATAGGAAAATTGTAGGTTTTATGCAGATTGGTATCATAATGCATAAAAATCATCGAGGTGGAGTCGGTGCCACGCGAGTTGCCTTCATAGAAGACAAACACGCCATGAGGGCCGGCATTCGCGTAGTGGTAGTCTGAGGCATCTTTGGCCATCTCGAGCTCAATACGTAAGGGCAGATCCTGCTGTGCCGACAAGGTAGTCAGCCAGAAAATATTGAAAAAAACCAAGAAGAGACGACGCATCATAATGTTACAAACGAATTGCAAAGCTACGAAAAAAAGGAGAGCTATCGGAACAAAAAAAATTTTGAACCATGTGCATACATATCAAAAAATGTTGTATTTTTGCAGCCTCATTCCAAACGGAATGTTTGTTCGGGGTGTGGCGCAGTTGGCTAGCGCACTTGCATGGGGTGCAAGGGGTCGAAAGTTCGAGTCTTTTCACCCCGACAAACGAAAAAAGAGATGCTTGAAAGCATCTCTTTTTTTATTCTATTTCCGCCACATACATCCGACAGACGCCAAAGGTGAAACTCCTGACAGAAACCTTGGTAAATCCCGCCTCCTTGAGCATCGGCACAAACTGCGCGGGCTTGGGAAACTTCATGATAGAGGCTGGCAAATAGTGATAGGCATCTCTGTCGCCCGAAAGCCAGCCACACACCTTAGGCAGCAGTCGCACAGCATAAAGTTTATAGCACCACAACAAAAATGGATTATCGGGGTACGATAGTTCCAATATAACCGCCTGTCCGCCAGGACGCAGAACACGACACATCTCAGCGAGTCCTTGCGCCAAATGCTCAAAATTACGCACGCCAAACGCCACGGTGACACTGTCGAACGAGGCATTATCAAACGGAAGATTCTCAGCATCTGCAACCTGCAACTCAACCTTATCTTGCAAACCAGCTTTTTTCACCTTATTGCGCCCCACCGCCAGCATCTGCTCCGAAATGTCCACTCCTACTATTCGACTGCCATTGACCAGCTGTCGAGCAGCATCCATGGCAAAGTCGGCCGTGCCCGAAGCCACATCCAAAACACGCCGTGGGCGACCATCGCGACAAAGTTCACGAATGGCCTTCTTACGCCACGACACATCCAAACCCATCGACATCAGGCGGTTCAGCCGGTCGTAGTCGGGGGCAATGTGATCAAACAGGGCACGGATTCTTTCTTTTTTTGGCATGATTTGGAGAAGTGAAAAGTGAAAAGTTAAGAAGTTAAGGAACTAAGGGACTAAGAAATTAAGTATTATTAAGTTACGGGATTGTAAAGCATTATTAATTGTAAATTGTAAATTGTAAATTTACATAACGAACCCGGCACCCATCAGTAACGATAAGACGAACGTGCTCATAACCAGCAGTGGCAGCATAGCGTCGAGTGGTTTGCCCGACAGGCGCCAAACACCACGCAGATGCACGATATAGAGCGGCAATGTCAACATAAACAGCCAGTTGTACCATGCGTAGCATTCCATGGCCGCAAAGCCAATCAACAACAGCCATCCCACAACAATCAGGCAGGTCTGGTATATTCGAGCATTATGCTCGCCAATCTTCAGCGGCACCGTCACACGTGTGCCTGCATCACTCTTTATGTCGCGTATATTATTGACATTGAGCACGCCCACACTAAAACAGCCGATGGCAGAGGCTGGCAACAGCACCTTCCATGGCAACTGGTGAGCCACCACAAAGTAGGCACCGCTCACCGAGACCAGTCCAAAGAAGATAAACACAAAAATGTCGCCTAAACCACGATAGCCGTAGGGATGTTTACCCAACGTGTAGTTCACCGCCGCCCAAATGGCACAAGCGCCCAATAACAACAAGAGCAAGGCTGGCAAAGAAAAGAGAGTGCCAAACGAGCACCATGTCATAGCACAACCCATCAGGCAACAAAAGACCACCATAACACCAATAGTCCATCGCATATCCTTCTCGCTAAGCGCACCCTCCTGCAGACTATAAGCCGGTCCTTGGCGGTCGCCACTGTCGGTGCCACGCAAATAGTCGCCCAATTCATTGGAAAGGTTAGAAAGAATCTGCAACCCAACGGTAGTCAGCAATAACGTCACGGCCAAAGACCATGAAACCTCACATTGGCTGGCAGCCAACAACAGACCTAAAACGACCCCTGCCAAGGAGAGGGGCAGCGTGCGGAAACGCATAGAACGGAGAATAGCAGCACATTTTTTCATAATAGTATATTCGCTAGTTTTAGATGAGGAAACAAACTTACACATTTTTATCTATTTGTAGCCAGAAACGAATACATTTTATACTAATTACTCATTTGCATTCATAAAGATGTTTCTCTGCTACCTCCTCACTCATAATAAAATCTTCCCCATTTAATGCACGTTCAACTGCGGCAACAATTTCCAACACAATTCTTTGAGGATCATTATTAAACGTTTCTTCCTTAATTTTGAATTCTGTATACTGTATGTTTGTTGGGATATGTTCATACTCAAATAGCGCTACAAAAACACTTATATTTATATGACTGGAATTGAAATTGTTACCATTAGCGTTATGACCTGACAACCTCAACGACAACACACCTGCAGACGTATAATAACTTGCATAGTTTGAGTTCCCTCTATATTGTAATTGCAATAACTTTCGTAGGCCTCTTAAAACGCCGTTCCATCCCTTGCTGCAATCTATATGAAAATCGCCATTCTTAAATTTTTGCAAATTAGACAGAATGGGTAATGGATTTTTTATTAATTTTGCAACTGAATTCTTCGAGGTACGAAGGGTATCGGTAGGGCTACTCGTAATAGAAGAATTGACATTGTCTGATGGGGAGTCCGAATAAGTTGGCCCGCTCCCCAAATGAAGACGATTTTTGTTTTTTCTTTCCATTTTATTCTCCAACATGTTAACACACCAACAATGAAAAGGTGTATATCTCCAACTATTCTCTTTAAAAAGAGAAAAACTAAATAAAAATAACACTCGTTGTTTCTATTCTATCTAGAAATCGTTTCTCCTGTCGGCACATTACCGCGCGCCGCCTGCGCCTCCAACTCCATCTTGCCGAAGCGGAAAGTAATGCCCAAGGAGATATAACGTCCTGACCAACTGGACATATAAGTGCTAAAACCTGGATAATAGGGATTCTCCGACGTCTCCCCGTTCTTATTCCAATTGAAAATGTTGTTCACATTCACATGCAAGGCCAGCAACCGTTTCCACAACTCTACCCGCAAGCCACCATTAATAGTGTAGAACGGCCGTTCTGTGGTGAAAAGTGTTTTGCTCTTCGACCTGTAATTCGCCGACAGATTGATTTCCAACACCTTCCATACTTTAGCCCAAAAATTGAGGCGGAACTGATATCTTAAATTCTGCACTTTATACATCTCATCGCGAAACTCGAACTGCGACTTCATATATTGCAACGTGGCATAAAAGCGAATGCTCATAAAGGCTTTCAACTGGTAAGTCACATTGAGTTCAGCGCCCGTATTGAGACTCTTGCCAGCATTGATGGGCATGGAATAGGAAACAATGCGGCCGAAATAGGGATTGAACGCCACATCCATCAGCGAATTATACTCATCTTTGGTATTGTTAAAATAGGCCGTAATGCCAATATTGCCGAACTTGGGAATGAAGCGCGTCCAACCGGCCTCCACAGCGTTGGTGTAGGCTGGACGTAACGCCGGATTGCCAATGGAATAACTGTCGTCGTCATACTCGATAAATGTGGTCAACTCCTCGGCATCGGGATTGCTGACCCTGCGGGTATAGCTCAACTTGAAATTGTCCATCGACTCAGTCGTATAGGTCAGATGCAGAGAAGGATACAAGCCCCAGTAATGCTTTCTGCCATTATCCTTGGGCGAATTGGCATAGCGATGGTCATAGAACACATATTCCGACCGCAGTCCTGCTTTCATGGTAAAACGCCCGAAACGATGCTGAAGTGTGATATAGGTATCCCAGCCGACACCATCTATATGCGAATCCTTAAACCGCATAGAATCAAGATTATATATACCATCCGAGAAACGCACCAGCGTGTCATGGCGGGACATCTCGTCGTTGGAGCTATACATTGCCTCGGTGCCTATACTAATTTCTCCATCAGGATGATACGGGATGGTATAGTCCAGTCCGGCATCGAGCGTATAGGAGAGATAACTGGAACTAATCTGGCGATTGTAATCCAAATTCTCGTGCTGAGGAGAAACACGAAATTGCTCACCTTGATCAGAAGAGCCATAAGCATTGCCACTAAGGTTGGCACTAATTTCATGTCCCCGATCGTTAAACTGATGAGTGTACCACAATCCCGCATAGCCACCGCCATGCAACGCATCATACTGATTATAAGTTAGATAATCATACTGACCAATCATCTCACGATACTCATGGCGAGAATCAAATCGGGAAGATGAAGACTTATTCCAACTCGGATAGCCACCAGCCCACATATACAGGGCATTCGCAGAGTCGATCTGACAGGAGCTGTTGAAAAAAACGCCACCACTATGGAATGGGGAGCTGTAGATTGTTTTCTGCTTCGTCACACTGGCCGTATCATTGTTCTCTGCAAATTTGGTATCTGCCGCCTCCAAAAAGTAGCGATTCTGATTATAACTATATTGCGCATAGACACTTATCGACCATTTTTCGTTGGCCCAGACATAGGAAAGCCACGGCGAAAGATTAGGCATCGTAGTGGCATTCATGCCGAAACTGAAAAAGTTATTCTTCTTGATTTTGGTATTCGTTACAATATTTATAACACCACCCTTGCCCTTGGCACTATAGCGCGCCGACGGATTGGTAATCACTTCAATTTTCTCGATGCTCCCCGCAGGCATCTCCTTGATGAAGTTCTTCAGTGCCGCCTCGTTCATATTCGAAGGCTTGTTGTTAATCCAGATTTCTACAGAAGAGACACCGCGCAGCGTGATATTGCCTTCCACATCCACTTCAACGCCAGGCGCATTTTGCAAAGCATCAGACGCCGTTCCATTTTGAACCATAGGGTCTTCCGACACATTGTACAACGTTTTTTCCCCATCGAACATATAGACGGGCTTTTGCGCCGCCACTGTTACTTCTTCCAACGACTGACTCTGCTTTTTCAAAGTCAAAGTACCCACATTCAATACTTTATCTCCACGCACACTCACAGGAATTGTCGGCATATCATAACCCATCAAAAATAATTTCAAGAAATAATCCCCTTCTGAAATACCTTTGAAGGAAAAAGCACCCTCCTCCCCGGTAAACTCAACGGCCACCACATGCTGAAGAGAATCGCCCGTCACCAACCCCACTCGCACATAGGACAACCTTTCGCCACTCAAGCTATCAGCCACCACTCCTTTTACCTCGAAACCGCTCTGTGCCAATACGATAGCCACAGACATCATCCACCAAACAACCAATATTACTCTCTTCATTTTCTAAATTATTTTATAATTAAAATGCAAAGATAATAAAAATCAAACACAATTATCTCAAGTGCATCATTTTTTTGAAAAAAAATTCCATTTAACTTTAAGCAGCACATTTTAACTATTAGTAAGATTGAAGGTTGCGAAACCATTTCTTTTAAATTAACTTTTTTTAATAGAAAATGGAAAATAATACGTACCTTTGCAAAATAAAAATTGAAAGTTGTGAATCCAGTACAATATTCTGAAGAATTCATACCGCTCCGTCAGCGGAAAACGCGCTCGCGCTACCGTGTAGCAGTCATTGGCGGCGGCAGTTGGGCCACAGCCATCATTAAAATTCTATCTGTCAATTTGGAACACCTTCACTGGTGGGTACGAGAACAGGACATCGCCGAGGGCGTAAACCAGTACGGACATAATCCTCGCTACTTGAGTTCTGTCTTCATCAACCCCAAGGATGTGAAAGTGAGCAACGACTTGCGTAAAACAGTGGCCAAAGCCGACTATGTTGTCATTGTAACACCATCGGCATTCCTTCACGACACTTTGGCACCGCTGAAAAAGAGCAAATTAAGTCGCAAGAAAATCATTACGGCCGTCAAGGGCATCGTACCTGAGACCATGCAAGTCATTACCGACTACCTGAAATCGGAGTTCAATGTGCCCTCTGAGAACTTAGCCATCATCAGCGGTCCTTCACACGCAGAAGAGATTGCACAAGAGAAGTTTACGTTCTTGACAGCCGCCTCCGAAAACAGAGAATTGGCTGAAGCCGTAGCCCGCATGTTCATGACACGCTACGTTAGAGTATCTGTTTCCAACGACATTCTCGGGGCTGAGATGGCCATCGTCCTCAAGAACATCTACGCTTTGGGCGCCGGTATATACAGTGGACTGGGTTATGGCGACAACTTCCTTGCAGCCTATATCGCCAACTGTGTCAAAGAGATGAAGTACTTCGTCAACAAACTATACCCCTCACAACGCAACATGGACGACTCAGTCTATCTGGGCGACCTACTGGTAACCGCCTACTCTATCTATAGCCGCAACCGCCTGTTTGGCAATATGATAGGCCATGGATTATCGGTAAAAATTGCCCAACTGGAGATGAAGATGATTGCCGAAGGATACTACTCTTGCAAGTGCGTGCACGAAATCAACAAGCGCTACCAAGCCAGCATTCCGATAGTAGAAACCATCTATGGCATTCTGTATGAAGGCAATAACGCAGCATCAGAGATGAAGCGCATCGCCGAGTATTACATTTAACCCATCGCTGCATGAAATCTCTCTTTGAAGATCCCATCACGCTGGAAGGCAATGTTTACATTGCCTCCGACTTTCATTTGGGAGCTCCTAACAAAGTCGAGAGCGACCAGCGCGAAAAGCGCATCATTGGCTGGCTCGACAACATCAAGGAAGACGCTAATCACCTCATCCTTTTGGGCGACATATTTGACTTTTGGTTCGAATATCGCGATGTGGTGCCACGCGGCTATTTCCGACTGTTGGCCAAGTTGGCCGAATTGCACGACCGCGGCATACAACTCTACTACTTCACCGGCAACCACGACATGTGGGTTACCGACTACTTTGTTACCGAGTTAGGCGTACAACTTTTTCGCCAGCAGCAGGCTTTCATCATCAACGGCAAACGATACCTCATCGGTCACGGCGACGGTCTGGGCCCTGATGACCACGGCTACAAGTTCATCAAGTGGCTGTTTGCGCAACCAGTTAACCGCAAGCTCTACTCGGCACTGCCGCCGCGTTGGGCGTTCGCTATTGCCCGCTACTTCTCACGCAAAAGCCGCGCCATGACCTCTGCCGCCGAACAGCAGTTTATGGGCAACGGCAACGAAATGCTCGTCCAATACATACAAGATGTACTCACCCGTGAGGAGATTGACTATTTCATCTATGGCCACCGCCATCTGCCCATCGAACTCAAAATTGGTAACAGCACCTACATCAACACCGGCGACTGGATCATGCACGACTCGTATGCCAAGATTTCAGCCGAGGAGGTACATCTTTATAAATAGAAACACATGGTACACAATGTTTTAGTCACAGGAGCCAACGGTCAGCTGGGGCACTGCCTGCAAAATGCAGCTGCCGACTATACAGCCCGAGGATGGCAATTCTTCTACACGGATGTTGACACACTGGACATCACTGATATAGAGCAAATTCGCAAGGCTGTTGAAGAACATCATATCGACCTCATCATCAACACGGCGGCCTATACCAATGTTGACCAGGCCGAAAGCGATGAAGCTGCCGCCCGCATACTAAACGCCACTGCGGTGGGTCATCTGGCAGCCGTCGCCAAAGAGAAAAATCTGCTACTCATCCACATCTCCACCGACTATGTATTTGACGGAAAGTCCACTACACCATATAAAACCGACCATCCCTACCATCCCGTGTCGGTATATGGCATTACCAAAGCCGAAGGGGAAAAGGCCATCATGGAGAGCGGATGCCGAAGCGTGATTGTGCGCACCGCTTGGCTCTATTCCGAATATGGCAACCACAACTTTGTGAAAACCATGATTCGCTTGGGACAAGAACGTAATGAGTTAAAAGTTGTTAACGATAAGAAAGGCGCCCCCACCTACGCTCCCGATTTGGCCAAAGTTTTACTGATGCTGGCCGACAAATACGATGGTCAGGGGCTCGAAATCTTCCATTTTGCCAATGAAGGCGAAATCACCTGGTTCGACCTGGCAACTGAAATTATGCGAATAGCCCATTTCCCCTGCAAGGTCTTCCCCATCACCTCCGACCAATACCCGTCACCTGCCGAGCGCCCCGACTATTCGGTGTTCGACCTCAGCAAGATAAAGAAATACTTGGGTATCTCCATTCCCGACTGGAAAGAGAGTTTGCAAAAATGCGTACACAACTACGGATTCTAAAAGAAAAAGGCTGAACCCTCTCGGATTCAGCCTTTAATTATTTTGGAAGAGAGATTTACAACGAAACCTTCACTTCATATTCTTCATAACCCTCAATGATATCGCCAACTTTGATATCGTTGAAGTTCTCGATATTCAAACCGCAATCCTGACCGGCAACCACCTCTTTCACGTCATCTTTGAAACGACGGAGAGAACCAAGTTTACCAGTGTAGATAACGATACCGTCACGAATCAAGCGCACCTTGGTGTTGCGTTGGATTTTACCGTCAAGCACGAAGCAACCGGCCACATTACCCACCTTGGTAATCTTGAAGATTTCGCGAATCTCAATATTGCAGAGTATCTTCTCACGAATTTCAGGCGAGTGCATACCAGCGATAGCGTCCTTGATTTCGTTGATGGCGGTATAGATGATAGAATAGGTACGGATATCGATTTGCTCTTTCTCGGCCAAGCGACGTGAACTGGGCGAAGGACGAACCTGGAAGGCCACGATGATGGCGTCGGAAGCCGAAGCCAGCAACACGTCGGTATCGGTAACCTGGCCCACAGATTTGTGAATCACATTCACCTGAACATGCTCGGTAGAGAGTTTCAACAACGAATCGGAGAGCGCTTCCACTGAGCCGTCAACGTCACCTTTCACAATGATGTTCAACTCTTTGAAGTCGCCAATAGCCAGACGGCGGCCAATCTCATCCAAGTTGATGTGCTTTTGTGTACGCAAGCCCATCTCACGCACAAGCTGAGAACGCTTGGTGGCAGCCTCGCGTGCTTCTTGTTCGGAAGGACAAACGCGGAAGGTATCACCAGCCTGCGGTGCACCGTTCAAACCGAGCAACAACACAGGAGATGCCGGACCTACAGATGTTACATTCTGGTTTCTTTCGTTGAACAAGGCTTTCACCTTGCCGAAATGACATCCTGCCAAAATAGGATCGCCAACACGCAGTGTACCATTCTGAATCAATATCTTAGCCACATAACCCTTACCTTTATCCAGCGATGACTCGATAACCGTTCCTACGCCAGGACGATTCGGATTGGCTTTCAGGTCAAGCATTTCAGCCTCCAACAGCACTTTCTCCAGCAACTCATTCACATTGACACCATGCTTGGCATCAATCTCCTGACACTGGTACTTACCACCCCACTCTTCAACCAGAATATTCATATTGGCCAAACCCTCTCTAATCTTGTCAGGATTAGCGTTGGGCTTGTCTATTTTACTAATAGCGAACACCATAGGAACGCCAGCAGCTTGAGCATGGTTGATAGCCTCGACCGTTTGCGGCATGATGGCGTCATCGGCAGCGATGACGATAATACACAAGTCGGTGATTTTGGCACCACGGGCACGCATAGCGGTAAATGCCTCATGACCAGGAGTATCCAAGAAGGTAATCTTACGTCCGTCGGGCAATGTAACCTCGTATGCACCAATGTGCTGGGTAATACCACCAGCCTCACCGGCAATCACATTCGACTTACGGATATAGTCCAACAAAGAGGTTTTACCATGGTCAACGTGACCCATCACCGTTACGATGGGATGACGCGGCTGCAGGTCTTTCGGATCGTCGGCATCGTGAGCTTTCAGTTCCTCTTCGGTATCCACACCCACAAACTCAATCTGGAAGCCATACTCTTCAGCCAACAAGGCGATTGTTTCCGCATCCAGACGCTGGTTGATGGACACGAACAAGCCGATGCTCATACAAGTGGAAATAATCTGCGTTACAGGAACATTGAGCATGGTTGCCAACTCATTAGCCGTGATAAACTCGGTCACTTTGAGTTTCTTCTGTTCCTCGCGCTCTTGGAGTTCATGCTCCATAATTTCGGCATGGATATGCTGACGTTTCTCACGACGGTGTTTCGAAGTCTTCGACTTGCCGAGAGGTCCCATGCGCTGCAAGGTCTCTTTCAGTTGGCGTTCGATATCCTCTTCCGAAATTTCAGCCTTCTGAACTTCGGGCTTCTTACGATGACCTTCGTCTTTTTTATCCAAAGGCTTAGTATTGGCGGGATGTTTGATACGTTTTCTCTTCTTTTTCTTCGCATCTTCGCCAGCGGCATCCGGAGCGGGTTCCTTCTTAGCAGGTTTGAGTTCCTCTAAGGCAATCTTACCAAGAATCTTGGGACCTTCCAACTTCTGCACATCGGTCTTGATGTGTTCTACAACATGCTCGGGAGCAGCAGGAGTCTCTTCAACCACAGGTTCTTCGGCCTCCACAACAGGCTCCTGTTCTTCAACAGGTTGCTCTTCCTGTACAGGTTCTTCCTGTGTAGCAGTACTCTTCTTTTTACCCTTAGCCTTTGTTTTGCCCTCAAGTTCGTCCAGGTCAATCTTGTCGATAATCTTCACATCCACCTTCTCTACCACAGTATCGATATGCTCGGGGCTCTTCTTCTTAGTGGTCTTCTTGGCCGGTTTTTCCTCGGTTTCGGTCACTTCGGGAGTTTCCTCCTTTTTAGCAGCCGTTTTCTTGGTTTTTTTCGGCTCTTCCAGATCAATCTTTCCTACCACCTTGGGCTTGGGAATCTCAATCTCGATATTCTGAACAGGTTCTTTTTCAATAACATTAACCTGTTTAATGAGGATTTCTCGGGCAGGCTCTTCCTCAACAGGCTGTGCGGCAGGTGCTGACTCTTCAACTTTGGGTTTCCCGTAAGAATAATCCATATTAATCTTACTGGCCTCCTCCTTCACCTGTTTTTCTCCTGAAAACTTTTGAAGGAGAATCTCATACATTTCGGGAGACAGCTTGGTATTAGGACTGTTTTCGATGGTGATGCCCTTGCTTTGCAACAACTCCACAATCGCGTCCTTGCTGACATTAAATTCGCTTGCCGCTTTGCCTAATCTTGTTGGTTTGTTTTCTCCTGCCATAAGCTATTGTTTTGTCTTAATTGTTTCTTGGTTAATGAGTTAATACAGGGCTAAGCCCAGAGTTGGTGAGTGGACATGGACTATTCCATATCGAGTTCCTTCTTCACTGAAGCAATCACATCGTCAACAGTTTCCTCTTCCAGGTCGGTAAGTTGAACCAGTTCGTCGCGCGAGAACTTCAGTACGCTCTTGGCGGTATCGCAGCCGATAGCCTTGAAGGCATCGATAATCCACTGATCGAATTCATCGGCAAATTCGTTGAGGTCAACGTCTTCCTCTTCTTCAATATCATCTCTGAAGACATCGATTTCATAACCAGACAATTTGCTGGCCAGTTTAATATTATAACCACCTTTACCGATAGCCAGAGAAACCTGGTCGGGTTTCATATAAACATTGGCGGTCTTGTTCTCTTCATCAATTTCCATATCGGTAATCTTGGCGGGGCTCAAGGCTCTTCTTATCAACAGCTTAATATCTGTCGTATAGTTGATTACATCGATATTCTCATTGCGAAGTTCACGAACGATGGAGTGGATACGGCTACCTTTCATACCAACGCAAGCGCCCACGGGGTCAATTCTGTCGTCGTACGATTCAACCAGCACTTTGGCACGTTCACCAGGAGAGCGAACCACATTCTTAATGGTGATGAGGCCGTCATACACTTCGGGAATTTCGGTCTCCATCAGGCGTTCGAGGAACGAAGGAGCGGTACGTGAAATGACAATCACGGGCGTCGAAGTGTTCATCTCAACGCGCAGTACCACAGCCGTCAGCGAATCACCTTTTTTGTAGCGGTCGGCAGGAATCTGCTCCGACTTGGGAAGTACCAATTCCACACCCTCCTCATCGAGGACGAGAATCTCTTTTCTCCATACTTGGCTAACCTCACCGGTAACCAGTTCGCCGATACGCTTTTCATATTTCTTATAGATAACGTCTTTTTCAAACTCCATCACCTTAGAAATAAGGTTTTGGCGCAGGGCCAAAATCTCGCGGCGAGCGAAGTCCGACAATTTGATATTCTCAACAACCTCTTCACCCACTTCAAAGTCGGGTTCAATCTTGATAGCCTCGGAGAGGGCGATCTGGGTGGCTTCATTTTCCACACAGCCGTCTTCCACGATCTCACGGCTTCGCTGGATTTCAAGGTCTCCACGATCGACATTCACGATCACTTCGAACTGGGCATCCGCACCATATTTCTTACTTAATGCCGAACGGAACACTTCTTCAAGAATACGCATCAGGGCTTCTCTTTCAATGCTTTTGATGTCCTTGAACTCGGCAAAGGTTTCAATCAAATTTAATCTGTCTTCCATTTTTAATATTATTATGTGTTTTAAACAAAAACTCCCACTGTAGTAGTGAGAGTTTCATTTGCTGGTTGACCAACCAGGATTCGAACCTAGACAGACAGTACCAAAAACTGTAGTGCTACCGTTACACCATTGGTCATTGTCGTTTGAGGCTGCAAAAATACAACTTTTTTTAATAATTATCCCCTCTCTGAAATTTTTTTTTGATTTTTTTCGGGGAAGGCATAAAAAAAGGCTGCCGATGGCAGCCTTTTTTCTGTTTAAATCCTTCGATTATTCCGGATGAATAGCATCATTCGGGCAAGAATCGGCGCATGAGCCGCATTCAGCGCAGAGATCAGGATTGATGGTGTAAGGAGTGCCTTCAGAAATAGCTTCTACAGGGCATTCACCAATGCAAGTTCCGCAAGAAACGCAGGATTCGGGATCAATTTTATAAGCCATAGCTACTAAATATTTTGGTTGGTTAATATGCGGCAAAGATATAACTTTTTTTGGTGAATACCGCCATCTGACAAAATATTTTTTCGCCTTTGTTCAAAGAAGCTATTACATTGTTCTTTTTGAATTAAAAAAGCGTATTTTTGCAACACCATTACAACCTTTTACCGACCATTAAACTTTTGATACTGTGGCTTCAATCAAAAAACTTGCCGGGCAGACAGCCATTTACGGCTTTAGCAGCATCATCGGCCGCTTTCTCAACTATCTGCTAGTACCTCTTTACACCTATAAAATCGCAGCCGCATCGGGCGGATACGGCGTTGTAACCAATATTTATGCCTATACGGGACTTCTGTTGGTACTGCTCACCTTCGGCATGGAGACCACCTTCTTCCGCTTCGCCACCAAGGAGAACTCCGACCCGAACAAAGCTTTTTCTACGGCAGGCCTATCGGTGGGATTTGTTTCCCTCGTGTTCGTTGCACTCGTTCTTGCCTTCCTCAAGCCGATTGCAGGAATCATGGCCTACGACAGCCATCCCGAATACATTGCCATCATGGCCACAGTGGTAGGCCTTGACGCTTTCCAAGCCATCCTCTTCGCACGCCTCCGCTACGAACAAAAAGCCCTGAAATTCGCTTGTCTAAAGTTGCTCTTCATCTTCATGAATATCGGTCTCAACCTGTTCGTTTTCTTGGCAGCTCCAGCCTTGGCAGACCGTTATCCCGACTTAATGTCGTGGTATCATATTGAAAATCAAGTTCTCTACATCTTCCTCATTAACCTTATCTGCACCTCTATCGTTACTTTCGGCTTTATCCCCGAAATTCGCAAACTGCGCTACGGCATTGACTTTGCCATGTTGAAAGAGATGCTGAAATATACCTGGCCGCTGCTGCTTTTGGGACTGACAGGCATCTTGAACCAAGTGGCCGACAAAATCTGTTTTCGCTATTTGGTGCCTGGTTCGGAAGGCGAAGTACAACTGGGCATCTACGGTGCCTGTGTCAAGATTGCGATGATTATGGCAATGATTACGCAAGCATTCCGATACGCTTATGAGCCGTTTGTTTTCGGCAGCAACAAAGATCGCAACAGCGCCGAAATGCAGGCCAAAGTGATGAACTACTTCATCCTCTGCACTCTGTTTGCCTTCATGGCGGTGGTTGCCTACCTGCCGATACTGAAATATATCATCAAATCCGACTACTGGGAAGGATTGCGTGTGGTTCCTATCGTGATGATGGCCGAAATATTCATGGGCATCTATTTTAATCTTTCATTCTGGTACAAACTCACCGACCAGACGTGGTGGGGCGCCATCTTCTCGGCTATCGGCTGTATTGTGCTGTTAGCCATCAACATCATCTTTGTTCCTCAAGTTGGCTACATGGCCTGCGCTTGGGGCGGTTTCGCAGGCTATGGCGTCTGCATGATTCTCTCTTATTTGGTGGGACGGAAAAAGAATCCCATTCCCTACGACCTCAAGTCGGCGCTGTTCTATATCGTCATTACCTTAATATTATATATGGCCATTGCCTACTTACCCGAATTCAACTTGATTATCACGCTGGTTCTGAATACAGTTATCTTGTTGCTCTTTGTGGCAGCCGTAGCGTGGAAAGAGAAAGAACTTGTCAGAGGCATCGCCACTACATTCAAACAGAAAATCCTCAAAAAGTAATACAAAACTATGATTGTAAAAGTAGTCAACAAGTCGGGCAACCAGCTACCGGCATACGAAACGAAGAATTCGGCGGGCATGGATTTGCGCGCCAACTTGCCCGAAGGCGGCATCACCCTCAATCCTATGCAACGCGCCATGGTGCCCACAGGTCTGTTTATGGAGATTCCTGAAGGTTACGAAGGCCAAGTGCGCCCCCGCAGCGGATTGGCAGCCAAACATGGCATCACCGTGCTGAACACGCCTGGCACCATCGACGCCGACTACCGCGGTGAGGTAAAGGTCATCCTCATCAACTTGTCGGATGTACCCTTCGCCATCAACCATGGCGACCGCATCGCACAAATAGTCTTTGCCCGTTGCGAGCAGGCACAGTTGACCGAGACCGACACCATCTCCGACACTGAGCGCGGCGCCGGCGGCTTTGGCCATAGTGGAGTGAAATAGAACTGCCTTTTTCAGCATCGACTCCCTTTTTCTTCCATTTTTCAGAGTCTGCTGTGTCAGATTTTGGAAGGCTAAAAAACACGTTTGTCGAGCTATAGTTGATTTGACTTTGCTAACTTCACTTTTAGCCTTGCTAACAAGCGATATTCTTGTTAATATTTTTTAAAAATTGGTGCTTTTTTTTCTTGCACACCTCTTTCCCATACGCTAACTTTGTCATCAGCAAACCTGATTTCTGTCTATCAAAGGCAGATACAGACAAGTTTATTTTTAACACCTCAAACAGGATGGATTTAGTGTAGAGTCCTTGTCAAGAGTGTGCCGTTGACAGGGGCGTAGAAGAGGTGCACTGCGAGGACTCGTGTGGCGCCATGCGCCGCACGAGAAACCTTGCCACAAGCACTACAGGCAACGGAAAAAACCGTTTTTATAGGATCCGTAATCCTTATAAAGCACTTTAAATCAGTAGACTATCCAATTTATTATCGGCATGTCTCATAGTAAGAACAAAGAATGTGTTTAATATAAAATTTGCAATTATGAAACATTTGAATATGACTTTGCTCAACTCGGAAGAGTTGGCCGAAATACAAGGTGGCGCAGGAAAACCCTACAGCTGCAACAAATCCGGGGACACCATTCTCTGCAATCGCATCGGAAAAATCAAAGCATGTCTGACCTTTGAAGTGGCCTGCATGCCCAAATTCTCCTCTTCCTGCAACGAAGGATCGTTCTCTATCACTGGTTGTTCCAGCGTCTCTTTCAGATAATTAATCCAAGGTAATCTGTTCTTCAACGGGCAGATTACCTTTTCAACTTAACGTTATGGCTAAACAAATGGAATTGCTGCCCGAGCATATCAAACTGTTCCCCTTAGATGAAGACTGCACCTTGTTCTATCATACAGAAACCATGCAGTTATATCCCATTGGAGACGCGGAAATTGTCCGTTTTTTGGAGATGCTGCACCATAAGGGCAAAGCTTGTACCGAAATCTGCTTCGGCAAGACTGCCTATAATAATTTTTACAAGCCTCTATGCGAATTGATTACATCTTCACCACAGATGTCATCGCTGGATATTGGCATGGCCTCTACCCATGGAACACGCTTTGAAGAGGTGGTACTTCCCATCTCAGGGCACTGTACGCTAAGATGTCCCTACTGCTTTGCCCAAACCGATGGCAAGTTCAACTTCAGGGATTTCGAAGCCGAGGATATCGAGAGAACTATTGATTTTGTCGTGGAGCACCGACACGCACAGGGCGACAAACAACCATTGTGGTTCATCTTTTTTGGTGGGGAGCCACTACTGCGCTTCGACCTCATTTGTCATACCATACAATATGTTAAAGAGAAATATCCCGACGAGAAAATTTACTACTCCGTCACCACCAATGGCACCTTATTAAATGATGACATCATCCGATTGTTCAAGGAAAACAAATTTTCGGTTTTGGTCAGTTTGGACGGTCCCGACAACGAGTTCAACCTTCGCAAAGACGAGCACGGCCGTTCCTCTTTCCATCGCGTCATGAAATTCGTGGAGGCCATGAAACGCAATGGCATCCGCACCGAACTGCGCGCCACCATGGTCAATACAAATCCTTACATTGTCGATACATTCGCTTTCTTCGAGCAGTTGCAGTTGCCTTTCTTTATCTCGTTTGCGTACGCCTCCGAGAACAAAGGCCACACTTACTCGCACTACGACAGCGAACTGCTTGTCCATATCAAGGAGCAGTTTGACCAGTTGGAGCACTACTATCGAGAGCGCATTCAGAATAGGCAAACCATTTTCAATCAGCGCTTTTACCAGTTTGGCAATGCACTTAGATTCAGACAGAACAAAAGAATCGCCTGTGGCGCTGCACGGACATATTTCACGATGATGGCCGACGGCACCATCTTCTCGTGTGCGCACTTCATGAACAACACGAAGCACGCTATTGGTTGCGTTGGCAGCGGCACTAACGCACAAGCCGCACAATACAGAGCATTGGAGATTGAGACCATTTCAGAATGTCAAAAGTGCTGGGCCAAATACCTTTGCTTGGGACATTGTGTGGCACAAAAAATCAACATAGGGAAACGCAACGACACAGCCTTGGGAGAGAACGAATGTGAACTCGAGCGGCTGCAAATAGCGTTTTACCTGAAATTGTTTTACTACGCTCAAACCCTTCAGCCATTTGCCTATTTCAAAAAGGAGCTGGCGAAGGAACACTCTTCCTGTTAAACCAACAACCCTTCAGCCAGCCATGGTTGAAGGGTTGTTTTCCATTATTGTGCAAGGACAATATTACTCAGCGATGCGTTCCGCCATCTTGTTGGCCAAGCGACTGGCACCAATGCGGAAATAGCGGTTGGTGAGCCACGGCTCGCCCAAAACATTCTCCAGAATCTTGAGAAAAGCGAGGGCCGTATCAGCATCAGCAATACCACCAGCGGGCTTCATACCCACCATCTTGCCAGTCTTATCGTAATGATCTTTCAGTGCATCCAACATCACCAAAAATGATTCGGGCGTGGCATTGATAGCGATTTTACCCGTCGAAGTCTTGATGAAATCGGCGCCGGCTGCAATAGCCAACTGTGAAGCATGATAGATGTTCTCTGGCGTTTTGAGTTCTCCCGTTTCCAGAATCACCTTGAGGTGTGCCGGAGCTGCCGCCTGCTTGATGGCCACAATCTCGTCAAACACCTCATCATAGCGACCATCCAAGAACTTGCCGCGCGAAATGACCATGTCAATCTCATCGGCACCCTGCTCTACGGCATAGCGTACCTCTGCAGTCTTGATTTCGATAGGCGACTGTCCTGCAGGAAACGCACCAGCCACAGAAGCGACATGGATAGGCGTGCCTGCCAGACATTTTTTAGCCAACGCCACAAACGGCGGATAGACGCAAACCGCCGCCGTCGGGAAGGCAATGGCCTTGCGACACAACTCCTCTACCTTGGCTGGCGTGTCAGAGCCCTCCAACGTGGTCAAGTCGATGCAATTCAACAAAAAGCGACAAGCTTCGCTCTCTTTGGAGAAGTAGCGCAACGGCCGAGCCGTATATTGCGCTATGCGCTGTTTTATCTCTTCCTCACTATAAAGGTAAGGAGTTAATTGAAAATTAGCCATATGGTTTATTTTGAAGGAATTATAGCTTTCAGTTCATCCACTGTCTTCGGAATGACAGGACCCAGGATCTCATGACCAGTAGCTGTAATCAGCACATCGTCTTCAATTCTGATACCGCCAAAATCCTTGTAAGTTTCCACTTTGTCGTAGCAGATGAAATCGGCCAATTTGTTTTCTTTCTTCCAAATATCAATCAGCTGCGGCACGAAATAGATACCCGGTTCAATGGTAACCACATAGCCAGGTTTCAGTTCGCGAGCCATTCGCAGGTAAGCCGTTCCAAACAAAGGACTTCTGCTAACTGTCTCATCATAGCCAACATAATCTTCACCAAGATCTTCCATATCGTGAACATCCAAACCCAGCTGGTGACCTAAACCGTGAGGCATAAACAGAGCGTGCGCACCTAATCTGACAGCCTCTTCCATATCGCCTTTCATCAGGCCGAGGGCTTTGAGTCCATTGGTGATGATGCGGCAGGCGTTGAAGTGCAAATCGCGGTTATAGACACCTGGACGAGCGGCTTCAATGCAATCCATATTAGCCTTTAACACAATCTCATAGATATCCTTCTGCTTCGGAGTGAAAGTGCCGCCAACGGGCATGGTTCGCGTATTGTCGGAGCAGTAGTTCATCAAGCCTTCCGCACCGGCATCCATCAGCAGCATATTGCCTTTCTTCAAAAGCGCATCATGATTGTGATTGTGCATCGTCTCACCGTGCTGCGACAAGATGATGGGGAAAGAGACACCATTGCCGTATGAGAGCGAAATGCCCTCTGCCATACCGGCCAGTTCGCGCTCCGACACACCTTCCACACAGTGGCGCATGACGGTAGTGTGCATCTTGTAGCCAATTTCGCCTGCCAGACGCATTTGCTCCAACTCGCGTTCTTCCTTAGTGGTACGCAGTTTGACAATGGCCTTGATCAACTCAGGCGAAGCGGCCTTCTTCAGTTCGGGAATCGGAATACCTGTCATCACCGACAGCGTAATCTTATTATCATCACGGTAAGGTGGTGTGAAATGAACCTTGCGACCTTTGGCCATCGCCTCACCGATATAGTCTGCCAACTTACCCATCGGCATCGTTTCTGCAACGGCACATTTGTCGGCCAAATCGCGCATGGTAGGCTGGTCGCCCATCCAGATGATGTCGTCAATTTCGAGGTTGTCACCCACCAAAATCTCACGGTTCTCATCAAAGTCGATGATAGCGGCCAGATTGGCGGCCGTCAAGCCGAAGAAATAGATGAAGTGGCTGTCCTGACGGTACTTGTACGTATTGGACGGATAATTCATCGGGGCTTCCTGATTGCCCAAGAAAACGGCGATACCGGAAGAAATCTGTTGTCTAAGGCCATCTCTACGTGCCTTATATACTGAGGGTTCAAACATTGGATTCATAATCTGACTCTTTAAAGGTTATTTTTCAATTCTAATACGGGCATCTACGGCTGTAACGTAGCGAGGATTGCCGAGTAACGGGTTGAGGTCCATCTCCGCAATTTCAGGAGCGGCCTGTACCAATGCGCTCACGCGGGCAATCTGATCGGCATACAGGTCGATATTGACGGGTTCCTGTCCGCGCACGCCCTGCAAGATCTTGTAACCACGCAGCTTCGTCAGCATCTCCTTGGCCTCGGCAGCCGTGATAGGTGCTAGCGCGCTCTGCACATCCTTCAGCACCTCAATAAAGATGCCGCCTAAACCGAAGAATACCTGATGTCCAAACTTGTCATCGCGAATAGCACCGATATAGACATCGATACCTTCCAACATCGGGTACATTTCTACTGCATAAGTGTCCTTGATGGCCATCAAACGGTCGAACTCCTTGCTTACGGTGTCCAAATCCTTAACATTCAGGGTAACGCCACCTACATCGCTCTTGTGCAGCGGTCCCACCACCTTCATTACCAACGGCACATCCTTGCTGCAACCAACCTCCTTGGCGAAAGCGAGGGCATCTTCTTTCTTGGAAACCTCCACGGACTTCTTGCGGCTAATGCCAGCAGCATCCAGAAGTTCATTGTAATCAGCGATTTCCATATAACCATTACCGCATTTGTCGATGGTTCGGCGGATGCGGGCCACATCGATTTCGGGCTGCTCAACCACTTCGGGCTGCGGTTTTGGAGTATTATAAACTTTGCATAATGCCTGACCAAACACGCACTCTTCGGGGAAGTTGATACGATGCTTATTCTGAATGAAATCAGCGATCTCATCTTTCACGTTGATAATAGAAGGCAGAATGGGGAAAATAGGTTTCTTGCAAGTCTTCATCTTCTGGTCAAGGACTTCATACACCTCCCAGTTGGCGAAAAGACCGGGCGAGCCGAAGATGACGCACATACAGTCGATATTGTCGAACTCATTCTCGCAGTAATCGATGATGGTGCCCAGCTGCTCGGCAGTGCCAGTGGCGAGGAAGTCGATGGGGTTGCCCACAGAAGAGCCACCAAAGAGCTTGGAGAGCAGTTCGTCGGCCTTGGGACCTTCGATATGGGGCACGTCCATACCATTGTCGGACAGCACATCCGTCAACATCACGGCAGGACCGCCGGCGTGGGTAATGACGGCCATATTCTTGCCTTTCACTTCAGGATGCATAAAGATGGCGCAAACGGTGGTGAGTTCCTGGCGGTTATGGCAACGCACGATACCTGCTTTGCGGAAGAGAGCATCAACGGCGGCGTCGTTGGTGGCCAAAGCACCGGTATGCGACGAGGCGGCGCGACTGCCGGCAGCGGAACCACCCGACTTGATGGCCGCAATCTTGCATCCCTTGTTGATAAGCGAGCGGGAGTGTTTCAGCAACTTCTTCGGGTCACCGATTTTCTCCATATAAAGCATAATGACACGCGACGACTTTTCAGGGTCGAAGGTGGTGTCGAGGTGTTCCAGAACGTCCTCGATACCCATTTGAGCGGAATTGCCGACAGCCCATACACTGTTGAATGTAAGGCCGTTAGAAATACCATATTCCTTAATAAAAACAGCGGTAGCACCTGAGCCAGTCACAAAATCTACGCCGTGCGGATCGAGGGTCGGGATGGGGGTGTCAAACGCACCGCAGTAGTTAGTGTTGAGGAAGCCTGTGCAGTTGGGTCCGATAAGAGAGCCGCCCACACTGTTGATAGTATCGGTAATGTGCTTCTCAAACTCTGCACCTTGCTTGCTCTCTTCACCGAAGCCAGCGGAAACGATGATAAAGCCGCGGGTGTTCTTCTCCTTTGCCAGCACATCCACCGTGGCGGGGCAGTACTTGGCAGCAATGGCCAGGATAGCGCAATCCACTTCTGGTAAGTCCTCCACTTTGGCATAGCAGTGAATGCCTTGCACTTCCGTCTCTTTCGGGTTGACGGCATAAATTTGGCCCTTAAAAGGACTTGACAATAAATTCTTTACAAGTTTTCCACCAGGCTTGTGCACATCGTTCGATGCTCCCACAATCACAATACTCTTAGGATTTAATAGTTTCTGACTAATCATGATAGTATATGTTTTATTATTAATTTTTCGGATGAATTGCTTGCAAAGATACGGAATTTTTCGGATGAAAAAACACCTACAGATTGCGTAAATCAATAATTTTGAATAGGGATCTTAGGGGATTTCTTCGGCTGCTAACGCAGCTGAAGAAAAACAAGCGGTGCCTTCGACAGGCTCAGGCACCGCACGACGAAGTGCAAAACCACCACCGTCGTCATTCCGAGCACGCGCAGCGTGCGAAGGAATCCCAACAAATTACTGGTTGTTGTTTTGTGCCGCGTCTTTGACACGGAACCACAACGCTACCTCGTTTTTACCACTTTGAAGGTTTTCAGCGTTTGCTGGCCGGCGGTGACACGCAGGTAATAGGTGCCGGCCGCCAATGCCGACATATCAATGGTGGTTTGCGCACTAGCAACATCCACAGTTTGAATGTATTGGCCATTGGTATTGTACAATGCAACCCGTAGAGACGCAATGCTGTGCGTCTCTATACCATTAAAGGACAATATCAATTTATCCGTCGTTGGATTGGGATAGACCACGGCATCCAATGTGATGGAGGGGTAATTGTCCACACCGACGGTTTGTATTTCGTAAGGTTGCTGAACGCCCTCGGTGAGCGATGCGGCAGAGGCCTCGATGCTCTGCACGGCCACCTGCCCCACAGTATAACTTACGCTGCCGTTAGAGCCCTGAATATCTCCGCCTGTTGTAACCAAGCCGCTTTGTGCTGCGACAGTAAGGGTGGCACAAAAGAATATTGTTATGAAAATGGATTTCTTAAACATAATGAATTGATATTTAATTATTAATCTTTAAGGCAACGGACTGACAAACCATAAGCTTTGTTTTGTAAGAAGAATCGATTAATTGAACTTGAGTTATACTTAATAGTATAATCATATGCTTGGTTGGTATCATTCTGGGTAGCACTCCAAAAAGAAGCAAAAACACCAACAGTCGTACCATATGGGTAGTAGTAGCCATCAGGAAAGGCCGAAAAACCAGTAATATCATTACTTTCCTGGTTGCAGCCTACCGTAGCAATATCGCTATTATTATTCCAGCCAGTTGTTGAAGCCAACCCTTTAGCAATAAGACCGCGGACAGTCTTACCATAGTTGTAATTTGGTTGCATAATCAAATAATTGACTAATTTAATCCACTCCTGGTCGCTGGGCACATGCCACCCATTTGGACAAACACCCTGAACTCCACTGGGCACAGAAGTTGAAGAGAAACAACCACCCATCACTGCGGGCCAATTATACAGAAAACCATATGTACCGCCATAACAATATGGCGTTGTGGTAGATGAAGAACTGCCTGTAGATATAGCAGTTCCATCAGCATACCTGCTAGTTTTTAAATTCTCCTTCATCCAGCATTGCTCACCAATTTGCACAGTATTGTATATGTTACTATCCACATCCATTACGGTAGCGACGCCCTTACAGGGCTTGCCATCATTACCAATATCGCCTTGTCCAGAGCCACCACTTTCGCCAATTTGTTCTTTCAAACTATCTACTGTATTTTGCAACTTGGCTAATTGTGAAACCAATTGGCAATAAGAAAGATTGTCGCACTCCTTGTTGGAAATATAGCCTGCATCGTTTGTAAACGCACTCACTTCTGTGGGAACTTGCGGAATTTCAGGTTTGTTACTCAAATCATTATAATCACCGCTAAAAGCGTTGGTGGTGTTGCCAGCGTAGAGGGCGTAGGGTACGCTCAGCAGCTGTTGTGCGCCTACGAGCGTGTAGTTGCTACCGCCAGTAATGTCGGTTTCGGTTTTAAGGAAATAGGGACCATTGGCCCAATCAATGGCAGCCATATCACCACCGACAACGGAGCCTTCGCCAATGGTTAGGGTTAGCAAGCCGTTGGCATTGGTGCTCTGGCGGTGCGTTTCACAATACACGGCCACGCCTTCTGTGCTGTTTTTCAGTATGCTCACACGCACACCCACAGGCGCATTGCGCACCAGATTACCCGCAGCGTCACGAATCACGCCTTGGTATGAGAATTTCTGTGGAACTTGTGCCAACAATATTGTCGTTGCCACTAATAAAGCTAAGGTTGTAAGGATTCTTTTCATTTTAAGATTTAATTGTGTTTTGTGTTGTTCATTCAATATTTTACTATAAAAATTTTAATCGCGGAGACAACGGACTGAACGATAATAGGCCCTTTGATCTTTCCATTGTGTATGGTCTATAAAACATAAATTAAAAGAATATGGCACTCTTTGTGAGTCCTTCTCAAATGCTATCGTAGAACTCCAAAAACAGGCATCAAAACCACCAGACTCGTAGCTGTAAGTGGTGCCATTTTGGTACCTGCACCCAACTGGGAGAGCAGAAAAACCCACTGAATTATAACCAACAGCTTGATTAGCAATAAATAAATTCACATCTTCTGAAAGCAAAGCGTTTGCCATATTTAAATATGGGTATTTATTATGTAAATAGTTTGAAAGTTGAATCCATTCTTGTTTACTTGGCACATGCCAACCAATAGGACAAACGCCTTGTACACCGCTTGGAATACTATCAGAAGAACAATCTCTTGTTGCAGCATACCAATTGTATAATAAACCACCATTTCTTATTTTATAATTTGGAGAGCAATAATATAAACCAGCACCACTATCCAATTTTTTCGTTATAGAAATTCCATCGGCGTACATCGTCGTCCTCAAATTCTCTTTCATCCAACATTGCTCACCAATTTGTACGGTATTATATGTATTACCATCTACATCTGTAACAGTTGGCGTGCCTGGACAAGGTTGAGCATCATTACCAACAGGTCCATGACCTGTGCCACCACCTTCCTGCACCTTTTCTTTTAAACTATCAACAGTGTTTTGCAATTTGGTTAATTGTGAAACCAATTGACAGTATGAAAGATTGTCGCACTCCTTGTTGGAAATATAGCCCGCATCGTTTGTAAAAGCACTCACATCTGTGGGTACTTGGGGAATCTCCGGCTTATTGCTCAAATCGTTGTAATCGCCGCTGAAAGCGTTGGTAGTACTGCCAGCGTAAAGGGCGTAGGGCACGCTCAGCAGTTGTTGGGCGCCTACCAGCGTGTAGTTGCTACCGCCTGTAATGTCGGTCTCAGTTTTAAGAAAATAGGGGCCATCGGCCCAATCAATAGCGGCCATCTCGCCTCCGACCACGGTGCCGTTGCCAATGGTTAGGGTTAGCAAGCCGTTGGCATTGGTGGTTTGTCGGTGCGTTTCACAATACACGGCCACGCCTTCTGTGCTGTTTTTCAGTATGCTCACACGCACACCCACAGGCGCATTGCGCACCAGATTTCCAGCAGCGTCACGGATTACGCCTTGGTATGAGAATTTCTGCGGAGCTTGGGCCAACAACATCGTCGTTGCCACTAATAAGGCTAATGTTATAAGGATTTTTTTCATCTTGGTATTTATTTATTAAGTTTCTCGTTATTCTTAATAATTTTTCTCTAATCATGAATACAACGAACAGAATGAGACGACGTCAATGCGACTATCGCCACATTTAAATCCGCATTGTTATAACTGAGTGAATATGCATACATCCCCGTTGTGTCCTTTTGAGTTATACTCCAAAAAGAGGCAGAGGCACCCGTGTCAGATCCTTGCCCCGTAGCTGAGCGATAAGCCGTTGGCAGAGCCGAAAAGCCACTAGTATTTGTACGGTCATCGTTACATCCGTGGGAATAATCATATGCCCAGTGTCCCACCTTCATAGACGCTGCGATGCTCTTTTTACCACATAAAAACCGTTCGTTCGAAACCAAATAATCTGATAATTGTTGCCATTCAACACGGCTGGGCATATGCCAACCATCAGGACAGACACTTTGTATTTTTACAGAATCATTGATAATTGGCGAATTATAAATTACTGAATTACCAGTATAAATTAAACCATTTGAAGCATTGTTGGCAGAACTTTCGTTAAAATAAAAGGCGCTTGGTTGTTGAACATCCATTATAACATTTCCATCTGCATAGTGTTCTGCTCGAAGATTTTCTTTCATCCAACACTGTTCCCCTATCTGCACGGTATAATACATATTCCCATCGTAATCGGTCACTTGCGGCACACCTGTACAAGGCCAAGAATCTTTTATGGTTTCTTTTGTGTCAAACTGTATTACCGCTCCATACGCTACACCTTCACTATTGGAAGCATAAGCTCTTACATAATATGTGCTATTAGGCAACAAATAACCCATCATACAGGTGTATTCGCCTAACGATTTGTTATCACTCATCACATATTCATCGGCCAAGGTCGGATTAGAATTTGTACTATAACATATGCCGCATTCTGTAATATGACTTCTTCCTAAAAACAATATTTCCGATTTTACAAATCTTGTTTGCGTGTCAATTTCGAGAGTATTCACCAACGGCAACAACAATTGCTCAATCTTAGCAGAATGAAGACTGTCACTACCATATCCACCACCTTCCTGCACTTTTTCTTTCAAACTATCAACCATATTTTGCAATTTGGTTAATTGTGAAACCAATTGGCAGTATGAAAGATTGTCGCACTCCTTGTTGGAAATATAGCCAGCATCGTTTGTAAACGCACTTACCTCTGTTGGCACTTCGGGAATCTCGGGTTTGTTACTCAAATCGTTGTAATCTCCGCTGAAAGCGTTGGTGGTGTTGCCAGCGTAGAGGGCGTAGGGTACGCTCAGCAGTTGCTGGGCACCTACTAACGTATAGTTGCTACCGCCTGTAATGTCGGTTTCTGTTTTAAGGAAATAGGGACCATCGGCCCAATCAATGGCGGCCATATCACCACCCACCACGGTACCGTCGCCAATGGTAAGGGTTAGCAAACCGTTGGCATTGGTGGTTTGTCGGTGCGTTTCGCAATAGACGGCCACGCCTTCTGTGCTGTTTTTCAGCAAGCTCACACGCACACCCACAGGCGCATTGCGCACCAGATTTCCAGCAGCATCACGTATCACGCCCTGGTATGAGAATTTTTGCGGGGCTTGGGCCAACAACATCATTGTTGCCACTAATAAGGCTAAGGTTGTAAGGATTTTTTTCATTTGGATTGGTTATTGATGTTAAATAAAATTTTGCATTATAGTTAAAGCGCATATTTTAATCGCGGAGGCAACGAACGGAATGGCCCCCAAGTTCGTCATAGTTAGTATAATTATAACCTACATCTGGCAGACTGTTAAAGATAAATATTACATATGCATCATACATGTCTTTATCATATTCTGTTGAACTCCAAAAACCAGCCGATTTGCCAAAAGACTTGTACCTTCCATCCATTCCTTCATAGTACCCCGTAGGAAGAGCTGAAAAACCTGTAGCATTATTACTACTCGGATTTGTGCCCACATCACACCCTGCATTACCACCTTCCCAATCCAATGTTGAAGCTAAGGATTGAGCAATATAGTTATTACCTCCTGAAACACAGAGATATTTATTTTGGCCGCTTACATAATCTGTTAATTGTCTCCATTCTGCTTCACTCGGCACATGCCACCCCGTGGGGCAAACACCTTGAACGCCGCTGGGGTTAGCACTGCTGGAAGATGCGTTGCGCATCACCGCCTTCCAGTTGTACAATAGACCATAGCTATCTTTGGTGGAAGAATCATTATTTGGATAATACCAATACGCTGCTGTACTGGAAGTAGAACTACCTCGATCTATACCCGTTCTATCGGCGTATTTGGTGGTACGCAAATTCTCCTTCATCCAACACTGGTTGCCAATTTGAACGGTATTGTATGTGTTGCCATCTACATCCTTTACAGTACCACATGCTTCTCCATCCGTATGTTCTTCGTTTTTGAGACAACGAACGGAAAAGCAATTGCTCGTAGGAGCTTCATTCTTATTCACTGTGGTTCCACTATAACTGAACCATCGATAATATACTTTATCTGTATTTAGGCTAGTTGTACTCCAAAAGTGGACTCTAGAACCGAAATTGCTGTAACCATCATGCCAACTACCAGCAGGGAATGCACAAAAACCCGTAACATTATTGGTATGAGACACATAACCCGGTGTTCCACTTACACTGCTCACTTCCCATCCTGATGAAGAAGCTAAGGCTTTTGTAATACTACTATTTTGGATATTACCTGTTTCTATTTGATATTCAACATAATTCAACAACTCTTGCCACTCGTTATCACTCGGAACGTGCCATCCAATAGGACAAATGCCCAACATCGCATCTGACCAAAAATACAAATACCCATAAGAAGCCACATTGCTTTCTTGACCATTTGGAGCAAAAATATTTTCAATATCTGTACCATCCGTATGTTTAGTAGTTCTCAAATTTTCTTTCATCCAACACTGTTCACCAATTTGTACAGTATTATAGGTATTGCCATCCACATCTGTTATTGTTGCCATTCCCTTACATGGTTTACCGTCATTATTATTTCCGCCTTGTCCTGAGCCACCTCCTTCGCCAATCTGCTCCTTCAAACTATCTATCTGCTGCTGCATTGCGTCCAATCGGGCGGCAAGGTTGGCCTCCGTCAAATATTTTGCGTCGTTCTCAAAAGCAGAAACTTTTGTCGGTTTGTTTAAAATTTCGGCTACGCCTTCGGTGGCTTTCCAGTCAGCATTTACTTGGGCGGCGGGAATCTCGGGCTTATTACTCAAATCGTTGTAATCGCCGCTAAAACCGTTGGTGGTGGTGCCGGCGTAGAGGGCGTAGGGCACGCTCAATAGCTGTTGGGCACCTACCAGCGTGTAGTTGCTACCGCCAGTAATGTCGGTCTCTGTTTTGAGAAAATAGGGACCATCGGCCCAATCAATGGCAGCCATATCGCCACCCACTACGGTGCCGTCACCAATGGTAAGGGTTAGCAGGCCGTTGGCATTGGTGCTCTGGCGGTGCGTTTCGCAATATACAGCCACACCGTCAGCACTGGCTTTCAGCAAGCTAACACGCACACCCACAGGCGCATTGCGCACCAAATTGCCCGCAGCGTCGCGTATCACGCCTTGGTAGGAGAATTTTTGCGGTACTTGCGCCAACAGAACCGTCGTTGCTACTAATAAAGCTAAAGTTGTAAGGATTTTTTTCATTTGGGTTTGTTATTGATGTTAATTAAAATTTGCATTATAGTTAAAGCGCGTATTCTAATTGCGAAGGCAACGAACGGAATATGCAAAGTAATTTGTATTAGAAAGAGTGTATCCCAATCCTGCAAAAGCGTTATCATAATATATAGTCATCTTGTAGTTACCACAATTATTTCGTACTGGCATAGATGCCGTCCAAAAATCGGTATAGTATCCATAATCAATATGATACCCATTATAAGCACCAGCAGGCAAAGCGGAAAAGCCACTAGCATTATTAGTTGAAAGATTATTGCCAACAGCAAAATCATTTGAGGTCGCTGCCCATGCGACCTTTGCTGATAATGATTTGCCAATACCACATGGTTCCGTTCCTAATGCATAGTGATTGTTACAATAATCTACTAATTCATCATATTCTATTTTTGAAGGAACATGCCAACCATCAGGACAAACTCCTTGAGGCCCTACTGGGTCTGTTTCTCCACAAGATGCACTTCGAGTAGTAGCAATACAATTATACAAATATCCATAAGTAGGTACAGTTGAAGTATCATTGTTAGGTATATATCTGTATGGTGTTGTTAAACTTGTATTGTTTCCAATATTTATATCTGTACCATCTGCATATTTCGTTGTACGAAGATTCTCCTTCATCCAACATTGGTTGCCAATTTGCACTGTATTGTATGTATTACCGTCAACATCCGTAAGCGTTGGCATGTCGGGGCAGGGCTGTCCTCCGTCTTGTTTCCCAGTATTCGTTTCATCGCGAAGACAGCGAACGGAACAATGATCGTACTTTTTATTGTAAGAAGGGTCGGAGCGGCTCATTATGGCACTCTGATAACCTAAAAAGCGTGCATAAGCATAATCTGAACCGTGTTCTGTAGCACTCCAAAATTTGGCATAGTAGTAAAAACTATTATTGCCTTCAGAATGGCCTGCGGGAACGGCTGAAAATCCTGTTGCATTATTACTGCTTAAATCGTTACCTATGGCACACGTATTGGTACTGCTTTCCCAGTAGGAGGTTGAAGCCATTGCTTTTGCTATATTTGTGCTATTCGAATTACACAAAAAGTCACTGGATGAGCTTACATAATCTGTTAATTGTGTCCACTCGGCATCGCTCGGAACATGCCAGCCTGTAGGACAAATACCTTGCACTCCACTGGGATTACTATTACTGCTTGATGAATAGTTCATTACAGCTTTCCAATTGTAAAGTAATCCAAATTCTGGTTTAGTAGTATAATAATTATTGGGATAATACCAACTAGCCATTGTGGTAGAAGCACCTGGTCCACGGATAGATGTTCCATCAGCAAACTTTGTGGTTTTCAAATTTTCTTTCATCCAACATTGCTCACCAATTTGTACAGTATTGTATGTATTGCCGTCTATATCAGTAACTGTAGGAGTGCCTGGACACGGTTGGGGTTGAGGTTTGGACAAGGTAGTAAAACTCACCTCTTCTCCATAAGTTGTACCATTACTGTTAGTTGCATAAGCCCGCACATAATATGTGGTGTTATAAATCAACCCTGTAATACTACTGGTAAAGTTTCCCAAGGCATTTCCATCTGTAGTATGGTTATCCTCAATAGTAGGATTATGCGATGTGCTCCAGCATACGCCACGAGCTGTAATGGTAGCATTCTCCGTAGAGGTGACACTGCCACCGCCAACTGCAGTAGTGGACGTTATATTGCTAACTTCTGTGGTTTTAACTTCTAACTGTCCGTAGTCATCGCGTTTTTCAAGCTTGAAGTTTTGAGCTTCAATAACATATGGAACTTCGCTAATCGTTTCCGTTTGCAAGTTGTCTATAGCATTCCAAAATGTTCCCTCTCCTTTTAAGGATATCGTTAAAGAGACAGGGTCGAAATAGGTGATTTCAATATTAGCCACCCCCATAGATTTGGGGCCATTACCCGCCCAATAATCAGCCATATTTTTAATAAGCTGACCGCTCATATTCAGATTAAAGGCCTTAGCATAATAGTACATCATAAACAAATGACTATCATTAGAGTTATTGTGCTGTCCCGTTTCGGCTGTTACCGTGAAATATAACATAGGAAATTGTGACGTTGGCTTTTCTGGTGCTACATTGACAAACAACATTTGAGTGCCATCGCCACTGGTTGTCACTCCGCATTCCGACCAACCAACATTCCATTGCTGCATATCGCCAAATGTAATTACAAAGTCACCGTCTGCCACTGCGACATCTGTAGTTGTAAATACAAATTCTTCGCCATAACTAATTCCAATTGAATTCTTTGCGTATGCCCTTACATAATAGGTTGTATTGGGGTCCAAATCCGTAATCGTACTTGTAAATATGCCTATGCTATTGCCATCTGTAGTATAACCATGATCCGACTTGGCTACATCTTTACTATCTCTATACACCATGACAAAGGTATGTATGTCATTCCCCACATCAAATGTCCAGCTTATTTTGAGTTGTTTCCCAGTTAATTCTATAATCTTGCAATTCTCAAGTTCTTCATCTAATGCATTACCTGTGGCATCATACAAAAAAGGTAATTGCATATAAAGAATTTGAGGATCTTCTTGGTTATCAAAATACCAGCGAGCTGAAACAACATCATCTTGCAGACCTTCTCCTTCCGCACACTTGATATTGGTTTCAATACGCTCTCTTCCACCAGATTCGAAATACAGAATATCATCTTGTTCACAGGAGTAAAGGTAATCCATCAAGTCTGAAATAATGGCGCCGTTGGACATCTGTAAAGCAGGAGTAATGGATCCTTCTGCCAACTTCCAACCATGACTTGTCAAGAAAACAGTCTTATTTACGGTATTTTCTGATACTATTGGATGAGGATTTGTGCTCCAACATACACCACATGTTAATTCACTATAATCTCCACCTGA
>JAEERB010000104.1 GCA_016285615.1 Bacteroidales bacterium
CTGAAAACGGTTGCCAACAGATGGCAGCCCCCAACACACAGATGCAGATCTGCTCCTTCCTGTGGATTTATTACGGCTACCCCACCGCCGACTACGAAGGCATAAACATCGAAAATGCCAGATACACTGAAGGTTACGAAATGGGTATTTCTGATGATATCGAAGCCGACTTCGTTTCTGCCATTCCCGACTCGGGCATTGGCATGGCTTTAGGTTACGCCAAAGGCAAGGGCATTCCTTACGAACGCGGCATTGTCAAGTACACGCCCACTTGGTCGCGAAGCTTTATGCCTGTCAGCCAGACCATTCGTGAGCATGTGGCCAAGATGAAGCTCATCCCCAACCGCACACTGCTTCATGGCAAGCGCGCAGTCTTCTGCGACGACTCGATCGTGCGCGGCACCCAATTACGCGACAATGTGCGGAAACTCTATGAGTACGGAGCCAAGGAAGTGCACATCCGCATTAGCTGTCCGCCGCTGCTCTACGGCTGCCACTTCTTGAACTTCTCGGCCTCCAAAACCGAGATGGAACTGATAGCTCGCCGCGTAGTCAAAGAGATTGAAGGCGACGACTTCGTCAAGAAACTCCCTCTCTATATGGACCACACCACCAAAGAGTACGCCAACATGGTGGAAGTCATCCGTCAGCACCTCGGTGTGGACACGCTCAAATTCAACACTTTGGACACCATTGCCAAGGCCATCGGTCTGCCCAAAGAGAAATTGTGCACCCATTGCTTCGACGGCAGCAGTTGGGGAATGTAATTCAATGCACAATTCACGATGCACAATTCATAATTTATAATTGACAATTAATAATGTAGAGACGCATTGAATGCGTCCGCCAATGATATGGACATACGCGGTGTATCCCTACAACTAACATCTAACATCTAACAACTTAAATATGTCAACGAATAGCGAACAGCGTGGTGGTTTTACCAGTTATTTTGGTGCAGTGGCAGCAGCCGTCGGTTCGGCTGTGGGCTTGGGCAACATCTGGCGTTTCCCCTACATCGCGGGAGAATACGGCGGTGGTGCTTTTATCATGCTCTATCTCATCTTTGTCTTCGGTTTGGGCGTGCCCATTATGATTGGCGAGTTCGTCATCGGCCGCCGTTCGGGACGCAATGCCATGGGTGCCTTCCGCGTGCTGAGTCCAAAACACAAAGGATGGCTGGGCATCGGCATCTTGGCTGTCATCACTTGTGTCATCATCTATTCGTTCTATAGCGTTGTCGCCGGCTGGACCATCGAATACACCTGGCTATCGTGCACCAACGGTTTGGCAGGCAAAGAGGCCTCGGAAATCTCCGAAGCCTTCACATCCTTCATCCAACATCCCTACCTGCCCATCCTCTTCCAGGGTTTGCTTGTCTTTCTCACGGGTGCGGTTGTCATCGGAGGTGTACAAAAGGGCATTGAGAAATTCACCAAGATTGTCATGCCCGTCTTGTTCTTCATTATGCTACTGCTCTGTGTCCGCTCACTCACTTTGCCTGGTAGCAAGGAAGGAATGAGTTTCCTCTTCAAGCCTGAGTTCGGCAACCTGACCGCTACGGGAGTGCTTGCCGCCATGGGACAGGCCATCTTCTCGCTCAGCATCGGCGCCGGGCTGCTCATTACCTACGGTTCGTATGTTCGCAAGGAGGACAATATGATGAGTTCCTGTTTCTTTATCGCCTCGGCTGACACAACCATCGCCCTGCTGGCTGGCATCGCCATCTTCCCTGCCGTTTTCACCTTCGGCTTGAGCCCTGCCAGCGGTCCGAGCCTTGTCTTTGAAACACTGCCCAATGTGTTCAACAACATGCCCATGGGCCAATTCTTCGCCATCCTCTTCTTCGTGCTGTTGGCTCTCGCTGCCATCACTACGACCATCTCATTACTTGAAGTAATCGTACTTTGGGTGGTGGAAGAACTACACCTCAAGCGTACAAGCGCCACCATCATCACTTCGCTCGTCATCTTCGCTCTTGGTGCCCTCTGCTCATTGTCGCTGGGCACCCTGAAAGATTTCACCATCCTGGACTACACCTTCTTCGATGCCTGCGACAAACTGACAGCCACCTACCTCATGCCTATCGGCGCCCTGGCCGTCACCATCTATCTTGGCTGGTTTTATAAAAAAGAAGGTGTTTTGGACGAAGTTTCCAACCACGGGACTCTCAAAACATGGTATATCAAGCTGTTTTACTTTGTGTTACGATACATTGCCCCCATTGTTCTCACTGTAATCCTCATTACAGGGTCATTAGGCATAGCAGGATAAAGAAAAAGATTGTACATTTGCACCGCCAAATCACACAATCTTCTCAAACTTGTAACACATTGAAAATAACTTATTTAAAACTCATCTTTTGTATCACTTTTGCGCTATTGTGCACTTCAAAAGTGACAGCTCAGGACTCAACATCCACTATCAATCACCGTTTTACGCGATTGGCTTTTGAGGTGCGTGCCGACTTTGACGTTCACCACCACTATCCCTACCCTGACTCGCTCAGAGCCACCGACTACGGTTTCAACGGCAAATATTTCAACATTGCCGTCGGCGGCGAATTTGGAAAGCACTTCTCCTACTTTTTCCGCCAGCGCATCGTCGCCAACAAAGGCAGCGTGACACTTTTCGACAACACCGATTTCCTTTATTTACAGTACAATATAAATCCTCAATGGGGCTTTCGAGCTGGCAAAGAGGCTTTGGCCATCGGCGGCTTCGAGTATGATGCCCCTCCTATCGATGTGTTCTACTACACCCAACTTTGGGGCACCATCCACTGCTTCCAGTTGGCAGCCTCGGCCATCTACACCGACAAGTCGGGCCACAACAAGCTGATACTGCAAGTGGGCAACTCGCCCTACGTTTACTCAACCGACAGCCTTATGGGTAGAGACTGGAAAAAAGGACTGCTGGCTTATAGCTTCATGTGGTGCGCTGACTACCCACACTTCAAAGCGCTCTATTCCGTCAACCTCTTCGAGCGCGAACGCGGACGCTTTGTCAACTATATCTCCATTGGCAACCGAATTGTATTCAACCATTTCAGTTGGTACATCGACTATATGAACCGCGCGGCTGTCTATAGCAAATACTTCAGCGACTTTACCGTCGTGAGCCGTATGGATATCATCTTCCGAGATGTAAACATCTTTATCAAAGGTGGTTACGACCAGAACAAATCGGAAGACTTTGGTGTGGAAAATCCCAAAGAAATTATGGTCACCCCAGGCATGCAGTACTATTTTTACGGCCTCGGTCTTGAATACAGGCCTGCCAAGTACAAGAATGTGCGTTTGCACGGCTACATCGCTAATGCACAAACCATCCTAGGGCCCAAAGGAGACAAAGAAGTCACCAATTGTTTGAGTGCCAGCATAGGACTTACTTGGGATATTGACTTCTTGAGAATTTTACGCAAACAATTCAAACTGCAATTATGAAAAGCATACAACTGATGTCGCGCTTTTTGAAAAGGCTGACTAAAAGACAAACTATTGAAACCTCCATTTTTCTCGGTGTTTTCTTTTTGTTTTTCATAGGATTGTCGGCAGTGATGACGCTGCCCCACATGCTCAACACCTTCATGCAAACGGCTTATCATCTACTGATGGAAACCGTGCTTTACATCATGGCCATCACCGTCATGACGGGAGCTATCAGCAAACTGTTTGTCGAATTCGGTGTGGTTCAATTACTTGAAAAAGTGCTCCGTCCTCTGATGAAACCCCTCTACAACCTGCCAGGCGTAGCATCGTTGGGCGCCGTCATGACCTTCCTGAGTGACAATCCAGCCATCATTACCTTATCTAAAGACAAAAACTTCAACCAATATTTCAAAAAATACCAACTGGTATCGCTCACCAATTTCGGAACAGCCTTTGGCATGGGACTCGTCGTTATGGCCTTTATGATCGGCCGCGGCTATGGTCTTGGAGCATTGATCGGATTGTTCGGAGCTATCCTCGGCAGCATCATCTCCACGCGGCTTATGCAGCGTTTCACCTTGAAAGCCTACCCCGAATTGGATTGTGAAATCGAGAGAACTACCGAAGAGGTAACTGAAGAGGACGAAGAAGAGCAACCCAAACTTGGTGCCGGCCTGCGTGTGCTGAACGCCATTCTTGACGGCGGCAAGACGGGAGTGGAAATCGGCGTGGCCATCATCCCTGGCGTACTTTTCATCTCCACCATTGTGATGATGCTCACTTTCGGTCCTGCAGACCCCTCTGTAGGCTACACGGGCGTTGCGTATGAAGGTGTGCCCGTCATCTCGTGGCTGGCAGGCAAAATCGACTTCGTGTTCAAGTGGTTGTTCGGCTTTGAGCACCCCGAGTTGATTGCCTTCCCCATCACCTCCTTAGGAGCTGTCGGTGCGGCCCTCGGTCTGGTACCTACCTTCGATGCTGCCCACCTAATCGACAACAACGCTGTGGCAGTCTTCACCTCCATGGGCATGTGCTGGAGCGGCTACCTGAGCACCCACGCTGCCATGCTCGACTCGATGGGCTACCGTAAACTCATCTCCAAAGCCATCGGAGCACACACTGTCGGCGGCCTCTGCGCCGGCGTTTTCGCCCACTGGCTCTACGTACTGATTATCTTACTATTCTTCTAATCCTTCTCGGCTGCCAACCAGCCTTCCACCTCGCTCAATCGCTGGCGATACTTGGATATTTGGCTTTCCACAAAATCCTCGCTGTACTTGGCTTCGCAAAAGCCGTTTCCGCGGGCAATATACGACTCATCGTCCAAGCTCTCGTATAATTCAAGGTAGTTGTTCAAATATTCTGTCAACTGCTGCTGCAAAGCCCGCAAATCGTCGACATCGGCCGCAATCGACTCGCCAGAAGAAAATCTATATTGCTTTTTCATCTTGTTCATTTTTTATAACGAAAGAACCTCATCCATACAAATATCGGTCGCTTCCACAGGAACGGCACTTACCTTTTGGAAATCAAAGCAGAGGCCTATTTTTTTCACTTTAGGATAATTACACAAAAATCTATCGTAATAGCCTTTTCCTCTTCCCAAGCGATGACCTGCGGCGTCGAAAGCCATGCCTGGCACCACAATCAGGTCGAAAGAACCATTGTAAGGATGGTTTTGCGGTTCCATGATATGAAAATCACCTTCGGCGAAGGGGGTATTGTCGTCCACCTCCACAGGAATGATGTCATCGCCCACCACCGTAGGCAGCACGATGCGCTTCTGCGAGCGCCACTTTTGAATAAAGGCCTGCGTCTGCACCTCATCGGGCAGTGAACTATAAAGCATAACAATGTTAGCATCCACAAAATCAGGATGTTGCTCCAGTTTTGACATAATGATTTCCGATTGTTGCGCCAACTGCTCAGGCGTGTGTTCTTTTTTCAACTGACGAATGCGCTTCCGCAAATCCTGCTTGCTTTCCATAACGGTATGAATTGGTCGTGCAAAGGTACGAAAACAATGCACAATTTATAATTCAGAATTTATAATGTACAATGTATAATTAAGAACAAAAGTCAAAGAACAGAGAACAAAGAACAAAATCCAGAATTCAAAGTTCAAAATTCAAAAAGATATAGAGAATCATGGAATTATGGAAACATCTATAACTCAATAATTCAATAACTCTTAATTCCTTAGTTCCTTAACTTCTTAACTTCTCACTTTTCACTTCTCACTTTTCATTTCTAATAACTATAAACTAAAATCTATTTTTTGTACTTTTGTCTGTTATTTTATTAATCATTTAAATATCAATTCCATGGAAGAAAATTACAATGTGGAACAAGTTCCTCCCGTAGAACCTTTGCGCACCAACAGAGGATTGGCAAAGTATTTCTTTTTATCGTTCATCACCTTGGGCATTTACGGAATAGTGGTCAACTGCAACATTAGCAATGAGATAAACCAAATTGCCTCTCGCCACGACGGCAAGCACACCATGCACTTTGCCCTCATCTTTTTCATATTCTCATGGTTAACCCTCAACATTGCGACACTAGTATGGTATCACCGCATCTGCGACCGCATTGGCAATGAACTGTATCGCCGCAATATCAACTACGAATTTGACTCATTGACCTTCTGGGGCTGGTATTTCCTGGGGTCCTTCATTGTTGTCGGTCCTTTCATCTTCATTTACAAATGGATGAAAGCGATGAACCTGCTCAACGCCGACTACAACGAAAGAGGATAATCTGACAAATAATTATTCGCCCCTCATATAAAAAGCGGCATCCAAAAGGATGCCGCTTTTTATGTTATTTTGTAGGTGCGTAGCGCGCTACGCACCTACTTCTTTACAAACTTGTGCCACCACTTTGCGGATTTCCTCTTCGGGGAATGGCTGTATAGTGCCATCATTTTCAAATTGCTCCACTATGCGATGAGTTTCGTCAATGTCTTTCTTAGCCAAATCGTAAACCTCTTGCCATGTGCGCTGTTTGCGCGCCACACCATCGGCAATGGCCTGCATAGCCACATCGGCGGCCACTGTCGGGAAGAGGTCGTTATCCATCATGGTGGGCATGATATGGTCAACGCTAAGTCCTTGACGCTCTGCAAAGTCGGCAATAGAGTGAGCAGCACGGATAGCCATACTGTCGGTAATCTTACGCGCCGATACAAGCAGCGTGCCCTTCAGGATTGAGGGGAAGCATACCGAATTGTTGACCTGATTGGGGAAGTCGCCACGACCTGTGGCCACAATGTAAGCGCCGGCCTCTTTGGCCTTGTAGGGATAGATTTCGGGCACAGGGTTGGCACAAGCAAACACGATAGACTTGTCGGCCATGAGCGAAACCCATTCGGGCTTGATGGTGTCGGGACCTGGCTTTGAGAGTGCCACCAGCACATCAGCATTCTTGAAGGCTTCCTCGGGCGTTTCAATGCACTGAGGATTGGTGGTTTCGCACAATTCCCATTTGCGATAGAAACGGGTATCAGCCTTGATATCGGCACGGTTTTTATGCAGAGTGCCTTTGGTGTCGAAGATAATCACATTCTCAGGTTTCACACCGTCGGTGATCATCAGTCGCGCAATGCTGGTATTGGCAGCACCGGCACCATAGAGCACCACTTTGATGTCTTGCATCTTCTTACCCGTGATTTTCAGCGCATTGATAACACCTGCCAGCGTCACGCAGGCGGTACCTTGGGCATCGTCGTGCCATACAGGAATGTCGCACGCCTCGCGCAAAACGTCCAACACTTTGTAGCAGTTGGGCTGCGAAATATCTTCCAAGTTGATGGCGCCAAAGCTATGCTGCACCATCTTCACAAAGTCGATGAGCTTGTCGGCTTGGTGCTCACCCTTCTCGTCGCGGCTGTCGATACAGAGCGGAATGGAATCCACGCCGCCGAGATATTTCATCAGCATGGCTTTGCCTTCCATCACGCCGAGGCCGCCCGGAGGGGTGCAGTCGCCGTCGCCCAACACACGGGTACTATCGCTCACCACGGCCACCAGATTGGCGCGGTTGCTCAGATAGAACGAGGTGTCGTTGTCATCGCGAATGGTGGTCGATACGGCCGAAACACCAGGTGTGTACCACACATTAAACCAATTGAAACCATAGATGGGCGCCTTGGGCAGTGTTTGCATCTTGCCCCCATAAAAACGGTGGGCCGAGAGGGACATTTTTTTATAAAACAGCGTTTTGGCTTTAGCCTTTTGCTCTTCCGTAAAATCAGCGGGGAAAAGGGATTCAATGTTGTCTAATGTGCGCATAGGATTTGATTTTTAGATGTGCAAATTTAAAAAAATCCAGCTACATTTTCGTAACTTTGCGTTTTCAAAATAAAGATGGCACAGATTATCGAAATTTCCGACTTGTCGCACCCTGATGTAGAGGTTTACACTCGGTTGACCGAAGCGCAATTGCGCAATAGGCTCAGACCGGAGGAAGGTCTTTTCATTGCCGAAAGTCCCAAAGTGATCCATGTGGCCTTAGATGCAGGCTACGAGCCTGTGTCGCTACTTACCGAGCGGAAGCATGTTGACGGGCAGGCCGCTGATGTCATTGCCAGGTGCGGCGATATTCCTGTTTACACCTGCAGTTTCGAGCAGCTCACCGAGCTTACTGGCTATCACCTTGCACGCGGCGTGTTGTGCGCCATGCGCCGCCCCGCACTGCCGAGTGTGGAGGAGGTATGTCGTGAAGGGCGGCGCATCGTGGTCCTCGACACGATAGCCGACGCCACCAATATCGGTGCCATTTTCAGGTCAGCCGCCGCGTTGGGCATGGATGGCATTCTGCTCACGCCCACCTGCTGTGATCCGCTGATACGTCGTGCTGTGCGTGTCAGCATGGGCACCGTTTGCCAGATTCCGTGGACTTACCTCACCGACGACGGCTATCTCAACTGGCCGCAGCCAGCCATCACCTATCTGCATACGCTG
>JAEERB010000105.1 GCA_016285615.1 Bacteroidales bacterium
GTGGAAAGCCAGCTATAGTTTCTCCACTCGTAAGTCGAACTCTTCTTTCTTCTGTTCAGAAATGAAAAAAGCAGTTTTAACCCCCTTTAAATAGACTTCCAAGTCTTGTATTTTGTGTATTTCCCGCAGATTAATCAATTGATTCTTGTTAATTAGCATGAAATTGCCAGGTAGTTTCTCCAAAATCTCGTCAAAATTGCTATAAACAGTATCGGTTTGTGCGGAATTGATGTAGTGAATGACTTTTATACGCGAATCGCCATTTGAGATTTCGTACGATTGGGTGACAATATAGCTGATAAGCTCGCTTTGGATTTTCAGATTACCCACATTAAGCATTTGAGAGGATGCCTGTTTAAACTGAACAATCTCTTTCTTCAATTGATCGTTCTTTTTGTTCAGTTCGTCTTTCTCCTTTTCCAACTCCATTTTGTCGTGCGACAGTTGTTCGTTTTCCTGTTGCAACTCCTCGTGCGATTTCAACTTCATCACCTTTTTGATAAAGAAGACGATGATACAAATCAAGATATAGACTAAACCAATAATAAACAGGATTTTGATTGTTGGAATAACAAAGTATTCAAAAGCGCCATTCAAGAAGTTGTTCATATTCGAGTAAAAATATAATGTTAATTGGTTTCGACTACAAAAATAATTCATTTACCATTTATGGCAATAAAATGACACTACAAAAATCAGGTATTTCGCTACAAAAAATAGGGTTTTCACTACAAAGTCACATAGCAAGCACTCCAACAAGGTATTTTTGCCCGCTTTTTTTAACCCCTTTAATTCAAACCATTATGAAGAAAAACCATTTCATTATTCTGACTTTTGTTTTGGCCCTTATCTTGGCCTCTTGCGCCCAACAGGGCTGTACCGATCGTGATGCCAGCAATTATTCATCTATAGCTAAAAAAGAGGATTATTCCTGCCGGTATTCGGGAGAACATATTATTTGGTATGGAGCTGCCGTAGCCGATTTCTTCGTCAACAGGGCCAAAATCAAGATGCTTCATATTACTACGAGCAGCGGTCAGTCTTATATTCATTATGCTGGCGATTATGCTTACGGTCCAGATAAGTATGATTACAATTGTATTTTGTTGGAACTTCGTTGGCAAAGCAGCAAACATCTTACCGACCATGTTATCATCACCGACGATTATGGCGAACGGGTTTGGACTGGAGATATTGTTTATGGAATCACAGAACCAACCTCAACGGAATTGGTGTTGAAGTAACAAATTAAATAACAGATATTTATGGTTTACAAGCGAAAAATAGGAAATATTGACGGCTATATGCTGACAGATGCGGCAAGTATCATAACTCTGGCCACAATGCTTATACCGAAAATAAAACCTAAAGGTGTAGCCATTGCTTTGGTCATAACCGCCCTTTGTTTTGTTTATGCGACTTTTGTTTCTCAAACAAGGGTGAATAATCAAAGTGCTGCTAAAATGGGGTCGAAAGATGAAAACAATGCCCCAACGGATGTTATAGAAACACTTCCAGGTCATTCCGTGTCAAATGTTGACGGAGTCAAAGTGAATGGGATTGTATTTAAGATTCCTGACGGAGTACATGCTATAATTACACAGAAAGGAGTAGTGGTTAAGTCCATTATAGGTCGCATGATGTACAATTTGAAAGGCGGTGTGCTTTTGTCACCTCCCGATGAAGCGTGGATTCCTTTATTCAATTCAAATTATTAATTTTAAAAGACATTCAAGATGAAAAGAATTGTTTTAGCTATTATGTTGATAATGGGAGCTTTAAATTATCTACAAGCTCAAACGGTGACCGTTCCTGTACAGATACAGGAAGATTTTTCCTCTCGTGGAAAAAAAGACGGCACCATGACCGCGATTGTGCCATATAATGTGATGTATAATGGTGAGATATTGATTGCGCAAGGTTCTGTGGTTAATATCAATTACGAGGTGGAGAAGCGCAGAGGTTATGGACGTCCGGCGGAGGTAAAGTTGCATTTTATGAGCACTTCGGGTGTAAAAGGGCAGATGATACCGCTCTCGGGTTGTGACATAACAAAAGAAGGTGACGGTCGCCGGGGTACAGCCCTTGGCTTAGGATTGGGTTTGGGTCTTACCATTTTTCCATTTGTGGGCTTTTTCTTCTTCTGTATCAAGGGGAAAAATGTCACCATTCCGGCAGGCACCATTGTCAACTGTATGGGGTATGTGAACCAGTAGGAGAGGGGGAATAATACAATCTTTTTGTGATTGTATTGAGGGGGCGAATAATATGGTTATTTTAAGGGAATGATTATATTTGCTGAATCAAAAAAAAGGAATCTTAAAATTATAAACCATTGTTATTTAATCTAATAAAACAGACGATATTTAAATATGAAACCAAAATTAACTATAGAAAAATTACGCGCAGAAGCCAAACTTTTTTGTCTTACGGAATCAAAAATTAAAAATAAGGATTTATTTGGAATTACGGATGGGAAAGCTGTTGGAACATACGTTGAACATAAATTCCAACAGCAATTAAAGGCAAAATATTCTGTTACAATAGGATCATCTGCAAACGGAATAGATTTACCTTCAAAAGATGTTATGACAGACATTAAGGTTACATCTATCAAACAACCGCAGTCTTCATGTCCATACAAAGATGCAAAACAAAAAATTTTCGGCTTGGGTTACAACTTGTTAGTATTTGTTTATAATAAAATTGATAATCCAAGAACGAGGACTGCAACTTTAAATTTTATAAGTTGTTCGTTTATTTCAAATGAGCGAACTGCCGATTATACCACAACATATCGTTTGCGTGAAATGATTAAGGATCGTGCTAACGACGCAGATATTGTGGCGTATTTAACAGACAGAAATATCCCTGCGGATGAGATAACGTTGTTAAATATGGCGAAAATGATAATAAAAACACCACCGAAACAAGGATATTTAACCATATCCAATGCTTTACAATGGAGATTGCAGTATCAGCGAATCGTTTCATTGGAAAAAACAGTTTCGGGCATAAACAAAATCATTGATGAAGTAAACAAGAAATGAAGATTTTTGATGTTGATATAAGTCAGTCAGTCTTTTTGTTTTTAAAAAGCAGGATTAAAGTTTGGAAATCAGTAGCAGAAGCGAACGAAACCCTTCGCAAGATATGCGGTATAGAAGGTTTTTTTGCTTGCGATTCGGAAATAAAGTTTTTTTCAGAAATAATTAATACGGAAGAAACTATCATTGCTTGCGAAAAGAGAGCGGAGTATGGTGATTTTCAAACCAACCAAACATTGGCTTATAAAATAACGGAAAAAATAAAAAAAGAGGGTGCGTCTCCCAAAATTGTAATAGAGCCAACCTGCGGTAAAGGCCATTTCATTCTTGCAGTTTTGAACACTTTTGATAAAGTTGAAAAAATCTATGGCATTGAAATTCAAGAAAAATACACTTGGCAGGCAAAATTCAACATTTTAGATTTTTTTCTCAATAATCCCCCAAAGGATACTCCAGAGATTCATATTCTTCATTACAATATATTCGATTTTGATTATAGTTCAATAAATAAAAAAATAGGTAAAAAAGAACTGCTTATCATTGGAAATCCTCCATGGGTAACCAATTCCGCATTAAGTATAATGCATTCTAAAAATCTACCGAAGAAATCAAATTTCAAGCAACAAAAAGGTTTGGATGCGATGACTGGAAAGGGAAATTTCGACATTGCTGAATTCATCACCATAGATTTGCTAAAGAAATTTGGAAATTGTAACGGGCACATGGCTTTTTTAGTAAAAAATACGGTAGTAAAAAACATAGTACAGGAACTTCCTAAATTAAAACTTCCATTGGCAGGAATGGAAAAGCAAAATATTGACAGTAAAAAAGAATTCAATGTTAGTGTAGATGCCTCTTTATTTTGTTGTAAATTAAACCAAAACACAGAATATGTTTGTCAGGAATCGGACTTTTACACATCAAAGGTTAAATGCATTTTTGGCTGGAGAGATAATAAGTTTATGTCAGATCTGTCAAGTTCAAATAATGATATTGATGGAATTTCACCATTCGAGTGGAGACAAGGCATAAAACATGATTGCGCAAAAGTAATGGAATTAGAATATGATGGGGAGTTTTTTCGAAACAAATTGGGAGAAAAATTCAATCTTGAAAAGGACTTAGTATATCCATTATTAAAAAGTTCAGACTTGAAAAGCACTTGTGCAGATCCTTCTCGAAAATTGGTCATAGTTACACAAAAGGTTGCTGGACAAGACACTGCATATATTCAGAAATATCCCCAAACATTTAAATATCTGCAAAGTCATATAGATTTTTTCAGGTCCAGAAAATCAAGTATTTATAAAGGCAAATATGACTTTTCAATTTTTGGTGTAGGAAATTATTCTTTTAAGCCATACAAAATTGCCATATCTGGTCTATATAAAACTTTTCATTTTTGTTTGGTAAAACCGCAAGCCAATAAGCCGGTTATGTTGGATGATACGTGCTATTTCATTGGTTTTGATTCATTAGAACAAGCAGAATATATTTGGGGACTGCTAAATACCGAAATAGTATCCAACTTTCTCAAAAAAATATCATTTAAAGATGCTAAGAGAATGATTACGAAAGAGGTGTTGATGCGTATTGATTTGAAAAAGGTTGCTTTTTTGTTAGGAAAGAAAACAAATTTTTTGGAAAAATTGTCTGTCAATCATGACACGCAATTGAATTTATTTGATGATACCGGAATAATTGATAATCGTTAGAAGAAAAAATGTCACCATTCCGGCGGGTACCATTGTCAACTGTATGGGGTATGTGAACCAGTAGGATATTTTTCTTATTTTTGCTGTTCTAAAAATCAAACAGCAAACAATGGAAATAGCTAGCAAGTACGATCCTCAAAACATTGAAGAGAGATGGTACCAATATTGGATTGAGAACCATCTTTTCGAATCGACTCCCAACGATAAGAAACCTTTCACCATTGTGATCCCGCCCCCCAATGTGACGGGCGTTTTGCACATGGGTCACATGCTCAACAACACCATCCAGGATGTGCTGGTGCGTCGTGCCCGCATGCGCGGCTACAATGCCGTTTGGGTGCCCGGCACCGACCACGCCTCCATCGCTACCGAAGCCAAGGTGGTGGCCATGCTCAAGGAGAAAGGTATCGACAAGCGCTCGCTCACGCGCGAGGAGTTTCTGAAATATGCCTGGGAGTGGAAGGAAAAATACGGCGGCATCATCCTCAAGCAGTTGCGCAAACTGGGTGCTTCGTGCGATTGGACACGCACCAAGTTCACCATGGACCCCGAGATGTCGGAGGCCGTGACCAAAGTGTTTGTGGATTTGTACAATAAAGGCAAAATCTATCGCGGCGTGCGTATGGTCAACTGGGACCCCAAAGCGCTGACCGCCGTGTCGGACGAGGAGGTGATTTACCATGAGGTGCAGTCGAAACTCTACTATGTTCGCTATAAGATTGAAGGAACTGAAAACGAGTATGTTACCATTGCCACGACGCGTCCTGAGACCATCCTCGGCGATACCGCCATCTGTATGCACCCCGATGATGAGCGCTACAAGCACTTGCGCGGCAAACGCGCTATCGTGCCGCTGGTTAATCGCTCTATCCCCTTGATTTTCGACGAGTATGTGGATCGCGAATTTGGTACAGGTGCACTGAAAATCACGCCCGCCCACGATATCAACGACTACAACTTAGGTATCAAATACAAACTCGACACCATCAACATCTTCAACGACAATGGCACGCTCAACGAGTCGGCGCAATTCCTGGTTGGTGTGGACCGCTTCGAGGCACGCAAGCAGATCATCCCGCTGCTCGAAGCCGCTGGCAATATGGTCAAGATTGAAGATTATACCAACAAAGTGGGCTACTCAGAGCGTACCAACGAGGTGATTGAACCTAAACTATCGCTGCAATGGTTCTGCGACATGGCGTCGCTCGCCAAACCCGCCCTCGAAGTGGTGATGGATGATGAGATAAAGTTCTATCCCGAAAAGTTCAAGAACACTTACGCCCACTGGATGGAGAATGTGAAAGACTGGTGTATCAGTCGCCAACTGTGGTGGGGGCACCGCATTCCCGCCTACCACTTGCCTAACCGCGAGTTTGTCGTGGCCGAAAGCAAAGAGGCCGCCTATAAGTTGGCTGTGGAGAAATTCCCCGAACTGAACCTGACCATTGACGACCTGAAACAGGACGAGGATGTGATGGACACTTGGTTCTCATCGTGGTTGTGGCCCATCTCCGTTTTTGATGGAATTAGAAATCCTGATAATAAAGAAGTTAACTATTATTATCCTACGGCCGTGCTGGTTACCGCCCCCGATATTATCTTCTTCTGGGTGGCTCGTATGATTATGGCCGGTCTGGAGTGGCGCAAAACCATTCCTTTCCGCCATGTCTATTTCACAGGTACTGTGCGCGACAAGCAAGGTCGTAAGATGTCGAAACAGTTGGGCAACTCGCCCGATCCCATCATGCTGATGGACAAGTACGGTGCCGATGGCGTCCGCCTGGGCATGCTGCTCTGTTCACCCGCAGGCAACGACTTGCTGTTTGACGAATCCTTGTGCGAGCAGGGACGTAATTTCAACAACAAGATATGGAATGCCTTCCGTCTGGTGAAAGGCTGGGAGATTGACGAAAATGGGGCTCAGCCGTCGCATGCTGCTACGGCAGTCCGCTGGTTCAATGCCCGCCTGAACGATGCGCTGGCTGAAATCAACGACCATTTCGACAAGTATCGCTTGTCGGATGCCTTGATGACCATCTACAAGCTCATTTGGGACGACTTCTGCTCGTGGTTCCTCGAACTGGTGAAACCGCCCTTCCAGAAGCCCATCGATGGCAAGACTTACAGCGAGATTATCGACATCTTCGAGAAGTTGATGTTGGTATTGCATCCGTTCATGCCGTTCATTACCGAAGAGTTGTGGCACAATCTGCGCGAGCGCGGCGAGGGCGAGTCCATTATGACTGCCACCATGCCTAAGCCTGAGAGCCGTCGCGAGGGTGAGTTGATCGACCGTTTTGCCGGCACCCAAAAGGTGATTGAGAATATCAGAAGAATCAGAGCTGAGAAGAACATTCCGCAGAAGAATGCCATCTCTTTGTCAGTGCTCAAGTCGTCAGCCGACGCCGATAGCGAAATGGACGCCGTGATCAGCCGTCTTTGTAATGTGGAAGCCATCAATTATGTAAGCGAGAAGCCCGAAAGTGCTGTGTCATTCATCGAGATGAATACCGAATATTTTGTTCCGTTTGTGCAGTCGGCCGAGGAGAAAGAGAAAGAACTCGTGAAACTGAATGCCGACCTGGCTTACGCTCAAAAGTTCTTAGAGTCAGTGAAACGCAAACTGGCCAACGAGAAGTTTGTGAATGGTGCCCCCGAACAGGTAGTGGCAATCGAGCGCAAGAAACAAGCCGACGCCGAAGAGAAAATCAGAATTCTGGAAGAACAGATTGCACGATTGAAATAACACTCACGATGAAAGGCCGTTACCTGTTATTTGTTTTAGCATTGCTACTTGTGTCTTGCCACAAAGAAGAAGTTGTTCCTACTGTCAAGTTAAAAGTAGGCACATACAACCTCTGGACATCGGGTAGCCGCAGAGATTGGTTAACCCCTCCTTCGTCGCGATACTGGTCAAATTCATCGCCAGCTATGTTGTCCATTATCAAGGACATGAATTGTGACATTTTCGCTTTTCAAGAGATCTGTGACAGTATATACGGAAAAAAAGGTGAGTCAAACTCTTTACGTTATTTGATGCAACAGGAGAATATGGGTTACAGTTGGGCTATCTAGTCCAATGTAGATGGTTCGTATGTGACACCAACATCAGGTAGAATTAGTTATTCGCCAGGCATCTGTTATAAAGTATCGGTTCTGACATTGGAAGAAGGCGGTGTTTTTTGGCTCGGAGGGAATCCAAAAAAACCTGAATTTGTGGGTTTTACGCCAAAACATGGCGACCGCAAGCGGGCTTGTGTGTGGGCTAAAATGCGACATAAAGCCACCAATAAGGAGTTTTATTTCTTTTCAACCCATCTTGAATTGACATCTTTTAAAGGTGTTGATGATCCAGAGGTACATAATGAAAACTGCAAGAATTTGATGAATTATGCTGATGAAACGTTGGTAGGACCAGGTGTGGCCGCCATTATTTGCGGCGATATGAACGCCACGCCTGCGGATCAGGGTTATATTCAGTATCTTAACAACAGTAATGGCCGCGTTCATAAATGGTTTAATGCCTACGAGGAAGCGGAGA
>JAEERB010000106.1 GCA_016285615.1 Bacteroidales bacterium
GCCGGCGAATATATCAGTCTGAAGAACGCCACCATCAATGTGACTTCTGCAGTGGGCGACGGCATCTCGTGTAACCAGTATTTCCTCATGGAGAGCGGAACCCTCAATATCAGCGGCACCGCTGACGATGGCATCCAGTGCGACCTTGAGGGCGACACCGCCACGGCCATCACCGAGAACCACGAAGACGAAGACTCGGGCAACATCTATATTAGCGGCGGCACTGTCACCATCAACTGTACGGCCATCGCAGCCAAAGGTATCAAGAGCGCTGGTTACATATACATCTCCGATGACCCTGTCATCACGGTGACTACCAGTGGCAAGGGCGCTTGGGATGAGGACGATTTGGAAACCAAGGCGGCTTGCGGTTTGAGCGCTGACGGCGACATCAACATCAGCGGCGGCACCCTCAACCTGACTGCCATGGGCTCGGGCGGCAAGGGTATGAAGTGCGACGGCGTGATGACCATCAGTGGCGGCGACATCACCGTGGCTACCTCCGGCGGCCTCTACTACAACAACGGCACCACCGAGAATACCAACTATACGGGCAATACCGACAACGTAAGTAGCGACTACTACTCTTCGCCCAAGGGTATCAAGGCCGGCCTGAAGACGCAGGTGGGCAACAGCTATACTTACAGCGGTGGTATGGTCATTAGTGGCGGCTATATCAAGGTGACCACCAGCGGTTACAATGGCGAGGGCATTGAGAGCAAGAATACCATGCATATCACTGGGGGAGAAATTTTCGTCAATGCTTATGATGATGGTATCAACTCGGCGCAGGATATGACCATCGACGGTGGCTACATCTATTCGCTCTCCAACCACAACGACGGTATCGATGCCAACGGCAATGTCTATCTTAATGGTGGCCTGGTTTATGCCATTGGCTCGGGCGGGGCTGAGAAATCTATAGATGCCAATTCGGAAGAGGGAAAGAAGGTTTATGTCAACGGCGGCGTCCTCATTGCCATCGGTAGTTTGGAGAACGGTAGCAGCCTGAAGCAGGCCACTTTCCGTGCCTCATCGGTAAGCAGTAACACTTGGTACTCGCTGGCTTATGGCAATAAAGAGGTGGCTTTCTTAACGCCGTCAATCAGCAGCGGCGGCGGTCCTGGCGGTGGTCCTGGTGGCGGCCCTGGCGGCAGCAGCTCCTCTACACTGGTGATTTCCGTTCCCTATATGCCCACACTCAAGAGCGGCGTCACAGCCAGTGGTACCGGCATTTTCGAGAACAACTGCTATCTTGACGCCACCGCAACTGGCGGCACCTCCGTATCGCTGACGCATATCGGTGGTACCATCGGCATTGATGATGTTGAAATGCAAGAAGTTACCATTAGAAGCCAGAACGGCAATATCGTTGTGGAAGGCTGCGACAACTGCGAAGTGCGCATATTCGACATGAGTGGCCGTCGCGTAAGTGACGTTGGCCTCACCCCTGGCATCTATCTCGTCAGAGTGGGCGACCACAAGGTTCAGAAAGTGTTGGTTACAAGGTAAATGGAGTTGGACTAAAACGTACGGCCCGCTTTCTTGAGCATACGCTTTACCTTACGATTCCGCGTAATTAGCCAGTTCTCAATCATCTCTTCTTCAATATCCATGAAGTTAGGAACTTCATTTTGACGCCTTCTGGAGTTAAGAAACCGAAGGTATGCTCCAATATGGCGCGTCTTCTTATCATGGTAGATGGCGTCGAACGGAATCAGCACGCTGGTGTCTTCGATGTTGTGCATCAGGCGGTTCACTGCCGTGCCGAACATGAGCATTTGCGAAGTGATAGAAATATAAGCCGTCATATTCGGCGGGATGTTCACACCTCTCATTCTGGCTGCCGCCTTCAACAGTTTGTAATCTTCTAACAGGTCATCTTGGTGTACAATCAGGTTCATTAATTCTGGGTCGGATGCGGGCATAATCGCTTGGTCATCCCACGGGCGTACCAGCTCATCCTTGTCTCCAAAATGCTTCCAGAGAAAATGGTAGGTCAAGTCTCTCATGATATGGTCGTAAGATGGATAGAGGGTGATTTTTCCAAAATAATACAGCAGGTTAGGATTCTTCATGATAATGGCCACCAAGCCATCCCAGAGGTTGTCGAAGGCGAAGATGGATTTTGCGCCATTTCGAGTGCTCTGGTACTCTGGAGCTACAAAATTGCGTCCCAATTCTAAGACATGCGGCAAATATTCGTCGATAAATTTCTGTGAAAAGTGGAACTGATGAGCGCTTGCCATAATCGGCTGGCCTTTTTCATCGAGTGTCGCATCCGAGCCGAAGAGAAAACGGTAGCCACCGATGATGGCCTCGTTATCGGGATCCCATACAATCAGCTGTTTATAGGGCTTGTCCATCTTGTCGTATTCATCCAAATCGATGGCATTGCCCGTAGAGCCTCCCGCATCGCGAAATGTCAGTTCGCGCAGCCTGCCAATCTCTTTGACGGTGTTGGGCGAATCTTGCCAAGTGACGATGTACAACTCGTTGTGACCTTTGTTGGTGTCTTCCAACTTCTTCGATTTGGTCAATTCGGCTTTGATTAGCTCTACTGGTACGGGATCAATGATTGTTTTCATAATGTTATAAAATGTCAGTCAATACTGGATGGCCAAGGGTTAGAAACGATGCCTGCCATGTCGCGCATAGTTTGGTGGGCAAGGTCGCGCAGGCGTGCCGCCTCTTCTTTCCGAGGGGCGTTGATGTCGGGGATGATGGGGTCGCCCACAGTGATGGTAAGCAGCGGTCCGTCATTGCCCAGCCATTTGCGCCATCCTGTGCGGGGTCTGAAGGAGATGACGAGCGGCACTATCGGGAGCGCATACTTGTAAGCCATATTGAAAGCGCCAATCTTGAAAGGCCTGAGCGGTGCATAATGGTACCAGCTGCAACTTTCAGGGAATATGTGTATCCACTGCTTTTTGTCGTGCAGCTCGTCAAGGGCTTGGTCAAACTTCCGGAGTCCGCTAAAGTCGCTGGGAATGGCGATGCCACCGATGTGCTTCATCTTGAATTCGTCCTTGCCGTTGAATGCGTCGGCATACATGGGAATCCAAGCCATACGGTAGCGAAAGGCCTGCAGTACGCAAACCATGTCCCAACGGTGCACGTGGTTGCAGACGGTCATCATGCCGTTGGCGAAGAGTTTGCGGTTCTGTCGTATCTTCTCACGCCCTTCAATCTTCAAGCCAAATCGGATGTGGTTCACAAGGAATGCCAGAGTCCAAGTTGCAAAGTATAAGAAGATGTGTAAAAATCTGAATTTTAAAGATTTATCAAGATACGGATAGGTCGCGTCAAACTTGATGTCTTTCGTCTTCCCAAGAATGGGCGTCATTCGTGTAAAAGGATTGTCGCCAGGAAAATCTGCCGATGGCTCGGGCACATAAACACCTTCTCCAACTTGGAAGTTCCGATATGCCGGTCCAAATGATGAGTAATCCTTTAACATTTCAAGTCTCTCCTAAGTGATTGTTTTATAATATCACCAATAGAAATGCAAAATTAGCAAATATTTATTCGGATGTCAAGAAATTTGTAAAAAAGTTATGCCCAAAAGAGAGCCTCTTTTTCAACATTATTTGTAGTTGGCAATGTAGTCGATGGCAGCGTCAAGTTGCGGTTTAAGGTCGCCGCCGCAATCTTTGCGCAGTATAATCTGGTCGGGCGTGTGGCCGATGCCTTCGAGATTCTCGCCATCGATGAGTGTTTCGAACGATGAGGTGTAGATGTAGTGGTAGCCCTCGGTCAGAGAGGCGTCACCAAAGGGACCGCCATAGTGCAAGTTAATGCAGGTGGCGGGCTGCAGTGGTCCTGTGCCGCCGTAGGTGCGCTCGCCAATGGTGTGGCTGGTGGGCAGCACCTTCTTGATGGTGATGGGCTCTATCTCGCCCATGCTCACCGAGTTGAGGTCGCAGAGTACGACGTAAGGGATGTTCTCGACCGTCAAATCTCTGTGGTATTGTGGGTTAGGACTGATATAGTAGGATGTCCATGGCGAGTGTTCCAGTCGCCCGGGGCCTTCCTTGTAGCGGGTTTGGAAAATTTCGGTGCGCGAGTTGATGAAGCTGCCCACTAGGTAGTCGAGGTCGTCCTGGTAGCCGCCTCGGTTGCAGCGGTTGTCGAGGATGATGCCCGCCAGCTCCTCGCGTGGCGTTTCGGTGATGGCCTTCAGCCAGTGGTCGATCAGAGCGCCCGCCCGTCCACCTTCGGTCGGCATGCCCAGTTCGCGCATAAAGGGAGTGATGGCGGCCATAGATTGCCACAGATAGGGGATCTTGCGGCCGTCGGGCAGCACAATCAGACAGTAGTGCAGGGTGGCTTCAGCGTTGCCCAACTCGGGCACATGGGCTGTGCATGACTCGTGAACGGCCACCGTGTAGTAGTTACCCATATTGTTTATGAAATTCAAAACGGCAAATTTCTCCCAATAGGCTGCTTGGTAGTAGTAGTCGCGCGAGGCGATTTCCCTTTCGCCAGGGTAAACGCCGAATCTGGCAATGGTGTCGCCCGGCTCGGGGTGCATGTTGCGAATGCAAACGGCCATGTGGTGGTCTTTCATGTTGCCCATCATCTCGGTGTATAGTTGTTCAAGTTTGGAAGTAGGCACGTAGCCGTTGAACTCGTACAACTTGTCGAGGGCCTCAAATTGCGGTCGGAAGTTGGTATAGACGGCCTCCCAGTCGGTGTTGTCCACATCCCAGAAGACATAGCCCGTGCTGATGCATCGCCAGATGTAGTCGAACTGTTCGGTGTAGGTGCTGTAAGCCAATTTGCTGTTTTCGCCCATGTAGGGATGAAAGTCGGCTTCTTTGCGACAGGCGCTGCATAATAAGGTAATCGTGATGGCTAATATGATGATTTTCTTCATGTTATAATCTTTTTAGAATTGATACGAAACGCCTAAACAAACGGATATAGTGTTGAGATAGCGCGGGTCTTGCAGATGCTCGTAGCCGCGGTGATGGCTGGTAAGGTCGTAGTAGAAGAGGGCGTCAAGGTTGAGGCGCCAGTGCTCGTGAACGAGGTAGCTAATACCTGCGCCGCCAACCAGTCCAGCACAGAAGCGGCTGTCCTCACGGGTGAAAGGGCGTATTTCGTTAAAGTCGTTGAAATAGACGTAATAGTCTGTCATCCAATATGTTTTGCCTTTGATGTGGTCGTTGAGCCAACAGCCGACATAGCCGCCAGCCAGCAAGTGGCCGCGAACCTTGGCACCTCCAAAAGAGAAGTCGGCCATGATGGGCAGCATTAGATAGTGGTTGCGGTGCTCGGTGTAAAGCTCGTCCAAATAGTTGAGGTGGCGGTCCATGCGGTGCGAACGCTGCATGACGGTGAGGTTGGCGGTGATAGCAATCCAATCCTTAAAGCCGTAGCGCGCCTGCAAGCCCACTTCATAGCCGCTAAGGGGCGAGTAGGTTTCATCGATGCGACTCGCGTTCGAGCGTGAGATGGAGGTGTAATCCCAGCCCCCACGGACTCCCAATGACCATTGGGCATTAGCGGAAATAGCTATGCTACAAAACAATAGCGTTATCCATAGTTTGGTGAAAATGTGTTTTGTCATCAGAAAATGATATATGGTTTTTAGGATGCAAAAGTAGTTAATATTTCTTAATTTGCGGTTAGATGTATCTGCGTCATTCTGCATTATCTGCGGGAGAATATTTTAAAAATCCGTGGCGAAAAATATGTATTTTTGTCTGCGTGAAATTATGTTAACATAATGCCTCAAAACAACTCTGAACAATCAAAAATGACCATCGGCGGCCTGCTGAAAAGCCTGCTGCCGTATGTGCTTCCCTATAAGTGGCTGCTAGCCATTACTTTGGTGCTGACCTTCGTTGGTGCGCTCATGGCGCAAGTCAACGCCATCGTCCTCGACCGTGCCGTGGATGCCATCAATGCGTTGTTGCACCAGCCGTCGTTCCTCTGGAGCCAAGCCGCCAAGTTGCTACTCATTGTGAGTGCGGTGCTGTTGGGCAAAGAGTTGCTCTCAGCCGTCTTCACCTTCGGGCAGCGCTTCTTCGGCGAGAAAATCCGCATCAACGTGAGCCGCGACCTCTCCTTCAAGGTGGTTGACCGCATTCTGACCTTCCGCATGGCCTTTTTCTCGGCCGAAGGCAATGAACCTGGTAAACTGCAAACCCGCATCGATCGCGGCGTGATGAGCCTCAGCAATACGGTCAAGAACTTCTTTATTGACATCCTGCCACTCTTTACCAGTGCGGTGATGGCGCTGGTGCTGATGTTCATGGCCAATGTCTATGTGGGCTTGGTGGCGCTGGTCATTGTGCCCATCTATTTCCTCATCACTTCTTTCCAAGCCAAACGCCTTAAGGGGTGGCGCCATCGTGTCTTTGGCACCCATCAGGAGTTGAACCATGGCATCATGAACATCATTGAGAGCATGAATGTCATCAAGTCGTTCAACCGCGAGCCGCTGGAGAGCCGCCGCCAGGCCGACTTGCAAAATCGCTCTACGCAGCAGCAGATGGAGACCCGCAAGATTTCTTTCCTCTTTGAAGGATTGAAAACCTTTATGGAACAGATTGGTACAGTGTTGATTATCATTCTTACAGCATACCTTGTCCTGATAGATTATCCAGGCATGACGATAGGTAAAATCATGTATCACGTTCTTCTGTTCAACAATGTGAGCGCTCCCATTCGCCAGTTGCACCGCATCTACGATGATATGAACGATGCGCTGATCTATGCCGAAGGCTTTTTTGGCATTCTGGATGCCGAAGAAGAGGTTGAACGCAGCGGCTCGTATCGCCCTGCCGAAGTGCGTGGCGAGTTTGACCTGCAGCAAGTTGAATTTACCTATGGCAATGGTACTCACGCCATTAACGACCTGACCATGCACATTAAGCCGGGCGAAACAACGGCGCTGGTCGGCTTGAGTGGCGCTGGCAAAACTACCATCGTCAATTTGCTCGACAAGTTCTACGCGCCCGATAGCGGTACCATCACGCTCGATGGTGTGCCTTTGGCAGAGTGGGATACGCGCGTTTTACGCGACAATATCGGCTTGGTACTGCAGAAGAACCATATTTTCAGCGGCACCATCGAAGAGAATATCCGTTACGGCAAACCTACCGCCACACATGAGGAGGTGGTGCAAGCGGCCAAACAGGCCTACATCTACGATCAAATCATGGCTCAGCCCGGCCAGTTCGAAGCACAGGCTCTGCAACTCAGCGGCGGCCAGCAGCAACGTATCGCCATCGCCCGTATGTTCCTCAAAAATCCGCCCATCATCTTCCTGGATGAGCCAACGGCCAGTCTCGACGCCATTGCCACAGAGCAGATCAAGGCCAGCATTGACGCTATCAAGCAGGGCCGGACCGTCATTGTCATTTCGCATAACATCGGACAAATTATCGACTCGGATATGCTTTATGTGTTGCAGCGTGGCCATGTCGAGCAGTCAGGCGCGCCGAAGGATGTGTACCATCAAGGAGGACTTTACAAAGAGATTTTCGATGCCAGCGCCCGCAGCATGAACGTGGATAAGATCGCTGAGCTGAACAATGGCTGAACAGTAGTGTAACTGTTCTATATCAACCTGATAATGCAGTAAGATTGGAAGTCCGTATGGAAGAGGATACGGTTTGGTTGACACAAGGACAGATGGCGAAACTGTTTGATTGTTCTGTAGATAATATTGGATTACATTTAAAAAATATTTATGCGGAGGGAGAAATAGATCCAAACTCAACTGCCGAGGATATCTCGGTAGTTCGTTGGGAGGGTCGGCGTCAGGTTACTAGACGAGTACGACATTATAATTTAGATGCAATACTATCAGTAGGATATCGGATTAGTTCTAAAAATGCCACATTATTTCGTCAATGGGCAACGCGGGTGTTGAAAAATAGATTGTTGCAGAGAGATGCAATTGCATATAGAATGGCTTATTTGGAACAGAAAGTACAGGAGCATGATGTAAAAATTGACTTTTTTGTTCGCACATCACTGCCTCCAGTAGAAGGAGTATTTTATAATGGTCAAATATTTGAAGCTTATTCGTTTGTTTCAGAGTTGATTAAAACTGCAAAGAGAAGAATATTGTTGATTGATAATTATATAGATAACACTGTTTTATTAACGCTATCTAAAAGG
>JAEERB010000107.1 GCA_016285615.1 Bacteroidales bacterium
ATTACCATGTCGGCATCCTGCTCGATAGAGCCAGACTCACGCAAGTCGGACAACTCAGGACGCTTCGTAGCCGAACGGGTCTCCACTGCACGTGACAACTGCGACAGGGCGATGACGGGCACTTTCAACTCCTTGGCTAAAGCCTTCAACGAACGAGAGATATAGCTAATTTCCTGTTCACGGTTACCTTTATTCTTATCGCCTTCACGCTGTCCTTGCATCAGCTGCAGGTAATCGACAATAATCAGTTGAACGTCATATTTCTTCTTCAAACGGCGGCACTTGGCACGCAAGTCAAACACGCTCAGCGCCGGTGTATCATCAATAATCAGATTATCATTGCTGGCTACCGTTCTAATCTTATCCATCAGCTGAATCCATTCATCTTGAGAGAGACGTCCGCGCGAAATCTTCTCCGAGTCAATACCCGACTCGATGGAGAAAAGACGGTGAACCAACTGTGTAGCAGACATTTCCAGCGAGAAAAGAGCCACTGGCTTGTTGAAGTCGATGGCGGCATTGCGAGCCAGTGTGAGCACCAACGAGGTTTTACCCATACCAGGACGGGCGGCAATAATAATAAGGTCGGATTTCTGCCAGCCACCGATTTTGGAGTCGAGTGAAGTCAAACCCGTAGGCACGCCCGAATATTGTTCGGTATTCTTGTTCATCTCCTCCAACTCACCGATAGCCATTTCCACCACATGGCTCAGCAACTTGCTGTCACTCTTGAAATTATCATGTGCGATAGAATACATCCTCTCCTCCGCCTGATCCAGCACTTCCAGCACATCATTCGATTCGTCGTAGGCTTTCTTAATCGTCTCGTTACAGTTGGAAATCAGTTCTCTAAGAACATACTTCTCAATCACGATGCGGGCGTGGTATTCAATGTTGGCCGCCGAAGCCACACGGTTGGTTAGGAAGGCCAAATAGGAAGGGCCGCCCACAAATTCAAGTTTTTTCTTCTTGCGCAGCGCATTGGTAACAGTCAGCAAGTCAACGGGTTCGTTATTTTTGAAAAGATCTCTAATCGCCTCATAAATAACCTGATGCGCCTCTTTATAGAACATCTTGCTGTCCAGCATATCCACGATCTCTCCCACCGCATTGACATCAATCATCATGGCACCCAAAACCGCCTCCTCAAACTCTACGGCTTGCGGCGTCAGCTTGCCAGTTACACCCAACGTGGATTCAACAGTGTTATAAGACATTTTGTTCTCCGTTTTACGCTCAGTGGTCTTGCTTGTTTCCATACTCTTTACTCTCTAAAATATTAATAATGAAGCGATAACATCTCCCTACACAAAGTGCATATTTGTACGCAATACGAAACGAAAGAAGGGATTTGGTGTTAAAACCGAGGGCAAAAATAATAGAAATAGAAATAAAAAATGGCGATGTGGAAAACTTTATTTTTACACACTATTTCTGTGGAAAAAGTAAGAAAAAGTGTTAATAATGAGACTATAGACGGAGATGAGAGATGAGAGATGAGAGATGAGAACGGAGAGATGAAAAGTGAAGAGTTAAGAAGTTAAGGAACTAAGGAGTTAAGTATTATTAAGTTATAAAGTAATATTAATTGTAAATTATAAATTATAAATTGAATTGTGAATCGTGAATTGTAAACACTCCTCTCATTATCAATGTCTTAATCTCCTCTTTACGTTGTTCAAGATAATATTGTATCTCCTCTTCGCTTTGGAGGAAGAAATCGCTATACATAGGCAGCGACACGAAGGTGAAGACTATCAGTGAGATCATATCCAAGATGAGCGTAATGGCTGTTATGGGGCGGATGGTGCCTTTTTGAACTTCCTTTTGGACGAGATCTTCCATGCGCTGATAGTAGCTGTTGCTATCAGCATGCTGATTCATGAAATCGTACAGATAACGGCGGCGTTCAGGATTCATTATCAGCTCGTTAATCATGAAAAACGGCAAATTGCGGTTGCTGCTCAGGATGTTGAAATAGAAGTCGATGAATCGTTGGATAACCTGTTCCAGCGAGTCGGCGCCCTGCGGGCCGGCGTTGATGTAGCTCATCAGCAGATTGAATTTTTTCGAGAAAATCTGGAAGAAAAGATTCTCTTTGGTACGATAATAGTAATGCACCAATGCCTGATTACATCCCACTTTGCGAGCGATGTCGGTGGTGGAAGTGGCATCAAAACCTTTTTCAAGGAACAACTCTTCTGCTGTCTGGAGTATCTTGGCCTCCAACTGTTCATTTTTTGCCATAATTCGCTATTTTTTTAATTTGGCCTTGCAGTTCTCTACCATAAAATGAAGCCTGTTGAAGACATTGGCTTCGGACGTGCTGCTGTCGAAATCGAGGAATAGCAGGCTCAACTGCGGATATATCTGTTTGATTTTCTTTTCAATACCTTTCGAAATGATATGGTTGGCGATGCAACCGAATGGCTGCAGGCTGACCACATTATTCACACCGTGAGTGGCGAGATGACTGATTTCGCCGGGCAGATCCCACCCTTCGCCAAAGTCGCCGGCCAGATGCACCACCTTTTGCGCCAGCTGGGCATCCTCGAATATGTTGCTAAACGGGCGATAGAATGGATGAACGTGACAGGCCTGGTCGAATTTGGTCATCGTCGTGCGCATCAGCTTGTAGAGGCCGTCGGTGAGCCACAGCGGCAACGACGACTCCTTCAGATGCTGCTCCTTCTGCACGTGGTAATTGACAAAATTGGTAGTGAAGAAATTGATCAGCGCAGGCATCACCACCTCTACCCCATGCTCCTCAAGCCAGTTGACCACATACTTGTTGCTGAAGCCGTTGTACTTCACATAAATCTCGCCCACAATGCCTATCACGGGCACTTGGCGGTCAGTGTCGGTCAAAGTGGCAAACTCGGCGGCTGCCTCGCCAATGAGCCGTTGCAAGCCTTTGCAGTCGCGGCGGCTTATCAACGGTAAAGCCTTGTCGGTGTAGATTTTATACAACGCCGCCGCTCTGCCCGGTTCCTTCTCGCGCACCACAGTGGCATGGAACAACTTCGACAAACTATCGGCGTACAATATCATATTGAAGACGATACGCGCCATCTTGGTCCAGTTGATGACAAAGCCGGGCTGCTGGTTGCGCACGCCGTTGCCCAGGGCCAGCGAGATGACGGGAACATCCTTCATACCGGCCGACACCATAGCATTCTTAATCAGCGAGAAATAGTTGGAGGCACGGCATTGGCCGCCTGTCTGCGTCATGATGACCGCCACTTGGTCCAAGTCGTAACGCCCGCTCAACAAGGCGTTCATCACCGAGCCGATGACGATGGTGGCGGGATAGCAGACATCGTTGTTGGCATATTGCAGTCCGCGCTCCGCATCCTGCTGAGTGCCAGGAGGTAGCACCACTAGTTGATAGCCCGCCACCTCAAACAGCGTGGTCAGGAATTCGGAGTAGCCTTCGGCGAAATAGGGCGCCAGCAATATGCGACGGCGGTCCTTTTCAGCAAAGATGCTCGTCGTCTCAAACGCTTTGGGCGTCGGCTGAAGCGATGTGGCCGGCAAGGTGTTCACCGACTCAATCAGCGAGCGCACGCGCAAGCGCAGCGAACCGATGTTGTTCACATCGTCAATCTTCAGGATGGTCTGGTTCTTGCCGAAGCGCTTCAGGATAGCATTCACTTCATCCAAGATGAAGGCGTCGGGGCCACAGCCGAACGAGGTAAGTTGCACGAAGTGCAGATTCCTATATGTGTGTTTTCCAACGAAATAGGCAGCCTTAAAAATGCGGTTGGGATAACTCCATTGTGTCACAGCGTTGAGCTCGCCATACACATCGGCACCCGCCACGGCTGCCACATTCTCGGTAATCACGTCCACACCCATGTTGCTGATAGCCTGCGAGATCTTGTGCTCAATCAGCGGGTCGATATGATAGGGCCGACACGCCAGCACGATCACCATGCGATTCTCCTTTTCAGCCGCCGCCAGCACTTCGGCAGCACGGCGTGTCAATGCCGACAGATATTCGTTTTGCGCCTTGATAGCCGCATCCACAGCCTCTTTAGCGCGTGCTGCCGGCACACCCAGCGTTTTCAGATAAGCGGCACACGACTTGTGTGTCAACGATGCTGAACTGAAAGTAATGACGGGCGAATCAAACGGAATGCCATACTTGGCAGCAGGGTCCATCGAACTGCGAATCACATCGGCATAGCCCGCCACAATGGGACAGTTGTAGCTATTGCGCGAATGGCTGTCTTCCTTACGCTCATACACCACGTATGGATAAAAAATCCTATCCACTTTGCGTTCCACCAAATTCAGAATATGGCCGTGCATCAATTTGGCGGGGAAGCAGATATTATCGGCCATAATAGAGTGTAAACCAGTCTCATAGAGTCGGTTGGTGGAGGCTTGCGACAGCACCACCTTGAAGCCGCAATGGGTAAACAGTGTATGCCAGAAGGGATAATTCTCGTAAATGCCCAATCCACGCGGGATACCGATGGTGGGTGCGTCGGCTGGCATATCGACACTGCGATTGAAAAGCAGGCGGAACTTCTCGGCAAACATATTCACCCCCTTGTGAGTTCCTTCGGTAGTGTTGGAATAGACCTTTTCGCAATTATTACCCGAGAAAAATGTGTTACCATTCTGAAAATGAAACAATTTCACCGTGCAATGATTCTCGCAGCCCGGACAAATTTCGAACTCAGAGGTATAGGCATTATTATGTATGAGGTTATCGAGCGTAGTCATAGAATCTTTGCAATTAATGGTTTTGCATGGCATAAAGCGCGGCTCCGTAAGCACCCATCAGCTCGGGCATATCCGAAAACGACACCTGGCAACCGGTCATCAGCTCGAGGGCACGCACAATACTGTGGTTGCGGAATGTGCCGCCCTGAACCACGATACGATTGCCAAGTTCTTCTATATTTTTCAGTTTCAATACTTTAAACAAGCAATTTTTCACTACTGAGTAGCTAAATCCTGCTGCAATGTCTTCCACAGAAGCCCCCTCCTGCATCGCCTGTTTCACCTTCGAGTTCATAAAGACGGTGCAGCGAGTACCCAAATCGCAAGGATGCTGCGCAAAGCAGGCCATACGAGCAAATTCGGCCACAGGGTGGTTCATCATATTGGCGAAAGTCTCGATGAAGGAGCCACAGCCCGACGAGCAGGCCTCGTTAATCTCCATCCTGCGAATGGAGCCGTTTTCCACAAAAATGGCCTTCATGTCCTGGCCACCAATATCCAGCACAAACGACACATTGGGTTCCACCTGCCGTGCCGCCATGAAGTGCGCCATCGTCTCCACAATGCCATAGTCGAAGTTGAACGCCGTACGGATAAGATTCTCACCGTAGCCGGTCACGCAGCTGGCCTTGATGACGATATTTTCGGGGTGTGGAAAATGAGCGTGCAGCGTTTTTAGCATATTAAAGAAAGCCTTAAAGCTATCTCCATTATTGCGCTGATAATCAGAATATACCAATTCTCCATTTTCATTCATCAGAACCACCTTGGTGGTTGTACTACCCGAATCGACGCCGAGGAAGCAATTGACAGGTTCTAACGTGTCTAACAAGGTACCGGGCACGACATAGAGGTTCTTCGACGACATCCACTGCTGGAACTCCTCCTCCGAATGGAATAGCGGATCCAGACGCGTTGAGAAATCGCCGGCTGACGAATTCGACGATTCATCCTGCAGCGCCTGTAAAGCCGACAGGCTCATGATCTCGTGGCCATATTCGGGAGCCAGCAGGGCGCAACCTGTGGCAGGTATAAACTGCGCATTTTCAGGCAATAAGCACTCCGACTCGCCCAGATGGAGTACGCGGCGGAAATGCTTTTGCAGTTCGGGAAGAAAGGCGAACGGGCCGCCACAAAAGAACACTTTGGGGATGATATCCATGCCACGGGCCAACGACGCCACCACCTGCATAGCCACGGCGTTGAACACCGACGCGGCAATGTCGGCGCGACTGATATTGCGGCTCATCAGGTTCTGGATGTCGGTTTTGGAGAAGACACCACAGCGGGAAGCAATAGGATAAATGGTTTCCGAGGCGGCGGCCAACGTGTTCAGTTCGGCAGTGTCAACGCCCAACAGCGTCGCCGTTTGGTCGATGAAGGCGCCCGTGCCACCAGCACAGCTGCCGTTCATGCGTATATCGGGAATTTTGCCTTTCTCGAAGAAGATCATTTTGCTGTCCTCACCTCCCATGTCGATGAACGTGCCCACTTCGGGATAGCGGCGTTTGATAGTTTCAGCCGCCGTCACAACTTCCTGGACGAAAGCCAGTTTCATCCGTTTGGCATAGCCCATGCCGACGGAGCCCGTCAGCACCACGCGACAGCGAATGTCACCCAAACGCTCGCTCATGGCACTGAAAATCTCGCGCGCCGTGGTTTTGATGTCGGCAAAATGGCGACGATAAGCAGAAAAAACGGAAGTGCCAGAAGCATCCAGAACGACTGTTTTCATCGTTGTCGAACCGATGTCAATCCCTATATTATAAAGCGTTTCAACTGGTCGCATCAAAATTTAATAGACTTATTAAATAATATTATTAAGAGCTGCAAAGATAGAAAAAAATTGAAATGGAGAAGAAAAAAATTATATCGTATATTTGCCAATCAAAAAATCAAGACATGGATACTGAAAAGAAAAGTTGGTTCAAGAGATTAAATGATATGCCCTTGTTGGCGAAGGTGGCGATTGCCATTGCTTTAGGCATCGGATTAGGATTTATCATGCCTGTTCCCATTGCGCGTATATTCATCACTTTCAACGACTTGTTCAGCCAATTCTTAGGGTTCATGATTCCGTTGATTATTCTCGGACTGGTAGCGCCTGCCATTGCCGACCTGAAACAGGGTGCCGGCAAGTTGTTGCTGATAACGGTGGCTATCGCCTACCTCGACACGTTAGTGGGTGGTATGGTGGGGTACGCCACAGGTGCCGGCATTCTGTCGCGCATCATGTCGCCCGAAACCTCGTTTGCGGCGGGTGAAGGAGCCAAGCTCACCTCCTACTTCGGCATTGCCGTGCCTCCGCTCATGGATGTCATGTCGGCGTTGGTTTTTGCCTTCCTATTGGGCATTGGCGCCTGCACGTTTGGCAAGGACAATCCCCTACTCGGCGTGTTGAACTACTTTAAGATTATTGTCGAAAAGTGCATCCAGTCGGCCATTATCCCGCTGCTGCCGCTCTATATCTTCGGCATTTTCCTCAAGATGATCATGGAAGGCGGAAACGGCTCCGACCTGCTCAATCTTGCCATCGTCTTCGGCATCGTGCTAGCATGCACCATTGCACTGCTCATCGTACAGTATGCCATTGCTGGAGCCATCGTCAAAAAGAACCCTTTCCGACTGCTGCTGAACATGTTGCCCGCCTACGCTACGGCATTGGGCACCAGTTCGTCGGCGGCCACCATACCTGTCACCTTGCGACAAACGCTCAAAAATGGCGTTAGCGAGAACATTGCCGGTGCGGTAGTGCCGTTGTGCGCCACTATCCACCTGTGTGGCAGTGCGTTAAAGATTACGGCCTGTGCTGTGGCCATCATGCTGATGAACGGCATGCCCTACGACTTTCCGATGATGCTCGGCTTTGTGCTGATGCTCGGCATTGTGATGATTGCCGCGCCTGGCGTGCCTGGGGGCAGCATCATGGCGGCTTTGGGCGTGCTGCAGAGCATGTTGGGCTTCGGCGTTGACCAGCAGGGCATGATGATCGCCCTCTATATAGCCATGGACAGCTTCGGCACTGCCTGCAATGTTACTGGCGACGGAGCCATTGCGCTAATCATGGACAAGATAGCGAACAAACTGAAAACTGAAAACTGAAAGTGGAAAACTGAATTGGGCGTTTTCGATTCAATTTTCTCATCTCAAAACAGGCATAACAATCTAAAACAAAACAATATACAAAACAAAGGTATTACTGCACCTCGTTCAAGAAGTGAGGAAAACACAAACAGTGTCACAAAGAGCTAGTTCAAATAATCCAGTTGCAAAAAGCACTGTTAATGCAACAAAACAAATAGTGTCCGTGGTTGCAACTGGTCATTCGGGTTATACTGCTTTTTCATCTGTGAAAACTG
>JAEERB010000108.1 GCA_016285615.1 Bacteroidales bacterium
AATTATCTTCCACTACCAGAATATGGTAATCGTTGATATTGAAGACTGTACGGATAATCTTCTCAATATTTTCCTTTTCGTTGTAGGTTGGAATAATGACTAATTTTCTATCCATTGTATGAGTTATTTTTGAAGAATGATATATACAGGTAAATGGTCGCTATAGCCGCCTTGATAAGAGCCTGCTGCATACGATCTTAAAGGATATCCGGCAAATGAGCCCGAGTTGGCGAACATGAATTTGGCGCGGAAAATGTGTGCAGAAATGAACTTATATGTATTGGCTCGCGGATTAAGCAAACTTGCCGAAACAATAATATTGTCGATAACGTTGGGCGCATCCTGATAAAGGTACGACCAGATGCCATCACGATACAATTGCCACATGGGATTGAACAAATCGCCGGCGACAACATCTTTGGGTTTCACTTTGGTGCCAAGCACATTCATGATGCTCTTCGAGTCGGGATTGTCGTTCAAGTCGCCCATAATGATAATCTTAGCATTTTTATTCACACTCATAACCGAGTCGGCGATGTGGCGAGACAACTGGGCAGCGGCGGCGCGCTTAGGCATACTACGCTTCTCCCCTCCCCGTTTCGACGGCCAGTGGTTCACCAGAACGTGCAGAGTATCAGTTTTATCCAGGATTCCAACCACTAGCAATTGGTCACGCGTTTTGAAGGCGGTATCATCGGGAGTAATCAGATGATGAGGAATGACTTGCAACACGCGGAAACGGTCTTTGTTGTAGAACAAACCAACATCAACACCACGGCGGTCGGGCGAATCATAATGAGCCACGCCATAGTTAAGATGTTTCAGTTTGGGTGTGGCGGCCAGATCTTCGAGCACCTTACGGTTTTCGATTTCTGAAACGCCAAGCAATACGGCACCACCTTGATCTTTACCAATCAGACTGATAACATCCGACAGATTGCTCAATTTCTCGGCATAACGTTCTGGAGTCCACTTATATGAACCTTCTGGCAAGAAATCCTCGTCGTTGGTCAGAGGGTCATTTTCGGTGTCAAAAAGGTTTTCTACATTGTAGAAAGCAATAATGGCCACTTTGGGACTCGATTGTGCTGCAGCGCGAAATGCGGGAGCCACTAACAGTGCGATTACTAATAGTCGGTAGATGAATTTCATGTAATGTTGGATTTTAAAAAGCAAAAATAATTATTTTTTGTTTAGCATAAATATTTATAATGATAAAAGTGTTACCTTTGCATAAAATTGTATTCTGACTCATTATACACAGACAAAGCACCTTGCGATGGAACTAAAGCCCTACTTCACTCCTGTTGATTTTGATTCGTTAGGTTTTAACGACAACTATCAGAATCCGGCTTACCTGATCAACACTGTTTTATTCCAGACAGCGGAGGATGAAGAGCCTTCATTGTCGGGGTTCGACATGGCCATCATGGGCATTCCTGAGTCACGCAATAGTCGCAACAACCCATCAGCATCGCTGGCTCCCGATGAGATTCGCCGGCAATTTTACCGTCTTTTCAGTTGGAAAAAGCCTGTCAGAATTCTTGATTTGGGCAATCTGATTCCTGGCAAGGACATTGAGGATACCTACGAGGTTGTGGCAAGTATTATCGCCCATTTAATTGAAAATAAGGTTATTCCAATTATTCTGGGTGGCACCAACGATTTGGCTTACGCCAATTATTTGGCCTATGCCAAACTGAACAAGATTGTCAATATGGTGGTTGTGGACTCGCGCTTTGACCTGGGCGACGACGAGAATACCATCACTTCGGACGGCTATCTGAACAAGATTATCATGCAGCAGCCCAACTGTTTGCTTAATTTTGCCAATGTGGGTTATCAGACTTATCTTAACAGTCCTGAAGATATCGATTTGATGCAGCAACTCTATTTCGAGACTTACCGTGTGGGCATGCTACGCAAGGATATGGAAGATGTAGAGCCGATTGTGCGCAATGCCGATCTGCTGGCGTTGGATATCTCCGCCGTTCGTCGTGTGGATGCGCCAGGCAACCCAAACGCCTCATCCAACGGATTTTACGGCGAGGAAATCTGTCAGGTGTCGAGTTATGCCGGCTTGAATGACAAGCTCTCCTCCTTCGGCATTTACGAGTACGACCCCACGATGGATTACAATAACCAAACCTCACAGTTGATAAGCCATATCTTGTGGTACTTTGTCGAGGGTTACAGCCATCGCCAAGACGACCTTAACTTCAAACAGAAAGATAACTACTTCAAATACAGCGTATCGGTCAGCGAGGCCACAAGTGAATTGGTATTCTACCGTAGCAAAAAAACCGAACGCTGGTGGATGGTAGTGCCCGTTATTAATCTGAAGAAAGACATTGAGCAGCAATACCTTCTACCCTGCTCTCGCAAAGATTACGAGACGGCCTGCACAGATAAGATTCCTGACAGGTGGTGGAGAACGTACAATAAGTTGAACCGATGACGATACAATTAATAAGAACAAAGAACAGAAAACAAATTCAGAATTCAGAATTCAAAATTCAAAGAACAGATAACAAAGAACAAATCATTAATAACCAAAAACGTTAAACTATGAAAAAACTTCTATTAGTTGCAGGCATCTTTTTGATGTCAGTGTGCGCAGTTAACGCACAAGAGCCTACTATTGAACAGGCCTCGGCTGCAGCCAAAGCCGCTTCAAGTGTGGAGGTAAAAACCAAAGAGGTTCCCGACTCGTTGAATTGGAAATTCTCGGGTATTGTTGGAGCTAATCTTACTCAAACCCAATTGGTTAACTGGGCTGCGGGTGGTAATTCCAACCTGACAGGCATCATCTTTGCCAACCTGTTCCTCAACTACAAAAAAGGTGCCATTGCTTGGGACTCGAACCTCGACACTGAGTTAGGTGCCATGTACTCCTCTGATTTCACCAGATACCCATGGAGAAAAGCCGCCGACAAGTTGAATTTCTTCACCAAGTTTGGTTGGGAATTCCACAAAACATGGTTCCTGACCGTTTTGGGAAGTTTCCGCACACAATACATGTACGATTATGATTATGAGCCTGTTAAAGCAGATCCCGCCAACAACGATCGTCTCCTTGCATCAAGAATCTTGAACCCCTCCTATACCGACCTCTCTGTCGGTATTGACTGGAAACCCAACGACATCTTTTCCATCTATCTTTCTCCTTTGGCCGGCCGTCTGACCACCGCCACAGATCCCCGTTTGAGAGCAAAATACGGTGTTGACACAACCAAGACTTTCAAAATGGAAGTGGGTCTCACTTTCAAGGCTGCCGTTACCTACGACAAGATTAAAAACCTGAAGATCTTCTCGGCAATCACCTTGTTCACTCCTTATACCAAAAAGTTTGGCAACTTCAATGTGGACTGGGATTTCATGATTTCCTACCAATTCCTCAAAGTGCTGAATGTATCATTGACCACGGCGTTGAGATACTACGACGAAGTGATGATTCCTGGCAAGGTGAGCAAGCACGGCTATACCGAATGCGCCCGTGTACAGTTCAAAGAGGTGTTAGGTTTAGGTATCGGCTACAGTTTCTAGACGACATCTGACAGACACTGACATAAAAAAGAACGGCAACTCGAATGAGTTGCCGTTCTTTTTATCTCTACGAATGCTGACAAAAATTACATCTTCTTCAAATAGATATACTTAGGATATTTGCCAAAGACGAACAGTGTGACAGGGCAAAGCCAAATGTTGCGATTAAAACCAGCCAACCCTGACACGCTATAGGTACTGCCTTCTGTCAAACCAGACTCTATTTGTGTCAATTTGACATATCCATCATGACATTCTTCTTTATTTGTCGGAATTACATGCACTTTAACATATCTATCGTTGTCAGAGAGTTCAGCGCAAAGATCATCAGCACCTGCCACCATCATCAAATTGTGATGATCGAACGGCCAGTTTGGGAAATCTATGTACCAGCAACCATCCTCTTCATGATTAAACTTCAACTCATACTCTTTTTTGTTTCCAAACACGGTTTTAGCAATGATTTGTGCACCATTCAAAAGCTCATTAATCGAATAAGACATAATAAATAATTTAAATGAATAATTGTGTTAATTTGACACTTTTATATAGCAAAAACCATGCCAACTATAAATTATTGACAATGAAATAAATATGAATGAAAATTTTTAAAATTCAAAGTTCAGAATTCAGATTCAATTCACAATTCACAATGCACGATGCACAATTAAGAACAAAGAACAAATTCAAAATTCAAAAATATATAGCGAATTATGGAATCATGGAATCATCTATACCTCAATAATTCCATAACTCTATAATTCTTAGTTTCTTAACTCCTTAACTTCTTAACTATTCACTATCCCCTGCTCACTCCTCTAATCATAGAAGCGCCAGTTAATACCGATAGCGATTTTCAGGTTCTGCATCGGATAATCAGGTGTTGTAAAGTAGTTGCTGTAGGCGAACACCTTTTTAATTTTAATGCTGGAGAGGATATTGCCAAAGCGCGCGAAGATGCTAACTCTTTGAACTTTAATATTCAGATTGGCATTCAGATAGACAAAGTTGCCAACACGGCAAGTGCTCTGGTGATAGAACTGGTGCAACAGCGGATAGTAAGCGTTGGCATAGTATGCGGTGTTGTACATCAAGTCGAGCCCGATTTGCAGTTGCATCTTACGATGGAACAAGCGGAAAAGATAGAAAGCGGAAGCCTTACCAGCAAATACGGGCAACGGAAGTGTCTTGTTGTCAGAATATTGCACATAGATATTGGCATCGGCTCCAAAGCCCTTGATGCGCAGAGGCGCACTCAAATGAATCTGCAACACATTGGCAATCTTCTCGTTCGTGATGGGCTCGTAATTCTGTCCCAGTTGCACAAAATGGTGCAGCATGAAATAGGTCACCGAAGCCCGATACTGCTTGAGTTGCCACGAAGCCGTCAACTTCATGATATTCTGCTTTTTCCAATCGATACTCCAACGATGGTGATTGCCAGAATAATAGGAATAGATGAAATCGGGAGCCACACGATAGAAATCAGCCGAGAAAGCCAGGAAATGCTGCTTGGCACGGTTGATAGCCCACGAAACAGACGCATTGGCTATAGCGTCGTTTTTATTGTATCCCATAAATGTATAGGAAATGCCCGCATGGATATCCATAATGCCAAAGAGGCGGATGTGCGTGCGTGCAAAAGGCGTCAGCGAGTTCTGGGTATATATCGGCCGACGGCGGCTGTAAACCGAATCATGCGGTGTGAAAATATCTATCGCAGCGATACTGTCAACCACCAATCTTACCTCTTCGGGCATAATGGCCATGTAATTCTTCACATATTCGTGCATGAAACCGCCGGCAATATGGAAGAAATACTTCTTGTTGTTTTCCTTATCAAAAGGCGAAAAATTGGACCATTGGACCGTGTTAATCACTTGATGGCACAAGAGTGTATCCCGGGTTGTGTCAGGCGACAAGTAGAATATAGAGCGATAGTATGTTGAATCGAGATTAGTATCGAAATAACTGCTTTTCAAATACTTGTATTGAACAGTGTGCGTCACAGTGCCATAGTAGCGTTTCTTGGCATCTTTAATATTGACATAGTGTTGGAAGAGCACGTCGTGGGTATTCACTAATGATTGGGCATAATATAACTTCATATTATAGCCCATTAAATTCTTGGCTACCTGTTGTATATAATCATCCATGTTCAACAGCCCTGCATTTTCCATCGTCTTAAAGCGGTTGAAAATATAGCTGAGGCGGAAACCGTAAATAGATGAAGGTATTTCATAATGAACCAAGGCATCAACGGACATGTTATTGGCATTCTGATGCGGGAAATAGCCCGCATTGCCGTATGCATGGATGTTGAAAGCCATATTCAGATTGCCGCGATGCTGGGCGTGTGTAGCATCGAATTCATTCTCAGAGGAGATGCCGTAGCCGTAAGCCAGTTGTGTGAATGAAGTTTTGACATCGTAATACTTCAAGTCATACTGTTCCTTGTGATATAACGGATAAGGCAATGTGATGAGTGCGAACCCAGGGCGCTTCTCATAGTCGAAATTCATAGCCTTATGCGCCTGAGCGCCAATACCTAAGGTTTGATAGATGTTTCTGTCTTGCCATATCGGATCGTACTGATGGACCTTGCAAACCGAAGTGTCGACAGGAATGCGCTCCAATGTGCGATAAAAATGAGGTTCCAGATAGTCGTAATATACGGGCATGAAATAGGGCGAGATGGCTTGAGCGCTATCGATAGTCTTTGCGGGCTCCCCATCATCATCAGCCTGTGCCAGAGCCGACAAAGAGCAAACGGTCAACAGCAGCAGCCATACACTGCGCGACAATCGATGCAACAAGTCAGCATTTCGGGCCATTATTCTACAATATAATTATTGATACTATCAAGGGTTGCAAATTTAAATGATTTTTTGATACAAAAAGAAGGCTTCTTTTCCACAATGCCGCAAAAGATTTTGTTGGCAGAAGGTTGCAAAAAAAAGCAGATATTTGTATATTTGCGACCTCGTTCACAAAAACATTAATTCTTTAGATACAAAGAGATTATGAAAAGAGCATTGGTTAGCGTAAGCGACAAGACCGGATTGATACCGTTTGTAACAGAACTGATCAACCTCGGTTATGAAATTATTTCCACTGGAGGCACGCGCAAAGCGTTGGATGCCGCCGGATTGAAAACAATGGGTATCAGCGAAATAACAGGCTTTCCTGAAATTATGGACGGTCGTGTGAAGACCTTGCATCCCAAGGTGCACGGCGGACTGCTGTCGGTGCGCGACAATGCATCGCATCAAGCTGACATGAAGGCCAATGGCATTGAATACATCGACATGGTGGTGGTCAACCTCTACCCTTTTAAACAGACCATTGAGAAGCCCGGTGTAGAGTTTGCCGAAGCCATTGAAAACATTGACATTGGCGGTCCCAGCATGCTGCGCAGCGCCGCCAAAAACCACCGTTACGTGACGGTTGTTTGCGATGCAGCCGACTACGACCTTGTGCTGGCTGAGATTCGTGAACATGGTGACACCACCTTGGAAACCCGTTCAAAACTGGCAGCCAAAGTGTTCCGCCATACTGCCGCTTACGACGCCACCATTGCCGCCTACCTAACAAAACACGCAGGCGAAGAAGATCCCGAATCACTCACCTTGACCTACCAGAAGAAGCAATCGTTGCGCTACGGCGAGAATCCTCACCAGAAAGCCACTTTCTACGCCGGTCAGAAGCAGGGCTACTCGATGGCTTGGGCCACACAACTGCACGGCAAAGAATTGTCGTACAACAACATCCAGGATGCAGACGCCACCTTGCAGATTGTCAAAGAGTTTGATGAGCCCGTTGTGGTGGCTGTTAAGCACAAAAACCCGTGTGGTGTCGGTATCGGCTCAAATGTTTACGAGGCATGGCAGAAAGCCTTCGAGGCCGACAAAGTATCCATTTTCGGCGGCATTGTCGCCACGAACCGTGAAATTGACGCCCAAACTGCCGAAGCGATGAAGTCGGTATTCCTGGAAATCATTCTGGCACCATCATTTACCGAAGAGGCATTCAACATTCTATCAACCAAAAAGAACATCCGACTGATGACCTTCGACTTAGACAAAGAGCACGAAGACAAGTCGATGTGCCTGAGTGTCAACGGCGGACTGTTGGTTCAGGAGTTGGACAAAGCTGGCGAGAAGGATTATCATATCGAGGTGGTCACTGAAAAACAGCCGACGCCGGAAGAGATGAAAGATCTGCTGTTTGCCATGAAGGTGTGCAAACATGTCAAGTCGAACGCCATCGTTTTAGCCAAGGGCAACCAAACGGCAGGCGTAGGCGCAGGACAGATGAACCGTGTGGGCTCAGCTCACATTGCCATGGAACAAGCGCGACAAAATGGTCTGACAGAAGGACTTGTGCTTGCTAGCGACGCCTTCTTCCCCTTTGATGATGTGGTGACCATGGCCAAAGATTACGGCATCACTGCC
>JAEERB010000109.1 GCA_016285615.1 Bacteroidales bacterium
TGAAAACTATCTGCTTTGCCATAACTTTAATGATTTCTGATTTTTGATTTCTAATTTCTAAGTGATTCTTCGAATTCTGATTTCTCAATTCTGATTTCTAAGTTTTGCTGGCGTGTGCTGCGTAGCCACTCAGAATTCAGAAATTAGAATTTAGAAATTTAAATGATAGCGTAGATGTCGCTTTCTTTCATGATCATCAGCTTCTCGCCGTCGATCTCGATCTCGGTGCCGCTGTACTTGCCGTAGAGGACTTGGTCGCCCACCTTGACGGTCATCTCATGGTCTTTGGTGCCCTTGCCAACGGCGAGGACTTCGCCGCGCTGCGGTTTCTCCTTGGCGGTGTCGGGGATGATGATGCCGCTGGCGGTCTTCTGTTCAGCCTCGGCGGGACGCACGAGGACTCTGTCTGCTAAAGGTTTGATGTTCATAGTACTTTATTTTTTATTTGTTTTACTTCGTTCGGTGTGCCGTGCTTCAGCGCGGCTGCAACCATTATTATCAACAACCGTGCCAAATGGCATGGATGCGACCGAAAGGGAGCAACTTGCCACTTTTAACTGCCAGCGACTGCCACCCGCTGACAAATTGTCAGCCGATGGCAGTCGCCGGCTTCAGTCGTACTGTCGGTCAATCCAAGTACTCGTATGTCCAGGTGATATTGTACGCTCCAAACCAGTTGGTCTCGGCGGTGACTGGGTACCCTCTGTCGTCGTATGTATAGTTTATTCTCAAGTCTGTCCCTGAGCTTTTGCTGTTGACAGCTCTATAGTGTGTTATGTTGTGCTGGCTCCAGTGTATTTCCTGGCCGGACATATAGGTGGAACCTGGCATCAGCGTTTTTGTGCCGAACGTAATCCCGTAGGGGTGTGGCGAATTATCGTATTCGTAAATTCCCAATTGGCCGCCCTGATTATAGGTACGTACCATATCTCCGTTCGCCCATTCGCAGCGTTCGCCGACAGGTATTGCCGTGTTGTATTCTGGGGTTATCACCCACGCCACGATGTTGCCGATGCTGTCATACTGGAATGCGTATGTCTGATTGTTGGTGCTTTGCCATTCTTGCACAAGACGTCCGTCGAAATACGAATAACGGTGCTGTCTTAGCAGTGTGCCTGTGCTGTCGTAAAAACTTATTGCGACGCAGAGGCCATTGTCATAGCTCAGCTCAGCCGAGCTGCGTGTCTTTCGAGTGCTGTAATAGTCACCCTCTTCTATGTCAACTCTCGTCAGCAGGTCCCCGTTCCATGTGTAGTCATATATTGCGCAGAATGATCCACTTCTCTCCTTAAAGTATGTAATACGGCTCAAGCGACGCCCTGCCGTTGCCTGCTCGTGTTGGGCGACGCAATATGCTGTTCCGTGCCATGTGTTGTTGTCTCTGTCATAGGTCACCGTCACCGTCATGCCAGCATCTTCCATCTGTGCCATCCAGCGCAGCATCTCCTCGCGGTCTCTGGTGCTGAAGGTGGTTGGCGCTTTCGCGCTTTTGGATGCCTTGTTCTCACTGCGGAATGTCACAGCCGACCCTTCCTGTGCATAGTCACAGAAACGTTCAAGCAGAGCCTCCATCTCTTCGTCGGTGTCCATGTTTACGGTGTTGACATTATAGCCCACGATGTAGCTGACGGTGTATTTGTACTCATGTGCCGGAGTCTCTGGCGTGCTCCCGCTCACACCCGAACCCACATCTTTTGACCCCATCTCTTTATTGCAGGCAAAAAGTGTTATCACTGCAATTAATAATAACAAGTTTATTGTTTTTTTCATATTTGTTATTGTTTTACGTTTCATGTATTATCGTACTTCCAGATGACCACCGAGATTTACTTTGAATCCATGTTCCAGCTTGACACTACTGTCGCCGTCCATCACTACACGTGCACCATTCATTACAGCAACGCCCTGTGGCCGTGACATACTATTGGGATCCGCTATTGCGCCAACACGTATTGTCTCTCCGCATTCATAAGCATCACCAGTATAGTTCACGCCGGTTATTATCCTGTCATCGTCGCAATGGTAAATACCGCCGTTGCTTGTTGCAGTCAACGGGAAGAGTGTCAATGGTGTGGTGGTGCATCTGCACTCTGGGGCCGACCCTCCGCTGTATACTCCGCTAATTGGCAATGGGCTTATATTGATAGCACTTACCTCATCCACAAGGTCTATTATGGCATCATCTTCTATGCATAAATAACCATTGTCCTCTATATCCACATGGCCAGAACCAGATACACGCAGAGTCGCTCCCGACTTTACAATCAATGTCCCCGTAGCCCCAATTCTCAGCGTCGCATGGTCCCTTACTTCGTATACAGATCCCGATTCAAGCACAAGCGACGACTTGTTGATGACCTCTACCGTAGACGATGTGTCTTGCCTGAAGTACGAGCCGTTGCGGCATGAGAATGTCGTGGGTGTAATGAAGTCTTCCACTACGGATGGTGTATGATTCGGATTGTCTGGATTTAAATGTCTGTTTGGCGTGCCGCTCATGTCTATGGTCAGCGTTATGTTAGGCTGCACGTCGACATCGGGACGGCTGTCGCCCGTGATGTCGCCGAGCACAATGGATGCCGCGGCCCATCGCACATCGCGGTCCACCGCCACGTCGTCGAGCCTAATCTTTACTGTCATGCTTCCGTCTGGGTTCTCGCTCAACACCTCGAACGATATGCCATTAAGGTAATAGTCGCCCATAGTGTATGTGGTCTCATCATATTCCGGCATATTCTTTATAGTTGGGTTTGTGGCCATACCAACTTTGTCACCCTCATGGAATTGCATGCCTGAACCTGTCATCCATCGTGCTGTAGGTGTTTCGTTATTTACTTCTACTGCCCAAGCGCGCTCGTTTGCATTACTGCCTGGGTTATTCATGTTGTTTCCATTGTGTTTTATGAATCCATTGCAATTGAAATCCTCTCTAATATAATCATTTACGCTTTGTCCACCAACAGGATTTTTTCGTATAGTATATAGCGGATATGATATATTATTGCATATTGTGGCGTATTGAGTTTCTATTGGTACATACGAGAAATCGTAGTCACCATTTTTAGTTAGCCAGTGAATAGCGTTTCCATTACTAAACAAGTTAAAGTTTGTTTCTTCTTTTGCATGTGAATATCCCTCCACATATGCAACCAAACCTCTTTTGTATTCTTCTATAGGGTATTCACAAAAAAAACTGCCATGTAAAAAACCATCAAATACAGAAATACCTTGATGGTTTTCTAACCATAGGTATTGGTGTTTGCCATTTGCTGCTGGTATCTTTATCCTTGTTGCATCGCCTGTTGTGATGAAGTCTCGCAAGGTGAACACGCCGTTTGTCGCGACAAGGTCACTAGGGTCGTCAATATCTGCAGGTATATTACTTGCCTTTATCTGAGGCGTCCAATCTAAAATAAAACGTTCCCATCCCAATGCACATGTATAGTTAAAACCGATGTTCATCATGCCCCATCCAGAAGCTGGCATGTAAAAGTACTTTCCGCATACGCCGTTTCCCCCATTATAATGCGGACCACTATATAATTCATGTCCTAACTCATGAGAAAAAACACCTATTGGTACAGATGCTCCTGTCATTAATGTAAAACCATCTTTTACATGATAACCATTACCGACAGTAACATCTATTCCAGATAGCGATGAGAATGCATTTGCTCCGTTGTTTGAAAGGTTAGAAGGTAGTTGACTATTCCAATCCCAGTCAAATCTATAACAAATCATTACATAATCTATGTTATAATCAGGTATTGTTTGAGAATCATCAGATTGATAATAACTACGACGTGTTCTTTTATCATATTTACTCCATTCTACATCATTTTTTATTTTGTTTATGGTTTTAGTATTTAGTTGGGTCCAGTTGTCTCCAGATTCAATGTCAATTTCCACAGCATTAGGGTAGTAGTCGGCGATCAACCTGAAACTCCCATTTGACATCTGGTAATATAGATTTGATACAGAAAACCTGTTTGTGTCAAAAAAAATATTGTTGGAGAAATGATTAAAACTTGTATCGAACGACGGGTGGGTCTCGTCTATGGCCCAATTTGGAAAATTTTGGTTAATGGGCCAATTTGCCACAAGGAAGGTGTCATATGGTGGTTTAAACTTAACGAAAACGACAAGTATTCGCATATCACCCTTAGGAGTAAATATTCCGCCATACGCAATATTTCCATAGTGACGATTTATTCCATTGGATTCTTCATTGCCACAAATCATTATATTTTGTGTATAAGCAAAATTACACAACAATATAAAGAAAATGATAAGATACTTTTTCATGGCTATATTTTAACAAGTTGTTTGTAAATAATCCCATTGTCAGAAATAATTCTAACTATTACGATACCTCGTGGAATTGATTGTATATCAATATATTTTTTAACATTGTCACATGATAGAAGTGTGTTTCCTTGTAAATTAAAAATTGTGATATTGTGGATGTCGTTTGCTTCAATATTGATATAATTATACGCAGGATTGGGATATATTTTAATATTATTCTTTGCAGTTCCCTCTACTCCCAACCGGTATGCACTCCAGCAGTTTCCCGTATCAATGTCCGATAGGTTATTGTTTCTGTATGTCAACGTGTCATCATGGAAGATACATATCACCGTACTGTACAACCCTAAGTTCACACGTCCAAAGAACGTGCTTGCGCCGACACTTTCAATAAAGAAGAATTGATAATATCCATCATTGAATGCAATAACTTTTCTTCCTAACGAATCCATAAACACATCATGTACCACATATATTCCGAAGCCCCTATTGTCACGATAATAAAAAGTGTCACCAATATTAAGCGACAGGTTGACTATTAGATCATCTCCATTCTCAGTAAGCCCATTACGAACCCACAACTTACCCTCGATTGTATCTTCGCGAACAAAACCGCTAAGAGAGCTATCAATACCTGACTCAAAATATGTTTGTGGAGCAGTGGCCATAACACGATGAACCTCCATTTTTTTATAGTTCATACCAGAAATAATAGTGTCTCCACGTATCAAGTATCTATAATTCTGACCATATACATCATAATTCATATCTTCAACATGCCATTCCGTGCTTTCGCTGCCAAAGAACGAGCTGTAGCCTCTGGTAGCGGTGTCCTGCGCTGTGAGGCATCCCGCCGACAGCAACAGTGCGCCTACTATCATGATAATCTTCTTCATACTTTTCTCCTATTTCTTTATTATCTTTTTGTACATATTTTTGTCGTTGGCTTTAATAATAGCAATATACATCCCATCTGGTATACTGCCCATATCGATTTCCCTTTCTATAGTCTCAATAATCAATCGACCTTTCATGTCATATATCTGCAAAAGCTGCAATCTGGGTATATCCACTACTAATTTCTTATGGAAAGGATTTGGGTAGATGGCATGATCATCAGCGTTTATATCTTCTATATCTAAACGAGGTCTGACTCTGCAAGAATCGCGTATTATACTCCCGTTATCACCATCAATTGATGTGATAGTTGTTGCGTATACATGGGAATTATCCTGGAATACGCATATTAGATAAGACATTATCTGGCCTGCAGAAAAAAAATCATTCCACATTAGCTCTGCCCCGATCCCTTCTTTCATGTAAAAACTCGTTGAGCCAGGTTTTACTAAATGTATTGTTTTTCTGCCGTCTGAATCATAATATACAGAATCCACGATATACCATCCTCTGAAACCTATGTCAAAACTGTCACCAACAGATAGAGACATGTTTACCACCAATTCTTCACTATCCTGATATCTCCATTTTACCCACAACTTTCCAAATATAGTATCTTCACGAGCTAACCCAGTATTGCTACTTTGATGCACTTTTTTATATGCGGTTCCGTTGATGACGGTATCACCCGAAAACGTGAATGTTCTATCAATAGGTCCAATATCATACATTTCAACGGCACAATTCCACACCGTGCTCTCGCTGCCGAAGAAGGAGCGGTATCCCCGTGTCGTTGTGTCCTGCGTCGGGCTGTCCTGTGCCGTGAGGCAGCCCGCTGTCAACAACAGTGCGCCTATTATCATGATAATCTTTTTCATAGCTTTACCCTTTCCTTATTTTGTAAGTTTCATCTGCTTTGTGTCAATAATCTGCCCGTCCACCACGAGCGAATAGAAATACATACCTGCTGCCAGTGTGCCGCCGCTCACTATCACAGTTCCATGGCCGTACTGCTTTGTCATCCTGTCCATCTGGTATTCGCGCAGGGCGGCGAACTGTTCTGCGTTCTCCACGCGGTAGAAGGCCACGGTCTTCTCGTCGTGCACGGCCATGGCGCGCCAGAGGGGCACCTCGTCGCGCTTCACGCGGCGGGCCGGCTCGTCGATGTCGCCCAGCCAGCTGGTGACGCCCTCCGTGGCGCGGATGTCCATCTCCTCTTTCAGCCGCTGGCGGTCTTCTGTTCAGCCTCGGCGGGACGCACGAGGACTCTGTCTGCTAAAGGTTTGATGTTCATAGTACTAATTATTTGAGCAAACTGTTAGTCCAGCCGCACGGCGCGGACAGTGAACCCGTAACGGCGATTACTTTTGCCCACGTGGACCGGATTGTTCGCATCGAAGCAGAAAGCCCATGCATCGCTTGGACTGTTCGTGTCAAGCGACGAGGACCAGTAGAAGCCGAATCCGCAGCCGTCTACTCCATGGAGTTCCGAACCGTAGCGCATGCCGGCAGCGGGAAAGAAGAGCGTGTTGCCGTTAGTGATGCTGGTGAACTTGAGTCCGTTGACACCGTTCATGGTAGTCCACTCTACGGTGGAATAGTCTATCAACTCCTGCCACTCTTCTTTGGTGGGCGTGCGGGCCCCGCTTCCGATTCCGAAGGCCATCGTCGCCGCATCGTCCGTCGCCCGCAGGATGGTGAGGCTGTCAGGAGTGCCATAATCGCTGTGGGTATTGTACTTGGTCAGCGTCAAAAGGTTGCCCTCGCCATCCGCAGTACCGTAGCGGTAGGTATTCCAGTTGTAGACTTCCTTCGGGCTGATCTCGCCCCAGGCGTAGTAGTTGCCGTACTCCTCGGGAGCATTGGCTCCCAGATTGCACTTGGCCCACAGCAGACCGCTGGGCAGGCCAAGGTCGACCCAGTCAGACTGCGGTTGTGGCCCTGGGGTGTAGGCCATGCCGTTGTAGGTGCCTGTGCTGCTGTCGTAGCTTATGGTGACGGTCCTGCCCTCGTCCTCCATCTGCGCCATCCAGCGCTTCATCTCCTCGCGGTTGGTGGTGCTGTAGGTGACGGTCTCCTTTGTGCTGCCTTTGACAGCTCTGTTGGCGTTGTAGAAGGTCACCGTACTGCCACCCTCGGCATAGTCGCAGAACTGCTCCAGCAGTGCGTCGAACTCGGCTTCGGTGTTCAGGTGTACGGTGGTGGTGGTTTGGTCGACGGTGTACACAATGTTGCGCTCCACATCGGTAGGCTCGACGGGATCGGGGTTGCATGCCACAAGTGTCAATGCGACTGCGGCCAGCAGGGAGAATAGTCTAAATGTCTGTTTCATATTGTATATTATTTAATTTTCAATTCTCATTTTTCAATTTGTTCAACTGGTAGTCCAGCAGGGCGTCGTACTGTTCTTTGGTGTCGATGCGGTAGAAGGCGATGGTGCGGTCGGCGTGGACGGCCATGGCGCGCCAGGCAGGACGCACGCTGCGTTTGACACGCTTGGCGGGTTTGTCGATGTCACCCATCCAGCTGGTGACGCCCTCCGAGGTGCGGATGTCGAACTCCTCTTTCAGGCCTGCCCATGCGGTGCTGTCGTCGGCCACGAGGATGACCACGTCGGTCTTCACCGTGTCGCACAGCTGGAAGCCCTTCACCTGCGCCACCGTGAGATCACTCCGCACGGCGTACTTCTGGTACAGCGGCGTCTCCTCTACCTCGT
>JAEERB010000110.1 GCA_016285615.1 Bacteroidales bacterium
ACATTCTTGATGTTGGCCAGCATGGCTTGGATCTCGCTTTTCTTGCTCAAGAAATTTACTCGAAACTGCTCCAGTTCTTCGGCATTGGAGATTTTGAACTGTTGGATTTCGTTACGCAGATCTTCTATGTTTTTCATTGTGTGTTATTTTTGAGTCGGATAAAGTTTTCAAAATTATTATTGGACGATTTTGGCCGAGATGATGGCGATGTCGGTACGGGGGCGGTCGCGGCTGTCTTTAGGCTGCGAGGCTATTTTGTCGATGACATTCATGCCCGAAATCACTTCGCCGAAAACGGTGTAGGCGCCGTCCAGGTGGGGTGCGCCGCCTTTGGTCGAGTAGGTCGTCTTCTGCTCTTCGGTCATCTGACGGCCCATACGCCACTCTAAGTTGTTCAGGTCAGACATGGGGAAGACGGTGCCGTCAACAATGTAGAACTGCGAGCCTGACGAGGCTTTGGTTGGGTTTACATTGTCGCCCATGCGGGCAGCGGCAACGGCTCCACGTTTGTGGTACAACGAGGGAACGAACTCGGCGGGGATGGTATAGCCCGGACCGCCTTGGCCCAGCGGTTGGCCAGGTTGCGCACTCTTTGAGTCGGGGTCACCGGTCTGCACCATAAAGCCTTGGATGATGCGGTGGAACAGGATGCCATCGTAGAACTTGTCGTTCACCAGTTTGATGAAGTTGTCGCGATGTTTCGGCGTTTCGTTGTAGAGGGCGATGGTGAAAGTGCCCAGCGTGGTCTCAAATTGTACTTTGGTCTGAGGTTCTTCCATATTGTTGTTGTTTGTTTGCGTTTCCTTTCCCGAGCTTACTTCGCCGTTCTTCACCGACGAGCAGGCGGTGAGGCAGAAGGTTGCGCAGAGGAAAAGAGCAATGAGATTATGTTTCATCTTAGGTTGATTAAATTTATGAACGGCAAAAATACATCAATTTTCTGGAATAAAAAACTATAAACGTTGCACCGAGTAGGGCGCTGCATTGAGCGACGAAAACTCGTGTTTGAGGTATTTGAAGTAGCCGCAAACGGCCACCATGGCGGCATTGTCGGTGGTGAGGCTGAAGGCGGGCAGGAAGAGTTGACGGTGCGTCTTGTCGGCCAGCGTGCGCATGGCTTCGCGCAGTCCCGAGTTGGCCGATACACCGCCAGCCAGCACGAGGTCCTTGCACTTGTGCTCTTTCAGCGCCTTGGCCACCTTGTCGGTGAGCGACTTGATGATGGCGTACTGGATGGAAGCGGCCAGGTCGGTTTTGTTCTCTTCGATAAAGTTTGGATTCTCTTTTAGGTTGTCGCGGATGAAGTAGAGGAAGGATGTTTTCAAGCCGCTGAAGCTGAAGTCGAGGCCCGGAATGTGGGCGATGGCGAACGAGTATTTGCGTGGGTCGCCCTCTTTGGCCAGCTTGTCGATGACGGGCCCGCCCGGGTAGGGCAGTCCCAGTATCTTGGCGGCTTTGTCGAACGCCTCGCCGGCGGCGTCATCGATGGTCTTGCCCAGCACTTCCATGTCGAAGTAGTCGTTCACCTTCAGTATCATGGTGTGACCGCCCGAGACGGTCAGACAGAGGAACGGGAACGAGGGCTTGGGCTTCTCTTCGTCTTTGGCATTGAGGAAGTTAGCTAATACATGGGCTTGCAGGTGGTCGGCCTCAATGATGGGGATGTCCAGGCCGAAGGCCATGGCCTTGGCGAACGAACTGCCCACCAGCAGCGAGCCCAGCAGTCCCGGGCCGTTGGTGTAGGCGATGGCCGACAGCTGGTCGCGGCGGATGCCGGCGCGTTTCAGTGCCGTGTCGATGACGGGGATGATATTCTGCTGATGTGCTCTGGATGCCAGTTCGGGTACCACACCGCCATATTCGGCGTGCACGGCCTGCCCTGCAATCACATTCGACAGGATGGTGGTGTCGCAGATGACGGCGGCGGAAGTGTCGTCACAGGAAGACTCGATACCCAGAATATAGACAGACATAGTTTTTAGTAGCTTTTGATAGTGAATTCGGTTCTTCGGTTGGCAGCGCGTCCTTCCTCGGTGTCGTTGGTGGCTACGGGATTGTCCTTGCCATAGCCCACATACGACAGGCGGTCGGCTTTGATGCCTTTGGAGATGAGGTAGTTATATACAGACTTGGCTCGGTTGAGCGACAGGTTCTTGTTGTATTCGTCGCTACCCTGATTGTCGGTGTAGCCGCCAATCTCGATGGTGACGGTCTGGTTCTTGTTAAGGTAGTCCACCAGTTTGTTCAGCTCGACATACGATTCCGTCTTCAGGTCGCTCTTGTCGAAGTCGAAGAAGATGTTGCGCAGGATGAAGGAGGCACCCACTTCGGCACGGCGCAGGGCGATGTCCTTGATGAAGGGCTCCAGTTCTGTGGAGCTCTTCTCCAGTTGGAAGTTCTCAGAGTAGAAGGGGTAATAGGGATGGTTGACATTGAGCAGCACATTGGTCCCCGTGAGGATGCAGGCGAGGAATTCGCCTGTGATGGGGTCGGAGGTGGTGGAGGTGATGGTCTTGTTCTCGTTCGGGTCGAACAGTTCGATAGCTGCGTCGAGCGGCTCATTCGTGGCGGCGTCGGTGATGTGACCTTTGATGTAGGTGACTGGCGTAGGTCTAATTTGCTCATCCAGCGTGAAATAGTAAAGGTCGAGGCCGCCATAGCCGCCGTCCTTGTCGGACGAGAAGTAGGCGGTGTTGCCAGCAGCGTTAATTAGGATGTTGATCTCGTCGGCTGCCGTGTTGATGGGGTAGCCGAGGTTCTTGGGTTCCGTCCACGAGCCGCTATTCAGCAGTGTGGCGTAGAAAAGGTCCTTGCCGCCCATGCCCACATGGCCGTCGGAGGCGAAGTAGAGCGTGCGGCCGTCGGTATGGATGAAGGGTGCGGTGTCGTCTTCTTTGGTGTTGATGACAGAGCCCAGATTCTCAGGCACGGAGAAGACACCTTCGGCAATCATTTCGGTCTTCCAGAGGTCCACGCCGCCATGGCCGCCGGGGCGGTTCGAGGCGAAGTAGATGGTCTTGCCGTCGGGGGCGATGGAGGGTTGCGACTCCCAATGCTCCGTATTGACTGGCGGGCCGAAGTTGCGCGGTCGCGACCAGCGGTTGCCGATACGTTTCGACCAGTAGAGGTCGCAGCTGCCGTAGCCGTTTTCGGTGTTGCAGAGGGTGTAGAACAGGTAGCGGCCGTCGGGAGAGATGCACTGCGCCCCTTCGTTATAGTGCGAGTTGACGGGGTTGCCCAGCGCTTCGCGCGGCTGCCATTGGCCGTCCACTTTGTTGCTGGCGTAGAAGTCCTCTTCGGTAAGGCAGAAGAGGCAGATGGTCTTCTCGTCGCGGGGACGACGCACGGTGTAGATCAGTTCCGACTCGTCGGCGGTGAGGGCCGCCAGGTACTCATCCCATTCCGAGTTGATATTGCCTCCCATGTTCTGTGGGTCAAAATTGACGGGATTTTTGACGGCTTCCATGCCGAACTTGCTGGTTGCCAGTCCTTTTTCAACTTCTTTCAGCAATGAGGTGTTGCCGTACGACTTGTCCAAATAGGTGGTATAGTGGTTGTATGCCGACTCGTAGCGGCCACATTTCAGTTCCTCTTCGGCAGTGATAAAGTAGAGGATAGGCTTGGGGTCCTTGGTGAGAGAAATGGCCTTGTTGTAGTTGTCGGCAGCGGCTTCCGACTTGAGGGTGAAATTATAAACATCGCCCTGCATGATGTAGGCATCGGGGTATGACGGGTCGATGGCCATGATTTTCTGCAGGTATTGCGTAGCCTTGTCGTAGCTCTTTTCGGCAATGGCGTCCTTGGCCTTATCACGCAGTTTCAGTATTTTCTTGTTGGCGGTCTCTTGTCCCCAAGCCGTCATGGAAACCGCGAATATCAATAGGATACATGTAAAAAGACGATGTCGCATAAGCGTTAATTTGAATGGATGCATTATAAAATTGCAAAAATACGAATTTTTATCTCTACAAAGAAGGCTAAAATATTGTTGACATCTCATTTTAATTGTGTATCTTTGCAACACGGTAAAAAAACTCATTAATTAACATAAATATTTTATTATGAACAAAGTACATAATTTTAACGCAGGACCCTGCCCGCTTCCGAAGGAAGTTATTGAGTCCACCATCAATGCAATTCGTAATTTTGACAACACCGGTGTCGGTCTGATGGAAATTTCACACCGTACTCCCGGTTGGGAACGCTGCATGGCTGAAACCCGTCAGCTGTGGCGCGATCTGCTCAACATCCCCGATGAATACGAAGTATTGTTCCTCGGTGGTGGTGCCAGCACCCAGTTCTTCACCATTCCCGCCAACTTCCTGAACAAGAAGGCTGCTTACCTGCAGACCGGCGTTTGGGCTAAGAAAGCTGCCAAGGAAGCCAAGAACTTCGGCGAGGTTGTTATCGTAGCTTCTTCAGAAGACAAGACTTACAACTACATTCCGAAGAATTATGTTATTCCCGCTGATGCCGACTATTTCCACATCACGACCAATAACACCATCTATGGTACTGAAATCAAGTACGATATGGACAACGTTCCTTGCAAGTTCATTGCCGATATGTCGTCTGACATCATGAGCCGTCCCGTTGATGTGAAGAAATACGCTTGCATCTACGGTGGTGCTCAGAAGAATGTAGGCCCCGCTGGTGTAACTTTCGTTATCGTTCGCAAGGACCTGCTCGGCCAGATTACCGACCGCACTTACATGAACCCGCTGCCCACGATGGTTGACTATCGTACGCACGCTGCAGAAGAGGCTAAGAACATCTCTATGTTCAACACTCCTCCCGTACTTCCTATTTTCGTAATGCACGAAACTTTGAAGTGGGTGAAAGAGACCATCGGTGGTGTAGCCGCCATGAACAAGCTCAACTCGAAGAAATCAGCTATGCTGTATGAAGAAATCGACCGCAACTCGATGTTTGTAGGCACCGTTGCCGACAAGGCCGACCGTTCCATCATGAACCACTGCTGGGTAATGGCTCCTGGTTACGAAGACAAACAGGACGCTTTCATGGCCTTCGCTAAGGAATGTGGCATGGTAGGTATCAAGGGTCACCGCTCTGTAGGTGGTTTCCGCGCTTCCCTCTACAACGCTGTCACCATCGAAGACGTAGAAGCCCTCATCGACTGCATGCAGAAGTTCGAAAAAGCAAACAAATAATGTTGAAGCGTTGATTGTTGAATTGTTGAAGTGTTGATGGTATAAAGTAAAAGGGAAGTGGGGTATTTGTTTGCTTTTGAAAGATTGGATGTTTGGCAATTGGCCAGGAAGTTTGTCAAGTACACTTATTCATTAATCGACAATTTTCCATCAAAAGAAAGGTACAATTTGGTCGATCAAATTAAGCGAGCCGCAACTTCCATTGCTTTGAATCTTGCCGAAATGACTTCACGGTCTTCGTATAAGGAACAAGCCCATTATTCTGAGATTGCTTACGGTTCTGTCATTGAAGTGTATTGTGCTTTTATCTTGTCATACGATATGGAATATATCAACGAACAGCAAATGAAAGAAGTCACAGAACAGATTGGCGAACTTTCTAATAAAATCAACGCATTGAAAAACAGTCAATATCGACGCGCAGAAGAATTTGTTAAAAGATGATAGTTATCTATCAAACATCAACAATTAAACAGTTAAACAATAAACAATTAAACAATGAAAATATTAGTCGCTACCGAAAAACCTTTTGCCAAGGTTGCCGTTGATGGCATCCGCAAAGTTGTGGAAGAAAACGGATATGAATTGGCACTTTTAGAAAAATACACTGACGTGAACGATTTCTATGCAGCCGTGGCTGACGCTGACGCACTGATCGTTCGTTCCGACAAGGTCACCAAGGAAGTGATTGACCACGCCAAGAACCTCAAAATCGTGGTTCGCGCAGGCGCCGGCTTCGACAACCTCGACCTCGAGGCTTGTACAGCCCGTGGCATCGTAGCCATGAACACTCCCGGTCAGAACTCCAACGCTGTAGCCGAACTCGTGATGGGTATGCTGGTTTACGCCGTTCGTAACTTCTACAACGGCAAGTCTGGCTCCGAACTCATGGGCAAGAAGCTGGGTATCCTCGCTTTCGGTAATGTTGGTCGCAATGTGGCCCGCATCGCCAAGGGCTTTGGCATGGAAGTTTATGCTTACGACGCATTCCTGACCGCTGACCAGATCAACGCTTCGGGCATGGCAACCGCCGTGGCTAGCCAAGAGGCTCTCTTCGAAACTTGCGACATCGTTTCGCTGCACATCCCCGCAACGGCCGAGACCAAGTTGAGCATCAACTACGCACTGGTGAACAAGTTGCACAAAGGCGGTATCCTCGTGAACACCGCCCGCAAGGAAGTCATCAACGAACCCGAACTGCTGAAACTGATGGCAGAACGTACAGACCTGAAGTACATCACCGACATCATGCCCGATGCCGATGCTGAGTTCAAGGCTTTTGAAGGCCGCTACTTCGCTACACCTAAGAAGATGGGTGCCCAGACCGAAGAAGCCAATATCAACGCTGGCTTGGCAGCTGCCCGCCAAATCGCTGATTTCTTCAAAACTGGCAATAGAAAATTCCAGGTTAACAAATAACAGACGGGTCTTCCGTTTTTGATGAAGGGTATCCCACTATTGATGGGATACCCTTTTTATTTGTGAGTAGATGCGTAGCGCGCTACGCATCCACATTAACAAGATGATCTTTATAACACAATTCTTGTTGTTTTAATATTTTCTTTATCTTTGCCACCCCAAAGGAAAAGTTTTTAATGCTAATTCTTATAAATAATTGTTAATCAAAATATTATCGCAATGAAAAAATTCTATTGCCTTATGATGATGTGCCTATTGTGTGGCAGCATGATGGCTCAGAGCATCAATGTAACCTTTACCGGTCGTGATGGCCGCGATTGGTATGTCAAACTGGACAGGGTGGAGATCACCAACCTCACCCGCGATTGGTCTGAGGAGTTGTTTTATCCTGACACCATCCTCGAGATGCAAAACCACACGGGCGTGAGCGATTTTCCCGTACAGGAGTTCGCCCTGTCGCAAAATGTGCCCAACCCGTTCGAGGGTGCTACCGACTTCACTTTAAGTCTGCCTGCCAATGACAAGGTCAATATTTCGGTGTATGATATTAACGGTAAGAAAGTTACCAGCTTGCAGCGTCAGCTGGCGGCCGGCGTGCATGTTTTCCGCGTGCTGCTTTCCACCCCGCAAACCTATCTGTTGAACGCCAAAACGAGCAGCGACAATGCCTCTATCAAGATGATAAACACGGGTCGCGGCATGCAAAACCAGATTACCTATCTGGGCGAGTCTGGCCAGTCGATGAACTATCAGCTGAAGGCCAAAGGTGACCATATCTTTGTTTCGGGTGACAATATGCAATATGTTGGTTACGCCACCATTGCGGGCAAAGAGTATGTCGATACTGTAAGACAGATCCAACTTGGAGAGGGAGAAGTGGTGTTCCATTTCAAATACAAAGCCCCTATTGATTTCGAGCCTTGTCCGTACAACGAAACCATTAAGGATATCGACGGCAACGAGTATCCCACCATCTGGTACGGTAAGCAGTGCTGGATGGCCGAAAACCTGAAGACCACCCGTTTTGCTGATGGTACGCAGATTGAACAAAGATACACTACCTCTACTCAGAATGCCTATTACTTTGATCCAAACTATGATACGGCCAATGTGGCTTTATATGGTCATCTCTATAATTATTACGCTGTGACGAACAATATCGATTATCTTAAGGTAAATCCTCTTGACACCGCGTTAGGTCTGCAAGGTCCATGTCCGGATGGCTGGCATGTGCCGAGTGAAAAGGAATGGACGCAAATGCTTAA
>JAEERB010000009.1 GCA_016285615.1 Bacteroidales bacterium
CCAAGCTGACCTTGTGCGGCCACACGCACGGCATGCAGGCCGGTGTGTTAAGCGAGCGCCTGCGTTTTTCCCCATCGATACTCATGTTCCGACAATGGGGCGGCCTGTACAAAAACTCCCGCAACAGCGAACAACAAATGTATGTCAACCCCGGATTGGCAGCCACCGGCATGCCCGCACGATTTGGAATGTACCCTGAGGTGACCGTGTTGACAATTAACAATTGATAATTTACAATTGTTAATAATTTCCAAATTCAAAAACATATTTCAAATATGTTAAAATAGTTGTATATTTGCATTTAGAAAACATTAGTCATTCAATTTATTAAAAACCTAATAATTATGAGAAAATTCTACATTTTATTCATTTCAGTTCTCATCGTAATGCTAGGCATGATGCCTGCCAAAGTGAGTGCTATCAATGGTAACCTGACCATCACCCACATTGGCACGACCCAAAAACCGCCCATGGGAGATTGGCTTACCGGCATTGGTGAGACAGGCCGTGGCTACACCATTAACACCATTGACTTGGCCAAACTTATCGCAGCAAACAATGGCAAGGTGGTCCTCGCATTCGACAACTTCACCATCAACGGCGGCGTTGAACTGAACTTCACCGGCACCAACATGGACATCGATCTGACCTTGCTGGTAACATCCGCTAACGGCAAAATCACGGTCAACACAAACAGTAGCATTACCATCCTCACCGACAAGGGCAAAACCTCTACCCTTACCCTGACGGGCAAAGAATTCATAGGTATGAAAAACTGCTTCAAAGTCGACCATGTCATCTTTTCAGATATGACACAAACTTACGATCGCATTGAAATGCCTGGTTTCACCAACTGGAAACAAGAAGAACTGGACAAACTGATTGCAGCAGCTTCGCATATCGGATCCAGCATCACCGAATTGAGTGGCGGCTACAAAGCCAACGACTTTACCACCAACACCAAATTCACGGTTGAAAATGGAGTGTTTACCATGACTGCCGAAGCAGACTTCAGCGATGATAAAGGTATGGGATTCAAGAACATGGACCGCGAAGGCACCTTGGCTGGCAAAAAGTTGGGAGCCTATCCTGCCGACTTCTTCAAAGATTTGACTGGTGCTGATGGCATCCGCTTTAAAGTGGATGTTAATAACGGCTCGGCCGGATCTCTTAACATCGGACTTTCAAACTGTCGCGAAGATGTAGGAAGATTTTTCGAGTATTTCATCTACAACATCCCCTTGACCGCAGCTGATGATAACGGCTATGTGACTCTGCCCCTCTCACTCTTCGAAAAAGAATTCTGGAGCAACGAAGGCCTACAACTCGACAACTGCATCGTATTCATTATTGAAATTATCGATGTTAAAGAAGGTACCAGTGTTTCTTTCAGCGATTTCCACGCCTACAAATTGAACGAAGGCACTCGTGGACAGATGCCTTTAACACAAATATATATGGAGCAAGACATCAAAGAGGTAACCTTTAAAACCACAGGAAACATTTACCAACCCGGCACCGCTTCGCAAATCAATTTAGTGGGTAATATCAACATGATTGCCAAAGATATAACTTTGAACAAAACATACGGATACAACCATTTCAGTGGTGAATTCACCCTCCAGGCCGAAAGTATCAACATCATGTTCAGCAATTTAATGTCAGATCCCACCACGGCAGACTTCACCATTGTGCCTCCTGGAAACCTGAAAGTGAAGGACTTGATTGCTGACGGCACTAGCCAAGGAGCTGTAACCTTTTGGCAATATAAGATGAGCGACAATGCCGCACACTCGCTCAGAGTTATCTTTGGCGAAGGCGAAGATGTGGACACCACCCTTACCATCGCAGGTGAAACCGAATTCTGCGAAGGCACCAGCACCACGCTGACAGCCACCAGCACCGCCGACTCATACTCTTGGACTTACGGCGAAATCTTACTCTCAGACAGCAGTTCCGTAGTTATTCCCGACAGCATACCCGCTGGCCAATATGCCATCAAACTCAAGGCCACATGGCTCGGCGGAAGCATCATTCCTGAAGATCAAATAACTGTTACCAAAACCATTGATGTGACCATCAACAAGACCGACCACGTGGAACTTACCGACACCGTTAATGTAGGCGAAACTTACAACAAGAACGGCTTTGACGTTACACCCACCGAAGCCGGCACCACAGACCACACCCTCACGCTGACCAACACCAATGGTTGCGACAGCGTAGTGGTACTGCACCTGACAGCCATCATTCCCGAAGGCATCCACGACTTCAACCTCGTAAGAAGCATCTACCCCAACCCTGCCACCAACCATATCACCGTACATGTGAGCGGTCAGGCTATGGGTAACGAACTGCGTCTCTACGATATGCAAGGCCGACTGATGAAAGCACAAATCATCGATAACGAAACTGTTCGCATTGACTTGACATCTTTCGCCAACGGCCTTTACCTGTTGAAAGCTGACAGCCAGACAGTGAAAATCATCAAACAATAATTCTCACATACATTCGAAGGAGTCCTGACAACCATGTCGGACTCCTTTTTTTATAAAAACAAAAATATTCATTTTTAATTCTAAAATTATGAAAATCAAACATTTATTATTTATTATCGCCTTCATTTTCCTAGGATGGCAACAGCTTTCTGCCGGCAATCCTGGCGGTAATCTGATTATCTCGGCCACAGGAACCAGCAGCACCCTTCCTATTGGGGATTTCATGACGGGCATAGGCGAGCGCGGACACGACTACACACTCACCGCTGCCGACCTGACCACCATGATTACCAATGCCAACGGTCAGCTGACACTTACCTTCGACAACATCACCATCAGCGGCAATGTTGTACTGAACCTGTCGGGATGCAACCGCAACATTAACCTGACCCTTCTTACCGACAAATATGCCAGCGGCACCATCCGAGTAGCCAATGGCGGCGGCTTGTCCATCATCACGGCTACCAACAAGACTTCAGAGATTACCTTGTTGGCAGGCAACATGACAGGCGTCACCAATATCAAGGCCGACAAAGTGACTATTGCCGACAGAATGATGAAATACGACCGTATATATATGCCTGGCTTCACCAATTGGACCCAGACACAGATAAACAACCTCATTGCCACAGCTTCACATATCGGTCCCAGCATTACCGACCTGGGCGGCGGCTACAAGATGTACGACTTCACCACCAACACCCAATTCACGGTGGCTAATGGCGTATTCACCATGACCGCCCAAGCCGACTTTACCGGCACTAAAGGTATGGGATTCAAGAATATGGACCGTGACGGCACCTTAGCTGGCCAAGCTTTGGGCGCCTACCCCGCTAACTTCTTCAACGACCTGACCAATGCTGAAGGAATCCGTTTCAAAGTGGACGTAAAAAACGGCACGGCCGGCACACTTAACATAGGGCTGTCGAACTGCGCCACCGCTATGTTTGAATACTTTATCAATGGTATTCCTTTAACCGCTGCCGATGAGGACGGCTACATCACCCTGCCGCTTTCGCTTTTCAAAAAAGAATTCTGGAGCAACGAGGGGCTACAACTCAACAACTGCAAGGTCTTCATCATCGAAATTATTGACGTAACCAACGGCACCAGCGTATCTTTCAGCGACTTCCACGCTTATAAAACGGGCACAGCTGCTAACCAATCGCTCACACTGGGCGGCGTTGCTCTTGACGAGAATGCCAAGGAAGTGAACATTGTATCTACCAAAGGAATCACTCAGCACAACGGACAAACCTTTTCCGCCAAAGGCAATATCAACATCGATGCCGAAGACAAAGTAACCATGAACAATGATGGCAATAGCCTGTTGGGCAACATTAACATCAAATCAAAAAGCATATCGCTCACCACAAAGAACACCGAATCCAGCGCCCAAGCCGCTAATTTCACCTTCACCCCCATTAACAGCCTAGTTATCTACAATGTTCTCGTTGATGGTCAAGACAAAGGCAAAGTATCGACCTACAACTTAAACATGACCGATAACAAGACGCACACGGTAGAAGTGATTATGGCCTCGCGCATCGACACTACCATTACCATCAAAGGTTCTACCCAAATGTGTGAAGGCGCCGACAACATATTAACCGCTTCCGGCAAAGCCGATTCCTACGTTTGGTATCATGGTTCTGAAGTGCTTTCCAATGAAAGCCAGTGGCAAGTGCCCTCCACTTTTGCTGAAGGCGAATATCCCATCCATATTGTAGGTTCTTGGTATGACTCTGACAACGACGTCACCATCCACTTCTCAAAAGATATCACGTTATCAGTTTATGCCGCTAGCGAAACCGCCCTCAGCGACAGCATCATCTATGGCAACAGCTACAAGAAGAACGGCTTCAACATCACACCAACCGAAGTGGGTACCAGCGAGCACACCTTGACACTGACCAACGCCCATGGTTGCGACAGTATTGTAACCCTTACTCTCAAGACGTTGCCCATTCCAATTGACACCACGTTGATTGTATCGCCGACTGGTGACATCAGCCTTTGCGAAGGTAACGCAACATCGTTAATAGCCACCAGTACTGCCAACCAATACGAGTGGTATCTGAATGGTGACAAAGTATCCTCCGATGAAATTTGCGACATACCCAACAACTTAAAACCCAACGATTACACTATCCGTTTGGTAGCCACATGGACCCCCGATGGTTCTCCCGCAACCACCCTCACTCGCGAGATTGCGCTGCGTATCAACCGCGTTGACCTTGTTAACATTAAGGACACTGTGATTTTGGGCGAAACCTATAAGAAGAACGGCTTTGACATCACTCCAACCGAAACTGGTGACACAGAGCACAAGTTGACTTTAACCAATGCCTTTGGCTGCGACAGCACCGTCACCTTAACGCTCACCACCCTGCCCGTTCCCATCGATACCAACATTACCATAGAAGGTGAAACTGAAATCTGCGAAGGCACCAGCACCACACTGACCGCCATCAGTTCAGCCGACGATTACGCTTGGTTCTGCGACGAGCAACAACTCTCGGACGGCAGCTCCGTAGTCATTCCCGATACCATGGTCGCTGGCAAGTACACCATTGAACTTATAGCCATGTGGCATGGGGAGTTCTATTACCCAGAAAACGTGATCACCGTAACCAAGACGTTTGAACTTACTATTAACAAAACCGACAAGGTAGAAATCAGCGACACCGTTAATGTAGGCGAAACTTACAACAAGAACGGCTTTGACGTTACGCCCACCGAGGCTGGCACCACCGACCACACCCTCACACTGACCAACGCCAATGGTTGCGACAGCGTAGTGGTACTGCACTTGACGGCCATCATCCCCGAAGGCATTCACGACTTCGACATCGTAAGAAGCATCTACCCCAACCCGACCACCAATTATGTTACCGTACACGTGAGCGGTCAGGCTATGGGCAGCGAGTTGCGCCTCTACGACATGCAAGGCCGACTGATGAAAGCGCAAATCATCGACAACGAAACTGTTCGTATTGATTTGACCTCTTTCGCCAACGGAGTTTACTTGTTAAAGGCAGACAGCCAAACGGTGAAGATTATCAAGCATTAAAGATAGAAAACATTTCTCTTCCAAAAACGCCGGGCTCGTATGAGTTCGGCGTTTTTTCATTCACAATGCACCGTTCATATATTTTTTTTCTAAGCACATTCATACAATAAATATATAGTACTTTTGTTATGAAGAATATCCCCGTTGGGGATAACCATTAAACATTTGAGTTATGAAAGTTTTCAAATTCGGCGGTGCGTCGGTTAAAGACGCCGCAGGGGTTAAAAACCTGCAACATATCCTCGACCTGTACGCAGGCGAGCAGTTAGTCGTTGTCATTTCAGCCATCGGTAAGACCACCAACCACATGGAGAAGTTGTTGGACGCCTACTTGGCCGACAGTGACACCGTATGGGCACTTTTTGACGAGCTGAAGCAGAAGCACTACACCATTGCGCAAGAACTGACAGCCGATGCAAAAGTCATCACCGACAAGCTCGACGAGCAACTGAACGCGCTGGCCAACATCCTTTCGACGCGCCACAGCGAGCAGTACGACTACGAGTACGACCGCATTGTGTGCTACGGCGAGCTGCTCTCCACCACGCTTATTTCCACCTATCTGAACATGGTGGGCAAGAAAAACCAATGGATTGACGCGCGCACCATCATCCGCACCGACAGTACCTACCGCGAGGCCAAAGTTGATTGGGACGCCTCGGAAGGCTCGATACAGGTTGCCATTGCCCGCTGCATGATGAATAACCCTATCGCCATCACGCAGGGCTTCATTGGCGGCAATATGCTCAACCTCTCCACCACCCTCGGTCGCGAGGGCTCCGACTACTCAGCAGCCATCATCGCCTACTCGCTCAACGCCGAGAGCGTCACCATCTGGAAAGATGTGCCCGGCTTGCTCAATGCCGACCCAAAATACTATGCCGATGCCGTCAAGTTGGACCACATACCTTACGACGAAGCCATCGAGCTGTCGTACTACGGCGCCAGCATCATCCACCCGAAGACCTTGAAGCCGTTGCAGAACAAATCCATCCCGTTGTATGTCAAATCGTTCTGCGAACCCGAAACCGAAGGCAGTCTTATCTCGGACCATGCCCCTGGCAAACTCACCCCATCCTACATCTTCAAACGCAACCAGATTCTCATTTCAATCTTTCCCAAAGATTTTGCATTCATAGACACCGACAACCTCTGTGAAATTTTCGGTATTCTTTCATCCAACAGACTGAAAATAAACCTGATGCAGAACTCAGCATTAAGTTTCTCCATCTGTATCGACAACCAGCCGCGCGTAGCCAAAGCCATTGAGTTGCTGTCGCAAAAATACAAAATCAAGTACAACGAGAAGGTCGAGCTGATAACCATCCGACATTACACTAACAAACTGGCTGACAAAGTGGTAAACGGACGCGAAATTTTGGTAGAGCAACGAAATCGAACCACCTTGCAGTTGATTGTCAAAAACGACGAAGCATAACAAAATCTATTTCCCAAATCGTAGGGGCGAATGATCATTCGCCCCTATTTTTGTCACATCATCACCTGAAAAATCGGCATTATTACCTTTTATCAAAAATTAGATGATTTTTGAAAGAAAAAATTTGTATTTTTGCAAACTTAAAATTAAAACACTAATTAAAACAAAATAATATGGCAGCAATTGGCGCAATCCGCAAACATGGCGTACTTCTGATGGTCATCATCGGTGTCGCATTACTTGCATTTATTCTGGGTGACTTCTCCAAAGTAACCACCTTTTTCTCCAACAAATACACCATGGGGAAAATCGACAATGAGAGAATTGACAAGGAATACCAGAAAGTTTACGAGCAGAACACGGCTCTTTTCAGACTGTTCTACGAAAAAAGTTCTTTGGAAGAATCTGAAACCTATCAGGTACATGCTATGACCTGGGATCAGATTTTGGAAGAAAAGGTTTTAGACAAAGAGTTGAAGAAACTGGGTATGGTTTACACCGATGAGATGGTGGAAAACGTTGCCGCTGAAATCCTGGCTAGTTTAAGAACCCAACAACCCGACCAACTGTTAGCCCGTTTGTTCCAAATGCTGGCCACCAGCTACGGTGCCGAAAACGCCTACAGCATTCTCTCCAACATCGAATCCTACAAAGATCAGGAAGGTGCCAAGGAATTTTACGATGCTTACAAGGCTATCGAGCATTTTGCCGTTATGGAAAGAAAAAAACAGAGCTACTATCTGTTGGCCCAAGCCTCTTTGTACTTCTCTGATCCGTTGGCAAAGCAATTCGCTGCCGACAACAAATCAGCACAAGTTGAGTTGGCTCTCATCAACCCCGGCAACCAAGCTTTCAATGACATTGCCGCTACCGTAAGCGACAAAGAGATGAAAGACTTCTACAAAGCTCACAAATCACGTTTTGAAAACAAGATTGACAGTCGTGACATCGACGTGGCCATCTTCCCCATTCTTCCCACTCAGGAAGACCTGAAGACGATTGAGGACACCGTAAGAGCCGCTTACGCACGTTTTGTAGCTGCTCCTTCTATCGCCCACTTCAATGTTAGCGAGATGCTTGGACAGGTTGACAGCACCTATTACACAGCTGAAGACATCACCCTTGACGTGCTTGACACGCTCATTTTCCAACGTCCTGTTGGTTCTATGATCGAACCCTTCACCTATCAAGACATCGTTTGGTATTTTGGTAAGGTTTACGGTGCTGCTATGCGTCCTGACTCATTGCAGATTGCCTATATGGTTGTAGATTACAAGAATTCACAGAATCCTACAGGTACCCGCACCAAGAAGGCTGCCAGAAGAGAAGCCGACAGCTTGAAGAACCTGCTCAAGGCTAACCCCAACAGCACGTTCGAAATTCTGCCCAAATACATGGCAGGACGTAACGCCAGCGACACCACTCTGTGGATTGAAGAGAAAAACACCTACCGTAATTTATACGATTCATTGTTAGTGCTTCGTGATGGTGGCGTTTACGTAAATGACGCCGGCGGTGCCTTCATTGTTTACCAAGTACTGCAACGCACCCAGCTGAAAGAGAAACGTCAATTCGCTATCTATCCTTACGAAATCAAAGCTTCTGACGCTACCGTCAAGAGCATCCGTAATGAAGCCAGCAACTTGGCAGCTTCAGCCACCAGCGACAAAGAACTGGTTGAAAACGCCAACCAAAAAGGTATCCAGTTGGTTAACGGCTTTAACGTAACCAGCATGGCCGCCAACGTTGGTCAACTGGGCAACTGCCGCGACATCGTTTCATGGGCCTTCAACGACGAAACCAAGGTGGACAACATCTCCGATGTTTACAACCTCAACAACCAAGTGTTTGCCGTTGCTTCTCTCAAAGCCATCCATGAAAAAGGCATTGCCAAGTTCAAAGACGTGAAGACTGACATTGAGGCTGAACTGACCGCTGAAAAGAAAATCAACATGATTGAAGAAAAGCTGAAAGCTGATGTGGCTACTGGCAAGAGCATGTCTGACATCGCCATGAAATACGGTTCAGAGGCACGCGACAGCGTCACCTTGGCCTTCGGTATGGAATTCTACCAGAACTCGAATGTTGAAAACAACGCCATCGGCAAGATTTTCACCTTGCCCGCAGACAACAAGATCAACGTTGTTTCTGGCAAACAGTCCTTATATCTTGTCAGCGTTCACAACTATCAGGACGGCACTCCCACTCCCAATCTCTACATGGAGAAAGCAGGTCTGCGTAACATCGTTCTTGGCAGAAGCCGCAACGAAAACGTGCTTCTCCAAGGCTTAAAGGACAAGATGCCCACTCTGGACAGAAGACATCATTTCTACGTAAAATAAGAAATCACTCATACCTGAAAAAGACCGGTATTTTGCCGGTCTTTTTTTTATGTTTTTTGCGGCATATCAAAATTTTAGATTACTTTTGTACAGTTTACCGAACCCAAACATCTAACGCATGAAAACCTTCGTTATCATCCCTGCCAGATACGCCTCCACACGATTCCCAGGCAAGCCTCTGGTTCAAATCAACGGCAAGCCCATGATACAACATGTTTACGAAGCCGCGCTGACCTCCGACGCCGACGACGTGGTGGTGGCCACTGATGACGAACGTATTCTACAATGCGTGGAGAAATTCGGCGGCAAGGCGGTCATGACCTCCCCACTCCATCCGTCGGGTACCGACCGCTGTGGTGAAGTGGCTCAAAGTCTACAACTATCCGAGAATGACGTGGTTATCAACATCCAAGGCGACGAACCCTTCATCACCAAAAACGAAATCAACAGCTTGGCCGAACTTTTCCAAAATCCGCAAATACAAATTGCCACCCTCATCAAAGAGATTGACAATCCAGACGAAATTAACGACCCCAACAAGGTGAAAGTCGTCATATCCAAACAGCATAAGGCTATCTATTTCAGTCGTTTGCCCATACCTTACGTGCGCAATGCAGGTACCGTGACACCGCAGTATTACAAACACATTGGCATTTACGCCTACCGCAAGCAGACATTGGACCAACTGATCAAGTTGCCCGAATCGAGTCTGGAAAAGGCCGAGAAACTGGAACAGCTAAGATGGCTTGAGAACGGCTTTGAAATATACACCGCCGAAAGCGAATACGAAGGTATTGGTGTAGACACGCCCGATGACCTGACGAGGATTACAATTCACAATGAATAATTTACAATTAACAATTTATAATTGACAATTATAAGACGATGATTATTAAGCATATAATAGAATTATTAAAGAAAGACGGGGAGGTTTATGTCAACGGGTTAGGTCTTTTCAAGAAGATATTCCACGAGGCCATGACCGAAGGTGACCAACTTATTCCGCCTCACAACGAAGTAATACTGCAGGAAGATGCCGACGGCAACGGTTTCGCCCTTATTCTTGCCTTAGCCAACCAAGAGAATATGGATGTGAGAGCGGCAGACGAAGAGGTAAAGAAGTGGACGCTCAGTCTCAAGCAGCGCCTTCAAAAAAGCGAGAAAGTGGCGTTAGCGGGCTTTGGAACCTTTGCAGAAGAAGATGGCAAGCTTTCTTTCACCAGTGAAGACATTCCCTTTCTAAACACCGAATTTGAAGGCATGGAGCCTGTTGCCGAGAAGAAACGCGGTCGGAAAAAGAAGATCACAGTTGCGGAAATCTCCACAGCGGCTATCTTCAACCCTGGCCAACCCGAAGAAGCTCCTAAGGAAGAACCCACAGCAGAAGAGCCGGCGCCGACAGTTGAAGAGACGGAGACTGTAGTTACAGAGCCCGAAACGGCAACTAAAGAGACGGTTGTTGAGCCGGAGCCCGTGATTGAAGAGCCAGAAACGCCCAAAGTGGAGACAGAGACAGTGGTTGAAGAGACGGCGGTTGAGCCCGTATCTGCCGTAGCCGAAACAACTGAAAAAGAGACGGTTGAAGAAGAAAAAGTAGTTGAGACGGAGCAAGAACATGCGCAGCCTGTCGTTGAAGATGAGACGCCAGAAACAACAGACGTCGAGGTGCCCAAGCCTCCAAAATTCAGAGGAATATTCCTCCTGCTCTCGATTCTCATCATCGGACTTCTTGTTGCAGGCTATCTCTATCGCGACAAAATCATGGCCTATTACCACCAGTGGCGCGATTCGAAGGCCGTCATTACAGACACCATTCCAACGACACCTATTGAGCCGATAGACGAAGACACCTCGTTGGTTATTGAAGACACGAGCTTTGTTGACACGTTAGTAACGGCAGTTATCGCCACTCCAGAGCAGCCCGAGCCGACGGTTGTCCGCCCTGTCATGCCTGCAAGCAGCAACAACGAGATTCCAGAAATCGACTTTGAAGCGGGCAAGTACTACGTCATCGCCGGCAGTTTTGTCACCGCGGGCGAAGCCAAGATGCACATCAAGCAGCGTCATTTGGAGTCACACAACCCCGTCATTTTGCGCCAAAGCGGCAGTCAGAGGATACGCGTTTGCATAGGAATTTTTACGACCGAAAGCGAGGCTCAGGCATACGCCGCCTCTGTCAACAGCAAATATTGGGTATTGAAATAATTGAACATCAATACATTAACAACAAAAATCAAATAAAGAAATATTTTTTCAAAAAGCATTAATTTTCAAAAAAAAAGTGTATTTTTGCAACCGAAAAATTTACGCTGAATAACAGCCTAAAAACATATCATCATGGCAAAGAAGAATAAAGAAGCTAGACAACAGGTAATTTTGGAATGCACCGAACAGAAGGCAAGTGGCGTTCCTGGCATGTCGAGATACATTACGACAAAGAACCGCAAAAACACTACTGAGAGATTGGAATTAAAGAAATACAATCCCTATTTGAAAAGAGTAACTGTTCATAAAGAAATCAAATAAAACCGATAAAAAATGGCAAAGAAAGTTGTTGCAACATTAAAGAAAGAAGGTGGCGTATCTTACACCAGAGTTGTAAAGATGGAACGTTCACCCAAAACTGGGGCCTACACATTCAAAGAAGCTATTGTAGAGTCCACTAATATCAAAGACTTTTTATCTAAAAAGTAATATTTTTGTTTTCATGGTAAGAAAGGAGCTGGAATGAGAAATCATTTCAGCTTTTTTCGTATATTTGCTCCGTAAGAAAAAATCATCATGGCACTATTTTCATTATTCTCAAAAGAGAAAAAAGAAGAACTCAACAAAGGCTTAGAGAAATCGAAAGAGAATTTCCTTTCCAAATTGGCGCGCACCGTAGTCGGCAAGAGCAAAGTTGACGACGAAGTGCTCGATCGTCTGGAGGAGGCCTTGGTCACTTCGGATGTGGGCGTGGAGACGACGCTCAACATCATCCAACGTATTGAAGGACGAGTTGCCAAGGACAAATATATTGGGAGCGAGCAGTTGAACAGCATTCTGCGCGAAGAGATCGCCGCGCTGCTCATGGAAAAGGACCATCCTGATTTGGGAGATTTTGAACTTCCGCCGCACGACACGCCATACGTCATTTTAGTTGTGGGTGTAAACGGCGTGGGCAAAACCACCACCATCGGTAAATTAGCATACCAGTTCAAGAAGAAAGGCTATTCGGTGATACTGGGTGCTGCCGACACCTTTAGAGCCGCCGCCGTGGACCAGCTGGAGATTTGGGCCAAACGCGCCGACGTCCCCATTGTTGTACAAGCCATGGGCGCTGACCCTGCAGCCGTCGCCTACGACACCGTGGCATCAGCCATCGCCAAGAAAGCTGATGTGGTCCTCATCGACACGGCTGGCCGTCTGCACAACAAAATCAACCTGATGAACGAGCTGACCAAAATCAAGAATGTGGTCGCCAAACTGATACCCGACGCTCCGCACGAAGTGATGCTGGTACTGGATGGCTCAACAGGCCAAAATGCCATGGAACAAGCCCGTCAATTTACAGCAGCCACAAAAGTCAACTCATTAGCCATCACTAAGTTAGACGGAACAGCCAAAGGTGGTGTGGTCATCGGCATCTCCGACCAATTCAAGATTTCCGTCAAGTACATCGGCGTAGGCGAAAAAATCGACCAACTGCAAGTATTTGACCGCAAGGAATTCGTTGACTCTTTATTACCCAACAATTAACACTTATGAAAAAGTTCTTTTTGTTGCTGACACTCTGTGCCTGCCTATGGGGATTATCGGCTCAAGAGCATCCCTACGCCCACATCAAAGGCATTTGGGAAGGCAAACTACATATCAGCGATGAATATTCCCTAACGACGGTCATGGTAGTCAAAGAGAACGGCGACTCGGTACATGTCGAGTTGGACAGTCCCGACCAGTACTCCACAGGCATCCAGCTGTCGGGGTTCTCGTGTGTTGACAGCATCATCAACTTCGCCATAGATCCTTTGAGAATCAAATTTAGCGGTCGTCTGAACGCCAATAGAACCATCTCTGGCACATTCACACAAAGCGGCACATCGCTACCCCTCACCATGGCAAAAGTGGAAAACAGAAAGATGTATCTGCGACCGCAAACGCCCAAACTGCCCTACCCTTACGAAGAGGACTTCATCACACTTGACGCCCAATCGGTTGTGGGCAACTCCAAAGCCAAAGTGTACGGCACGCTGACGTTGCCCCATGGAACACCGAAGGCCACTGCTATCCTGATTTCCGGCTCTGGCTGGCAGGATCGCGACGAGACCATCTATATGCACAAGCCGTTCCTCGTCATTGCCGACCATCTCACACGCTTGGGATACGCTGTTTTCCGCTATGACGACCTGCCGCCGGCAGTTTTTGCGCAATGCACCACCTATGATTTCGCCAAAGTGGTAGAATTTATCATGGCTGAACTGGCTAAGCATCCGCGACTGGAAGGCAGCCCTATCGGCTTGATAGGCCACAGTGAAGGCGGATTGGTTGCAGCCATGGTCGCCGCACGCAACAAAGATGTGGCCTTTGTGGTTTCACTGGCAGGTATGGCCGACAACCTGAAGAACACTTTGCTCTATCAAAACCAATTCGTGTTAGACTCGAACGCCACGGCTGCACAACGCAAGAACAGCCAGAAACTCAATCAGGGCATCTACGAAATCATGGAGAGCGAGCCGACCATCCAAGCAGCCTCCACCAAATTTATGAAATACATCCAACAGCGCACCGACAAGATGACGCCCGAGCAGATTGAGGCATCGCACCTCACCAAAAAAGAGCAGCTAATTATGTCGCAACAACTGTTCAACCCTTGGATGTTCAAACTATTCAAAATCAACCCTTCATACTATTTTTCGAAAATCACCTGCCCACTTTATGCACTGAATGGCGAGAAAGACACGCAAGTGTATTACAAGACCAACCTTGCCATCATACAGAAATACACCAAAAAGAATCCACAAGTCCAGTGCGAAGCGATACCCAACGTAAACCACCTGTTTCAAACTTGCGAAACGGGACTTTTTACTGAATACGGAGAGATCTCGCAGACCTTTAATCCTATTGTGTTACAGCAGATATCGTACTGGCTGAACCAAACAATAAACAATTGACAATTAATAATTTACAATGTACAATTATACATTATAAATTATAAATTGCACATTGAAACTTACTTGCCAAGCAGAAATACGGCTGGGCGTTTGTGGAAATCATATTGGCTTTTTTTCCACTGACCAACCGTCTTTGACACAATGGTTTGTTGAGGTGTTGCGACATCGGCGGCCACGCACAGGATAGTGGCGTGATTGCACACTTGTAGCACCGATTCAATCATGTGGTTGTTGCGATAAGGTGTTTCGATAAATATCTGTGTCTGATTGTGTTTATACATCAGTCCCTCGAGTGTGCGCAGGGCATTTTCGCGGCGGTCGCGCTCGACAGGCAAGTAGCCGTTAAAGGCGAAATTCTGGCCATTGAGCCCGGACGCCATCAACGACATGATGATGGAATTAGGTCCCACCAGCGGCACCACGGGAATATTCAGACGATGAGCGGCGGCCACAATCACATGACCGGGGTCGGCCACACAGGGCGTGCCCGCATCGGACATAAGACCTACATGTTTCCCTTCCAAACAGGGCTGTAGATATTGCTTGGCATCCACCTCGCGTGTATGCTCATTGAGCAGCATAAAGTTCAGCGTGTCGATAGGTTTGCGCATGCCCGCTTTTTTGACAAAGCGGCGACCTGTACGCAGATCTTCTACGATAAAATCATCTATCGTATTGATAATCTCCTCGTTAATAGCAGGAAAAATGGCGCTAAAGTCATTTTCGCCCAGCGGGGTCGGAATCAGGTATAACATGATGTGACTGAGAATTAGTAGGATTATTCTTACACTGTTTATTTCTTGAAAGGATAAATATCACCTGGTCGTTTTCATCAATAAACGAGAGCACAATAGCCGCCCAAATCATCATCGGCAACAACAGCCAGAGCATTTTCAGAAACCAGAAATCGCCACGCGTGTAAATGCTCCCCTTTTCGGGCGACTCTGGCAGGTAGCGCACGCATACAATGGAATTCTCTTTGTCGGGATACTGATAGGTCGGCACGCAATACTCTTCCTCCCCGATGAAGTAATAGAGGTTCATCTCAATGTCGCCAGCAAACGTAGGCTTGTTCTGTTGGTCGTTCATCACCACGCCAACAGTAAACTCGCTCTGCTTATACGTCCGCGCACGCATCACGAAATAGCAGACGAAAATGAGGACAAAGCCAATGGCCAGCAGCCAACTACGCGAGATTTTCAGTTTCATGGCTATGAACTAAGAAGCGGCTTCTTCTGATTCAGGAAGAGCCTCAACAGAATCGGCGGAAAGCACTACCATTTCTTCGCGAACATCGTCGTAATCCACTGTCACTTCAGTCCTTCCGGCCAGCGATTGTTTGAGAATCTCCTCGGCCAGCAAGTCCTCAACATATTTCTGGATGGCGCGTTTCAACGGACGGGCACCATAATTGCTATCCCAGCCTTTGTCAACCAGGAATTCCTTGGCTTTGTCGGTAATCGTCACCGACAGTCCCATGGCCTCGACTCTTTCAAACAACTTTTTCAACTCTATATCAATAATTTTCATGATTTCTGGTTTTTCCAGACTGTTGAAATAGATGATATCATCGATACGGTTGATAAACTCGGGAGCAAAACTCTTCTGCAGCGCTTTTTCGAGAATGATATTGGCTTCCTTCTGGCGGTTGGCATCCTTAGCTGAAGTGGAAAAGCCCATGCCTGTACCGAAATCCTTCAACTCGCGCGAGCCGATGTTGGATGTCATGATGATAATGGTGTTCTTAAAGTCAACCTTACGGCCGATGCCATCGGTCAACTGACCATCGTCAAACACCTGTAACAAAACATTATACACATCATGGTGAGCTTTTTCTATCTCATCCAAAAGTACGATGGAATACGGTTTGCGACGCACTTTCTCCGTCAGCTGGCCGCCCTCTTCGTAACCCACATAGCCTGGAGGCGCTCCAATGAGGCGCGACACGGTATGTTTCTCCATGTATTCGCTCATATCGATGCGGATAATGGTATCTTGCGAGTCGAACAGATACTCAGCCAACACTTTAGCGAGGTACGTCTTACCCACGCCCGTAGGACCGAGGAATATAAATGTGCCAATGGGCTTGTTAGGATCTTTCAAACCTGCCCTATTGCGGCGAATAGCTTTGGCAATCTTGACAATAGCCTCATCCTGACCGATAACCTTGCCTTGCAGTTCGTCGGCCATACGCATCAGGCGCTCGCTTTCATTCTTAGCGATGCGCTGCACAGGCACGCCCGTCATCATGGCAATCACCTCAGCGATATTCTCTTCCGTCACTATAGGACGCTGCAAATCTGCCTGTTCCTCCCAATTACGTTTGATAATATCCAGATGCTCTTCGGCTAATTTCAGCTGGTCGCGGTAGCCGGCGGCGGCATTGTACTGCTGATCTTTTACAGCGTCGTTTTTCAGCTTCTGAAGTGTTTCGATTTCTTTCTCAGCCTCTATCAACTCATCTGGCACATGAATATTGACGATGTGCGTTCGCGAGCCAGCCTCATCCAACGCATCGATAGCCTTGTCGGGGAGACAACGATCTGTAATATAGCGGTTTGTCAGCATCACACAGGCCTTGATGGCTTCATCAGAATAGCGGACCATGTGATGATCTTCGTACTTATCTTTTATATTTTGAAGAATCTCGATAGTCTCTTCAGGTGTCGTCGGCTCCATCATCACTTTCTGGAAGCGACGTTCTAAGGCGCCGTCCTTTTCGATATACTGGCGATACTCATCGAGTGTGGTGGCACCAATACATTGCAATTCACCGCGGGCTAAGGCGGGTTTGAACATATTGGAAGCATCGAGGCTGCCGCCCGAACCGCCAGCACCCACCATCGTGTGCAACTCATCGATAAAGAGGATGATATCAGGATTCTTTTCCAACTCAGTGAGAATGGTCTTCATACGCTCCTCAAACTGGCCACGGTACTTGGTGCCAGCCACCAGTGAAGCCATATCGAGACTCACCACGCGCTTGTTAAGCAGTGTGCGCGACACCTTGCCCTGCACGATGCGCATCGCCAAGCCCTCAGCCACAGCCGACTTGCCGACGCCGGGTTCACCAATCAGTACGGGGTTGTTTTTCTTGCGGCGACTCAAGATTTGAGTAATACGCTCCATCTCGCGTTCGCGGCCCACGATAGGATCCAGACGCCCTTCGCGGGCATACTTGGTCAAATCCTTGCCAAAATTGTCCAACATGGGTGTTGCCGAACCCTTAGCGGTATCGCGGGGAGAGCGCGACGGGCGACGATCGTCGTCATCATCACCGCCAGCGAAAAAGGCCTCCTCATGCGAAGCTGACGCCTCTGTAGTGCCGTTCAACTCGCTCAAAAACGAATCGTATGTCAAACCGAAGCGCTTCAGCAACATCTTAACCACATTATCATAGCCAGGACCTTCCTGTAATAATGCCAATATAAAATGCTGTGCTTCAACACATTCCTCTCTAAAGGTTTTAGCCAACAGATAGGCACGGCGCAACGTATGCTCCGCTTGATGCGTCAACTTAACCTCTTCCAGTTGCACTTCCTTCTTATTCTCATAGTTGCTCAACATCTCCTCCAACTTGGTCCTCAGCATATTCATATCCACTTTATAGAGGTCGAAAAGATTCTTGACCGTGCTATACTCGGGATACTTGCAAATGCCCACCACAATCTGTTCGATGCCCACAGTTGGAATCTGGTAAAAGACAGAGATGCTTTTAGCCTCTTCCAAAGCAAATTTCATTTCTTCGGAGTACTTTATATTTATTTCCATAAACAAATCTTTATTTTGTGCTGCAAAGATACATTATCTTTTTGAATTTTCCGATGCGTCATCTGCTGAAAATTATCGTATTTTTGTACTTCATTAAGATGTTAAAATCAAGAAGATTTTACTCGCCCAAATCACACAACAGTTATTGTAACGCGCATGAATACCATTGACGAACTCTACGGGAAATATCCTTCGCCCTGCTACATCCTTTTTGAAGAATCGTTGGAAGCCAACCTGCAATTGTTAGACCTGGTGCAACAAAGCGCCGGTGTCTCCATCATTTGCGCCCTCAAAGGCTTTGCTTTCTGGCGTATGTTTCCTTTGGTAAAAGAGTATCTGCACGGCGCCACCGCCAGTTCGCTCAACGAGGCGCGCCTCATCAGCGAGGAAATGGGCTGCGAAGCACACACCTACGCCCCTGTTTACCTGCCCGACGAGTTCGAACACCTGCTTATCTATAGCAGCCACCTCACTTTCAACTCGTTAAGCCAATGGTATCGTTTCAAGGAGCAGGCTCAAAAATCGCCCAAGAAGGTCAGCTTCGGCTTGCGAGTCAACCCCGAATACTCGGAGATTGAGACCGACCTGTACAATCCGGCGGCTCCGGGCTGCAGATTAGGCATACCGGTAGAGCAGATGCCCGAGCAGTTACCCGATGGCATTGAAGGGCTGCACATGCATGCGCTATGCGAGAACGACAGTTACGCATTGGAGCATTGTTTAGAGAGTTTTGAAGCCAAATTCGGCCACCTCATCAAGCAGTGCAAGTGGGTCAACCTGGGCGGCGGCCATCTCATCACGCGTGAGGGCTACGACATAGCCCACCTCATCGACATATTAAAGGCGTTCAAACAGCGCTACCCCAACTTAGAGGAGGTCATCTTGGAACCTGGCGAGGCGGTAGGCTGGCAGACTGGCGTATTGGTGTCAACAGTAGAGGATATTGTTGAGAACAAGGGCATACGGACAGCCATCCTCAATGTCTCCTTCTCGTGCCACATGCCCGACTGCTTAGAGATGCCTTACAAGCCCACCATCATTGGGGCTCACGAACCGACGGAGGGCGACAAGTTTGTTTACCGCATGGGCGGCAACTCCTGTCTGGCCGGCGACTTTATGGGCATGGGCGACTTCGCCTTCCCCGAGCCGCTGGAGATCGGCGACAGGGTTGTTTTCGACGACATGATACACTATACGATGGTCAAGACCACCTTCTTCAACGGTGTCAAGCACCCTGCCATCGGCATGGTTGACAAGGAGCAGAACTTCTTCCTGTTCAGGGAGCCAGGATACGAGGCGTACAAGGAGAAATTGGGGTAAACGGTTCGGTACCACAGGCATGTAAACCACAAAAAAATAAAAAAAAGCACACCGTATTTCGTAACGAAAAAAATTGTAATTTAGCACGATTTTTCCAGCAAGATATAACTAACTAAAAACAATAATATTAACCAAAAAAACTTATAATTATGGCATTTAAAGGAGCTTTAGTGATTGACACCGAGAAATGCAAAGGCTGCGGCGTATGTATTACAGGGTGTCCGAACAAGTGCATCGCACTGTCCAAACACGTCAATGGCAAGGGCTACAATTACCTTGAAGTAATCGACGAGAACGCTTGCGTCGGCTGTGCCAACTGCGCAGTCATTTGCCCCGATGGCGTTATCGAGGTTTACCGTGCTAAGGAGTAACCTTTCATTTTCATTCTGAATCAAAAATTATCAATTAACATTAAACATCTTCAAAAATGGCAAAAGAACTTAAATTAATGAAGGGCAATCAAGCCATTGCAGAGGCCGCCATCCGCTGTGGTTGCGACGGATACTTCGGATATCCTATCACCCCGCAGAGCGAAGTCCTCGAACACCTGATGGCTGAAAGACCATATTTGACTACCGGTATGGCTGTACTTCAAGCCGAAAGTGAATTAGCTTCCATCAACATGGTTTATGCCGGCGCATCGACAGGCAAACGCGTTATGACATCTTCCTCCTCTCCTGGTTTCTCACTGATGCAGGAAGGTCTTTCATACATTGCCGGTGCCGAGCTGCCCGCATTGTGCGTTAACGTGGTTCGTGGCGGCCCCGGTCTGGGCACCATCCAACCTTCACAATCCGACTATTTCCAGACCACCAAGGGCGGCGGCCATGGTGACTACAGACTCATCACGCTGGCTCCCGCATCGGTACAGGAAATGTACGACTTTGTAGAACTCGGCTTCGACTTGGCTTTCAAGTACAGAAACCCTGTGGCCATCCTCTCCGACGGTGTTATCGGCCAGGTAATGGAAAAAGTGATGGTTGACGACTACAAACCGCGTTGGACCAACGAATATATCGAAAAGAACTGTCCTTGGGCTGCCACTGGTCACCGCTCGACTGGCAAGCACCGCATCGTTACATCTTTGGAACTGGAAGCCCTCAAACAGGAAGCTGTTAATGAGCGCATCCAAGCCAAGTACAGAAAGTGCGAAGAGGAAGACGCCCGTCATGAGGCTATCCAATGCGACGACGCCGAATACTTGTTCGTAGCTTACGGCTCAGCTGCTCGTATCTGCATGAAGACTGTCGAGCTGGCTCGCGCCGAAGGTATCAAGGTCGGCCTCGTACGCCCCATCACCTTGTGGCCCTTCCCGACCAAAGCCGTTGCCGAAATCGGCGGACGCATGAAGAAGATCATGAGCGTTGAAATGAACGCCGGCCAGATGATCGAAGACGTGAAACTAGCTGTCGGCTGCAAAGTTCCCGTTGAACATTACGGTCGCTACGGCGGTGTCATCCCGACTCCCGTTGAGATTCTCGATGCATTGAAAAAAATGGTTAAATAATTAAAGTCCTTGAAATTATGACAAGAGAAGATATAATCAAACCCGAAAACTTAGTGTACAAACGCACTCCCGTTTTGACGGATGCCACCATGCACTATTGCCCCGGTTGCGGTCACGGCACAGTTCACAGAATCGTGGCTGAAGTAATCGAAGAAATGGGCATCCAGGACAATGTCATCGGTATTTCTCCCGTTGGCTGCTCTGTACTGGCTTATAACTATTTTGACATCGACTTCGTAGAAGCCGCCCACGGTCGTGCTCCTGCCTGCGCCTCCGCCATCAAGCGTCTGCGCCCCGAGACCTTCGTATTCTCGTACCAGGGCGACGGTGACTTAGCCTCTATCGGCTGCGCCGAAGTAATGCACGCCTGCAACCGTGGTGAGAACATCACCATGATTTTCATCAACAACGGTATCTACGGTATGACCGGCGGTCAGATGGCTCCCACCACCCTCGAAGGTATGGAAACCGTAACCTGCCCCTACGGTCGTGATCCTGAAATCATGGGACACACCATGCGCCTCACCGAGATGTTGGCACAGCTGCCTGGTACCTACTACGTAACCCGTCAGGCTGTCTATACTCCCGCTTTGGCCCGCAAGTGCAAGAAAGCTATCCGCCAGGCCTTCGAAAACCAGAAACTCAACAAGGGCGTTTCCTTCGTAGAAGTAACCTCTAACTGCAACTCTGGCTGGAAGATGACTCCCGTGATGGCCAACAAGTGGATGGAAGAGAACACACTGAAGTTCTTCCCGCTCGGCGACATGAAGGTTGACGGCAAGTTCGACCCGAAATTCATCGAACGCGTAGGCACATTCGACCAACCCAATGAAACCCGTTTCTCATTGAGAAAAAAATAGTAACACTTAAATTTTAGAACAATGACAGAAGAAATAATTATAGCAGGCTTCGGCGGTCAAGGTGTGCTCTCAATGGGTAAGATCCTTGCATACGCCGGCATTATGCAAGACAAGGAAGTTAGCTGGCTTCCCTCCTACGGTCCTGAAATGCGTGGTGGTACATCCAACGTTACCGTTATCTTAAGCGACGAACGCATCTGTTCTCCTTATCTTAACCAGTTCGACACCGCCATCATCCTCAACCAGCAGTCGATGGACAAGTTCGAGTCGGCTGTTAAACCTGGCGGTCTGTTGATTTACGACCCCAACGGCATCACCGAACATCCCAAACGCAAAGATATCAACATCTATCAGGTGGCAGCTGCCGACAAGGCTTCTGAAATCGGCATCTCCAAGCTGTTCAACATGATCGTGCTGGGCGGCTTCCTGAAGGTGAAACCCATCATCACTGGCGAAATGCTGGAAAAAGGTTTGAAGAAATCTCTGCCCGAACGTCACCACCACTTGATTCCCGACAATATCAAGGCTGTTGAGATCGGCAAGGAAATCTTGAAACCCTACCACGTGCTGTAATCAACGAATTACACATATTGAAAACGGACAACCGAAAGGTTGTCCGTTTTTTTATTGTATAACATAGACGCGGCACGCCGCGTCTCTACGCTATTCTCTCACTACCACAAAATTATAGTCATCCATAAAGCGGATGATGCGCGACGGCTTATAGTCGGTGGAGACGGCGTACTTTTCGGGCACTACGTAGTCCATCTGCTTGATAATTTCGGGAGAAATCTCATGAAAAGTAGCCGCGGCTGGCTGTCCCGACAAGTTGGCCGAAGTGGACACCAGCGGTCGGTCGATAGCCTTTATCAGCTTGCGACAGAACGAATTGCGCACGATACGGATGGCAATACTATGGTCGGCAGCCATGGCTTTGGAAGAGAGATTGCGCGCTTGCGGATAGATGCATGTGGTGGGACGGTCGATATGTTCCATCAAATCCCAAGCAATGAGCGGCACGCGACTGATGTAGTAAGGGATGCGCTCCATACGGTCGAGCAGGATAATCATGCTCTTGCTCTCCTGTCGCTGTTTGATATTGTAAATTCTCTCAATGGCTTCGTCGTTAGTGGCGTCGCAACCGATGCCCCACACAGTGTCCGTAGGGTAAAGTATCACTTTCCCTTCGAGAAGCATCTGGGCGCATTTTTTTATCTCTTCTTCCATGGTAATAGTTTTTAAACCGCAAAATTAAGTCATTTTCTTCATAAATTACGCTACAGTTCTAAAAAAGTGACAAAAAAAAAGTACCTTTGCATCACCATTAACCCTTTATATACCTTATTATATTTTTAGAATGAAGAAAAACGACACTCCTATAGGCAACAAAATCATCCAAGCGCTCTCGGCTGGCGACAATATAAAATACAACTACAAGCAGATAGCCGCCAAGGTGGGCATCTTCGACAAGCAAGGGCGCGAAGAGGTGAAGAAAATCATACAGGACTTTGTGGAGGCCGACCTACTGCGACAAGTGGGCCGCGGCAAGTACCGCCTCAATCCGCGCTACCTCACCCGCGAGCACACGGGGCGCCAATACGCCATCGGCCGCCTCTCCATCCAATACAACGGCGCCGCCTACGTCATTCAGGACGACCCCGGCTCGGAAGACATTTTCGTGGGCGAACGCAACTTAGGCAATGCCCTGCACAACGACTTGGTAAAAGTGATGCTCTTTCCGCCGCGCAAGAACAAAAAACCTGAAGGTCAGGTAGTTGACATCATCGAGCGAAGCAAGAAGCAGTTGGTGGGCACCATTCAAGAGAGCCGCGGTATCGCTTACTTCATCCCCGACAGCCAATCGCTGCGCCGCGACATTCTCATTCCCGGCCGCCTGCTCAACGGCGCCAAGAACGGAGAGAAGGTGGTGGTGGTCATCACCGAGTGGACGCCCGGCACCCGCAGCCCTATTGGCGAAGTGGTCCACGTGTTAGGCAAACCTGGCGACAACGACGTGGAGATGAACTCGATCTTAGCGGAATACGACTTCCCCTTGTCATTCCCTGCTGAAGTGGAAAAGGAAGCCGCTGCCATACCGGTCGAAATCACCGACAAAGAGATCAAACAGCGCCGCGATTTCCGCCAAACGACCACTTTCACTATCGACCCCGCCGATGCCAAGGACTTCGACGACGCCATCTCTTACGAGAAGCTGCCCAACGGCCATCACCGCGTCGGTGTGCACATTGCCGACGTGTCGTACTATGTAAAACCTGGCTCGCTCATCGACAAGGAAGCCTACAGCCGCGGCACTTCCGTCTATCTGGTTGACCGCACCATCCCCATGCTGCCCGAAGCGCTGTCGAACAACCTCTGCTCGCTGCGCCCCAACGAAGACAAGCTATGCTTCAGTGCCGTCTTTGATCTGGACGACGAAGCCCGCGTGCACAAAGAGTGGTTCGGACGCAGTGTCATCAACTCCAACCGCCGCTTCAACTACGACGAAGTTCAAAACATCATTGAAAGTGGCCAAGGCGACATGGCCGACATCATCCTGCCCGTGCATCAGCTGGCGCAAGTGCTACGCCAAAAGCGCATGGACAACAACGCCATCAACTTTGAGACCGAAGAGGTCAAGTTCCGCTTGGACGAGAACGGCAAGCCCATCGGTGTTTACCTCAAAGTGCAGAAAGAAGCCAACTTCTTGGTGGAAGAGTTTATGTTGCTCGCCAACAGAAGAGTAGCCGAGAAAGTGGGCAAGAAAACATCCAAGCAACAGCATATCAAACCGTTTGTTTATCGTGTGCATGACGAACCCGTGGCCGAGAAACTCGAAAGTTTCAAGAATTTTGTCAAGACCTTAGGCTACGATTTCAAGACCGGCTCGCGCAAGGCGCTGACACATTCGTTTAACGAAATGTTTGCCAAAGCTAAAGAAGTGAGCGACACCGACATGCTCAACAAGCTGTCTATTAGAACAATGGCTCGCGCTGTCTATTCCACCGACAATATCGGCCACTATGGGCTCGCGTTCCCTTACTACACCCATTTCACGTCGCCCATCCGCCGTTACCCCGACCTGATGGTACACCGCATCTTCGACGCTTATCTGCACAACCAGCCGGCGGTCAACAAAGACGAGTACGAGGAGTACTGCAAGCACTCGTCGCAAATGGAACAGAAAGCCGCCGAGGCCGAGCGTACCTCCATCAAGTACAAGCAGGCCGAATTCATGGCCGACAAGGTGGGCCAGGTATTCGACGCCACCATCAGCGGTGTGTGCAAATGGGGCTTGTTTGCCGAACTGAACGACACCAAATGTGAAGGACTGATTCCCATGCGCTCGCTGGACGATGACTTCTATTATATTGATGAAGGAAAATACACGCTGGTTGGGCTGCACCACGGCCACAACTACCGTTTCGGCGACAGCATCAAGGTCAAAGTGGTGGAAGTGGATCTGGTGAAAAAGCAGACAAAGTTGGAGTTGGTGTGAAAATACCCCCGCAAAAAAAAGACGCTTAACGATTGTTAGCTGACCCCCCGAAAAAAAAGACGCTTAACGAATGTTAAGCGTCTTTTTTTCGTGACCCCTACAGGATTCAAACCTGTAACCTTTTGATCCGTAGTCAAATACTCTATTCAGTTGAGCTAAGGGGCCGTTGGATTTTGTGACTGCAAAAATACAAAAAATATCTATTGTGCAACACGCCCTTCATTTTTTTTCATTTTTTTCGACAAACGATTTTTTTATTACCTTTGCACTCTCAATACGGAATTAATATAAAGTATTCACTTAAAACAAGAAAACTATGAAAAAATTATTAGCATTAGCAGCTGTATGCTGTTTCTTATTTGCTTCTTGCTGCAACTGCAACAAAGAAAAAGCCGCTCCTTGCGAAGGCGAAAAACAGGAATGCGCTATGAAGGGCGACAAGCCCTGCTGCAAAGAGATGACCGAAGAGCAGAAGGCCGAATGCGAAGCCTGGAAAAACTTCGATTCACTGACCGCTGAAGAACAAGAAGCTTTAGTTAACAAGAAAAAAGAGGCCATCGAACAAATGAAGGCCGAAAAAGAAGCCAGAGAAAAAGAGATGGCTGAAAAGAAAGCCGCTTTCGAAGCCAAGTGGGCCAACTGGGATCAACTGACCACTGCCGAAAAGAAAGCTTTATTGGACGAGATGCCCTGCTGCCACAAAAAATGCCACAAACCCTGTGACGCTCCTCAAGGCGACAAATGCTGCAAGGACAAAGCTCCCTGCTGCAAAGGTCAATGTGACAAATGCTGCAAAGACGGTTGCGACAAGTGCTGCAAGGAAGGCAAATGCGAAAAACCCTGCTGCAAATAATCTAACCAATCCATAAAAAACAGCCCGTTTCGACGGGCGTTTTTTTTATAACAACCATGTCCCTCTTCGAACTCATCATCATCTCGATTGCGCTGGCTATGGACTGCTTTGCAGTAAGTTTTTCAGCCGGCGCCGGCATCAAGGAACTGCCGCAGCGCACAATATGGGTTATGGCATTGCTGTTCGGTCTCTTCCAGGCGGGTATGACGCTGATTGGCTGGCTGGGCGGCGAAATGGTGGTACAGTACCTCAGTCGCATCGACCATTGGATTGCCTTCGGACTGCTGGCGTTCATTGGCGGCAGAATGGTGTACGAGGGGTGCCATCCCGAAAAGGAAAATTCCACCTTCAAGTCGCTGGGTATCGGGACATTGCTGGTACTATCGGTGGCCACCAGCATCGATGCGCTGGCCATAGGCTTCAGTTTTTCGGTTATCTCTGTTAATATTGTGCGCGCCATTATCTATATTGGCCTTGCTTCCTTCCTTTTATCGCACCTTGGAACCTTCCTCGGACGGAAAATCAGCCACCACATCAAGCCGCAATACGCTGAAATAATTGGAGGTATCATCCTAATAATCATCGGATTAAAAATTCTCATCGAGCATCTGATGTAATTTTTTTCACATAAGTGCCATTCTATAAATAAATTTTGTATCTTTGCACCCCAAAATAAACTAACACATTTATTAACAAAATCATTTAAATCATGTTGAATCAATACGAAACCGTTTTCATTATGACTCCCGTTTTGTCTGATGAACAGATGAAGGAAACGGTAAAGAAATTTGAGAACATCCTGCTCGACAAAGGAGCTGAGATGGTTCATCAAGAGAGTTGGGGCCTCCGCAAACTGGAATATCCCATTGCCAAGAAAACCTCAGGATTTTATCATTTATTTGAATTCAAGGCTGAAGGTAGCGTTGTTAAGGAACTCGAGCTGCAATACAGACGTGACGAGCGCGTGATGAGATTCCTCACCGTATCGATGGACAAACACGCCATTGCTTACAGCGAAAAGAGACGTAATTTGAAAAAAGAAAATAACGATAAACAAGAATAGGACTATGGCACAACAAGTTGATATTAAATATTTAACCCCTATTGCGGTTGATATTAAGAAGAAAAAATATTGTCGTTTCAAAAAGAGCGGCATCAAATACATCGATTATAAAGATGGTGAATTCTTAAAGAGATTCGTTAACGAACAAGGTAGAATTCTTCCCAGACGTTTGACCGGTACATCTTTAAAATATCAGAAGAAAGTTGCACAAGCAGTAAAACGCGCAAGACATCTTGCTTTACTTCCTTTTGTAACCGACAATTTAAAATCTAACAACTAAGGAGGGCTACCAATGGAAATCATATTGAAACAAGACGTTCAGAATTTAGGCTATGCTGACGATATCGTTAAAGTAAAAGACGGTTATGCCAGAAATTACCTTATTCCCCAAGGTTTAGCCATTATCGCAACTACTTCCAACAAGAAAATGTTGGCCGAAACGCTCAAACAGCGCGCTTTCAAAGCTGAGAAAATCAGAAAAGAAGCTGAAGAGCTGGCTGGCAAGATCGAAGGCCTCAACCTGAAGATCTACACCAAGGCTTCGGAAAAAGGCACTATCTTCGGTTCTATCAACACGATTGCTGTTGCCAACGCATTGAAAGAGCAACACAACATCGAGATCGACCGCAAGAAAGTGATGTTGAAAGAAAACCACATTAAAGAACTGGGCAATTACACTGCTCAAATCAACTTACACAAAGACTTCAGGGTTAACGTTAATTTGGAAATCTTAGCCGAATAAATGAAGACCTTTGATAGTATCTGATACAAAGATAAATAGGCAGAGCCTCTCTCCTATTTATCTTTGTTATTTTTTGCACAAACTATAACACCTCTAAAATCATGAAAAAAGCCATCGAATTTTGTTTAGTATATCGCGACATGTGGCAGTCATCGGGAAAGTATGTGCCGCGTGTTGACCAACTGAAAGAAATCGCCCCCGTGATTATCAACATGGGCTGCTTCAGCAGAGTTGAGACCAACGGTGGTGCCTCTGAACAGGTGAACCTGTTGTACGGCGAGAACCCGAACCACTCGGTTCGCGAATGGACAAAACCCTTCAACGAAGCTGGTATCAAGACACAAATGCTGGAACGTGCACTGAACGCCCTGCGTATGTACCCCGTTCCTGCTGACGTGCGCCGTCTGATGTTCAAGGTAAAGAAAGCCCAAGGTGTGGATATCGCCCGTTCGTTCTGCGGACTGAACGACCACCGCAACTTGGAACTCTCTATTAAATACGCCAAGGAAGCTGGCATGATTTCGCAAGCCGCCCTCAGCATCACCCACTCACCCGTACATACCGTTGAGTACTACATGGGCGTGGTTGACAAATGCGTTGAGTACGGAGCCGACGAAATCGGTCTGAAAGACATGGCCGGTGTGGGCCGTCCCGCTACCCTCGGCAGACTGGTAAAATGTATCAAAGAGAAATATCCTCATATTAGAGTTCAATATCACGGACATACAGGTCCCGGATTCTCAGTAGCTTCGATGTTGGAAGTTGCCAAGAATGGCGTTGACATTGTTGACGTGGCCATGGAACCTCTGTCATGGGGTATGGTTCATCCCGATGTGATCACCATCCGCGAAATGCTGTACGATGCAGGCTTCGATGTTCCCGAAATCAACATGAAAGCCTACATGGAAGCCCGCTCGCTGACACAGAAGTTCATGGACGACTTCTTGGGCTTCTTCATCGACAAGAAGAACAAGATCATGACCTCTCTCTTAGTTGGTTGCGGTCTGCCTGGCGGTATGATGGGCTCGATGATGGCCGACCTGAAAGGTGTTCACAACGGCATCAACATGTTCCTGCGCAACAGCGGCAAGAAAGAACTCAGCGAAGACGAACTGCTGGTTCAACTCTTCGACGAGGTACAATATGTATGGCCGCGCGTAGGTAATCCTCCCTTGGTAACTCCGTTCAGCCAATACGTTAAGAATATTGCCCTGATGAACATCATGCAGATGGCACAAGGCAAAGAGCGTTTCTCACAAATGGATAAGAACACTTGGGATATGATCTTGGGCAAGACCGGTAAACTACCCGGCATCTTGGCTCCCGAAATCGTAGAACTGGCCAAGAAGAACGGTTACGAATTCTTCACCGGTGTTCCGCAAGACAACTATCCTGATGAGCTGCCGATGTTCCGCCAGAAGATGGCCGACAACGGCTGGGATTGCGGTCCAGACGACGAAGAACTCTTCGAAATGGCTATGCACGAACGCCAGTATATGGATTACAAGTCGGGCGTTGCCAAGAAGAAATTCGAAGAAGAACTCGAAAAAGCCAAGAAAGCTTCTAATATTCAAGTGATTGTAAAAGAAGTGAAGGCTCCCGAGCTGCAGCAACAAGAGATTGCCGACAAGGTATTGGCACAGAACCCCAACGCTAAGCCTGTGGTTGCCTCTGTTGACGGTACCGTCATTTGGGAACTGGCTGTTGACGAAGCATCAACACCCAAGCCTATTGGCACCTCCTTCAAAGAAGGCGATGTGGTTTGCTGGGTATCGGCTTACTTCGGCAACGAAGAGATCAAAGCCCTTTATGATGGCAAGCTGGTAGCTGTTGTCGCCAAGCAAGGCGCCAAAGTAAAGAAAGGAGATTTGATTGCTTTCATCGGATAAACAGAAAAATATCCTGATAATAAAACAGGGCTGCCACGATGTGACAGCCCTGTTTTATTTCTCCGTTCCTTACTCTTTATCTTTCTTATTATACATCTTCCCTGCCGACAGATTGCCCCACGGGAAGTGCGGCACATTGGGATCGTAGATGGTTTCATCCTTCTGCAGGAAACGACCATCTTTCACATACTGACGGATAAAAAGATCACAGATTTCCACCTCATGCAACATCAAGGCAGCCACATCGTGACCCAAGTTTTTGTAACGGCGGATATAATATGGATAATCAAACTTATTAAACTGTTTGGCAATCGGATTTGAACCGTAGAAGCCTAACTTTCCTAATGTAATGGACTTATAAGTCACCAACTGGTCATTGATGCCATGAAAGAGGAATGTAGGCGCTGGTTTCTCGGCATATTTAACCTTGCCATTGTGCGAAAGAATAGCACCCGAAAATGACAGCACACCCGCATAATGGAAGTCGGCGGGCAACACTTTGGCAATATCACGACGGTTGCACAATTCGTAATCGGCTTGCAACACAGTAATGGCGCCGGCGCTGCTACCACAAAGCACAATGCGCTTAGGATTAATACGATACTGCTTTGCATGCTCCAAAAGATAAGCTGTAGCGGAATACAAATCTTCTACCGCCATCGTGATGGCATGGTCCAATGCAGAGATGATGCGCGCACCTCGAGTGTCAACGCCCTTCAAACCCAAACGATAGTCAATACAAACCACCGTGTAGCCTCGCTTGTTCAGTTCTTTGGCATACATGGCATATTCGGGCAGATTGCGCTGTCCACTGAGGAAGCCGCCACCAAAAACAAAGATGAAACAAGTGCTGTCGGGCGAACCAGCTTGCGGTTGATAAATATCCATAAACAAGCTACTTGTATCACGTTGTGCAAATTTTACTGTCTGCGGTTGACTCCACAACGTCAATACCGACAGCAGTAGCGCACAAAAAATCATAATCTTTTTCATAACTATCTAAAATTCTTCTTGTTTCAACATTTTCTTATAAACCTTATCGCCACGGCGCACCAGCACATCGGTCTTGATGGAGCAAACCTCGCCCTTCTTCACCTGTTGCACAGGTTCAAGTGCCAGGCGCACTTCATTGACAGTCAACTCATACACACCCGTTGTCGGCCCCTCAATCATGAGCGTGTCGCCCACGGCAATAGAACCCGTTTCCACAGTGATTTCAGCCACACTGAGGTTCGTATAGAAGTTGGTCACTTTGCCAATATGCTCGCGCACGGTCGTAGCTTGCGAGCCGTAGCGATCGGACCACTCGCCCATCTTGCGTCCCAGGTAGTAACCATCCCAAAAGCCGCGGTTATAGACAGTTTTCAGACGTTCTGTCCATGCGGCCACCTTCTCCTGTGTATAGGTTCCTTCTTCAATAGCCTGCACCGCCTCGTGGTAACATTCTGTCGTCACCTTCACATAATCGGCCGAGCGGCCACGCCCTTCTATCTTGAGAATGGAGACGCCCGCCTTCAGCATTTTATCCAAGAAACCGATGGTGCACAAATCCTTGGGCGACATAATATATTTGTTGTCGATAGCCAGTTCAAAGCCATCCTCTAGCTCCTTCACAAGATAGCCACGGCGGCAGGGCTGCAGACAGGAACCGCGGTTAGCCGACGAGTTGAAGTTGTCGAGACTGAGGTAGCACTTGCCCGACACAGCCATGCAGAGGGCGCCATGCACGAACATCTCGAGGCGCACCTTTTCCCCTTTCGGGCCACAGATATTATCTTTTTCGATTTGGGCTGCAATCTCAGCGGCCTGCGCTAACGGCACTTCACGCGCCAAGACCACCACATCGGCAAATTGGGCGTAGTAGCGCACAGCCTCAATGTTGGTGATATTACACTGCGTGGAAATATGTATCTCTAAACCAATCTGTTTACAATAGGTCAGTACGGCCCAGTCGGAAGCGATAATGGCCGACACGCCGCAACGCTTGGCGGCATCAAGCAACGACTTCACCTCCTCCAGTTCATGATTATAAATGATGGTATTAACTGTCAGATAAGACTTTACGTTGTTGGCACGACAGATGTCGGTAATCTGCTGAAGGTCGTCCAGCGTGAAGTTTGCAGCCGAACGCGAGCGCATGTTCATCTTGCCGACACCAAAATATACGGAGCCCGCACCGGCCTGAATAGCAGCGGCCAGCGATTCGTACGAGCCAACGGGAGACATGATTTCGATAAACATAAGTAAAACTGAAAACTGAAAACTGAAAATTGTGAAGTTAAGAAGTTAAGGAACTAAGGAGCTAAGAATTATAGAATTATAGAATTATGGAGGTCTAAAGTCTCATTTGATTTTTGAATTCTGAATTTTAAATTTCATCAATGTTATTCGTCTGCTAATTCATCCTGATATAAAAGTCTATTCGTTCCATCTAAGAAAATGAGTGACAGCGGGTTATCGCGAGATTTGTTTTGGGTGAGAGTAACGAAGCCTGTCTCCTTCCCTTCTATTTTCCAGACGGTCATTCCTTTGGCATCTCCGCGCAACTTAGCGGGGTCATCCACCTTGCGAAAACTCTCGCCATACTGTGCTGTCATCTTGGTTTCGAGCGAGGCAAAAGTGTGGGCGGTAAAGGGCAGAAACATCACCGTAACACAGTATACCTGCTGCGTTTTAGGCGTAAATCCCACTAGCAAAGTTATTTCCTCACCCATATAGTTGCCCGTCATCATCACCGAAACGCCCTGCTCCATATCGGTTACAAAGCCTTTGCCTTCCATCTTGCCGACAAACGTCTCCTTGTCGCTATCCATACTCACACCCAGGAAACTCAGATGGCCTTTTTGCGCATGAGCAATCCCAAGAGCCAGCATCATCAATAGGAAGCAAAAGTTTTTTTTCATGTTAACGATGCGATTATAGGAGATAGACACCCATTCCTGTCACAAGTAAAAGCACTATTTTTTAGACCCCTTCTTTTCCTGTCGCTTCTGCCAACGCTCGCGTGCGTATGCTTGCATATCGGGCACCATGTCATTCTCATCGATAATCTCCGAGCCAAGCAGCGTTTCAATCACATCTTCCAAAGAGAGGATGCCCTCAAAGCAGCCATATTCGTCTATAATACAGCAAATCTGTTCGTTATGCTTCAACATGGCATCCCAAATCTCACCTAGTGGTGTCTCTTCGTTAAAAAGCTTTATATCGCGGCGGATGCTGCCCAGCGTACGGTCGAACTTGTCGTCGGCAAGGAGTTGCAGCGCATCCATACGAAGAATATAGCCCGTAATATACTCGTCATTATCGGCATAGACGGGAATACGACTGTGCGAACGGAAGCGTTTGTCACGATAGAAGGACTTCACGGTCATCGACTCAGGAGCGATGGCAGCCACCACACGAGGGGTCATCGCTTCGTAGGCAGGAATCTCATCCATCTTGATAAGATTCTGAATCACTGCATTTTCATCTTCATCAAGCACTTCCTCTTCCTCAGCCACATTAGCCATGGCACTCACCTCCTCACGCGACACCGTGGCCTCCTCATTCTTGGGCGCAATCAGTCGCGACAGCCACTCAAAGACAATCACTAAAGGATAGAGAATGACCACGAAGAGACTGAGACAACGTGTGGCAAAGCCCATCAGG
>JAEERB010000111.1 GCA_016285615.1 Bacteroidales bacterium
GGTTTGCGGATGGAAATAGACTTCATCCGCATCATTTATTTCCACGATGCGTCCCGCCTGCATGACGGCCATGCGGTCAGACATGAACTTAACTACCGACAGGTCGTGCGAGATGAAGATGTAGGTGAAATGGTACTCCTGCTTCAGCTCGTTGAGCAGGTTGAGCACTTGCGCTTGTACCGACACGTCGAGTGCCGACACGGACTCGTCGCAGATGATGAAGCGCGGGTTGACCGCCAAGGCTCGAGCGATAGAGATGCGCTGCCGCTGACCACCCGAAAACTCGTGTGGGTAGCGATAATAGTGCGACTCGTTAAGTCCTACGCGCTCCAGCAATTCGATGGCGTGGTGCTTGCGCTCCTTGTCATTGGCAAAGAGGTGGTGCACCTGCATAGGCTCAATGAGTGCCGAGCCAATGGTAATCCATTGGTTAAGAGAGGAGTAGGGGTCTTGTAAGATGATTTGCAGGTCTTTGCGCAGTTTGCGCATCTCACGGGTGGAGAGGGTGGTGAGGTCGGTGCCTTTGTAGAAGACACGTCCCTGGTTGGGCTCGATGAGCCGAATCATCGTGCGTCCCAGCGTGGTCTTGCCGCAGCCCGATTCGCCTACCAATCCCAGCGTTTCGCCTTCATACACTTCCAGGTTGATGTCCTGCAGGGCGTGCACATATTCTCTTTTCTCAAAGAGTTTTTTCTTGCGGATAGGGTAGGTCTTGTAAAGATGCTCGATGCGGATGAGCGGTTCCTGCTTATACAGTTGAATGTGAAACTGCTTTCTTTCCTCGGGCGAAACGGTCAGGTCGGACAGAGTACTTTGTATGTCACGATTGAGTCCTTGCTCGTACGAGCGCATAAAGTCATCGACAGTGGGCAGCACTTTCAGTCGCACATCGAGTGGCGGGCGGCAGGCCAGAAGTCCCTTGGTATAAGGGTGTTGTGGTGCCTTGAAGATGGGCTCCACCTTCCCCTGTTCCACAATGGTGCCTTTGTAGAGGACGATGATTTCGTCGGCAATTTCGGCCACCACACCCAAGTCGTGGGTGATGAAGATGACGCTCATGCCGTGTTTCTGCTGCAGTTTCTTGATGAGTTCCAGAATGCCTTTCTGCACTGTCACGTCGAGGGCGGTCGTCGGCTCGTCAGCAATGAGTATGTCGGGATGGCAGCTCATGGCCATGGCAATCATGACACGCTGTTTCTGACCGCCCGAGAGTTCGTGCGGGTAAGAGTCGAAGATTTTCTCGGGGCGGGGAAGCATCACTTCCTTAAACAGCGAGATAACCTCTTCCTCTGCCTGCTTCTTGGTCATCTTGGTATGTAGTAGTAACGCTTCGGTAATCTGCTCGCCGCACTTGATGACGGGATTCAGCGAGGTCATCGGCTCCTGGAAAATCATAGCGATGCGGTTGCCGCGGATATGCTGTAACTCTTTCTCGCTCAGCTTTGTCAACTCAATGTCGCGGTCTTCTTTTTCATCATGGAAGATGATATTGCCAGAAGTGATGTTCGATAACTTGCTGTTGATCAGTCGCATGACCGACAGGGCGGTGACCGACTTGCCGGAGCCCGACTCGCCCACGATGCCGAGAGTACGGCCTTTCTCTAACGACAAGGAGATATGGTGCAGGATGGGCTTCCATTCGGTGTCGTTTTTAAGTTCAAGCGAGAAATCGTTAATGGTCAGGACAGACATGCGAACATCAATTATACATTAGGGAGAATAGAGATAGCGTTTTCAACCGAGAAGTCGCCGATGCGGGTGCGTCGTAGCGCTGTCAGGTGGGCGCCACTCTGCAGGGCTTCGCCGTAGTCGCGGGCCAGCGAGCGGATGTAGGTTCCCTTGGAGCAGACTACGCGGAAGTCGATGTCGGGCAAGTCGAAGCGGGTGATTTCAAACTCTTTGATTTCCACCTGTTTAGACTTGATTTCCAGTTCCACACCTTCACGGGCCAGTTCGTACGCCCGCCGTCCTTCAATTTTGATAGCCGAAAATAGCGGCGGCGTCTGTTCAAAGGTGCCCACAAAGCTGGCAGCCGCCTCTTTGGCCTTCTCTTCGGTAATATGCTCGTAGGGATACTCTTGGTCGATATCTTTTTCCAGGTCGTACGATGGTGTGGTGGCGCCAACACGAAAAGTGCCCGTGTATTCCTTGTCGCCGCTCTGGTACTGGTCGATTTTCTTGGTGTAGCTGCCAATGCAGATAATCAGCAGTCCCGTGGCTAACGGGTCCAGGGTGCCGGCGTGGCCCACCTTGATCTTTTTCAGCTGTGTGTATTGGCGCAGTTGGCGGCGCAGTTGGCCTACCACATCAAAGGAGGTGCAACGGTAGGGCTTGTCGATGAGAATCACATCGCCCTCAATGTTCATCTTTTCTACAGGAAAGGTGAACTCGTACCGCGGATTTTCTTCCTTGTATGAGAATCGTTGTTTTGTATAGGCCATATTTCAGAAGAGGGCTTTTATATCAGTCCGAAGATGATGGCAACAGCGCCCACGATGGTGCAATAGACGGCAAACCAGATCAGCTTGCCTCGCTTCACGATGTTAATCATCCATTTGCAGGCAAAGCAGCCGGTGATAAAGGCAGCCAGGAAACCCAAGATGGCAGTCAAGGGCGAGATGCCGCTCATGGCTTGACTGAAGCCCACTTCGAGGATATCTTTTATGTCTAACAAGGCCTCTCCTAAGATAGGCGGGATGACCATAAGGAAGGAGAATTGTGCCAACATCTCTTTTTTATTGCCGAGGAGCAAACCAGTGGCGATGGTGCTGCCCGAGCGCGACAGGCCAGGCATGACGGCGCAGGCTTGGGCGATGCCGATAATGAAAGCGTGCCAACCGCTTAAACTCTCCTTTTGGCGCGGTTTGGCGAAGTAGGAGAAGGCCAGCAGACCAGCGGTTACCAAAAGCATAAGGCCCACAATGAGTAGTCCCGAGCCGAACACTTCTTCCACTTTATCCTTGAAACAGAAGCCCACAATGGCAATGGGTATCATTGAAATGAGGATGTTGATGGCGAATTTGGTGCCGTCGTTGAGGCCGCTATATGTGCGCCACGATTGTTTGGCGAACAAGTCTTTGAAAATCCAAACGATTTCCTTCCAGAGGATGACCAACGTGCTGCAGACGGTAGCTACATGGAGCAGTACGGTGAAGGCCAGATTGGAGGCCCCGTCATCTAAGCCGAAGAGGGCTTGCCCGATGGCCAAGTGGCCACTGCTGCTGACGGGCAAAAACTCGGTCAGCCCTTGCAGCAATCCCAGAATAATAGCTTCAAACCATTCCATAATTAGCTATTATTCAGCAGTTTCTTCTTTCTTTTTCCGTGGATGCCACATAATGGCGAAGATCTCGATGACCAGTCCTGCGAGCATCAGGATGGGAGCCACATCCAGACGGCGGGTGTCGAAGATAGCATCGCTGAACTCGTTGGGCGATTCGGCACCACCGCCGCGCAGGCAGATGTAGCCGATGGCTAAAATGACCACACCGACGATCATCAGAATGTAGTTAACCTTGCGGAAAAGAGGAGGGCGTTTGGAGGTTTTATTTTTCAAATTCGGTTTTGTTGATTTGTTCTCAACGGGAATTACTTGTGCCATAATGTTTTATTTAGAGATAAAGTCTGTCGTTATTGATTTTGATGTATCGGTTAACCGAATATAAACTGGTGAGTATGGTGAAGAGGATGCTGAAGACGAAGACGCTGGCCAGAATGATGGTGATGGCGGTGATGTACGAGAAATCGACAAATTCGGGGAAGAGGCCGTTGCCGAAGTAAATCAGGGCACCAAGCATCAGGATGGCAATAAAGCCGCCCCACACGCCCTGTACGAAGCCCTTGAAGAGGAAGGGACGGCGTACAAAACTACGGGTGGCGCCAACCAACAGCATACTTCTGATATTGAAACGCTTAGCGTAAATATTCAAACGGATGGAGTTGGCAATCAGCAGCATCGAGATGAGCATGAAGACAAAGCTGATGCCGAAGATGACCAACTGAATGGATATGAAGTTGTTATGGATAGACTTGACGATAAAGTCGGGATATTGCACATCTTGCACGATGTCGTGTTGTTTGATGCGTTTGGAAATCGCTTTCAGCGAGTCGGAGTTGGCATATTCGGGACTCACGCTCACGATGATGGAGGCGTTGATAGGGTTGGCGATGATCTCGGTGTAGTTGTTGCCGATGGTCTTGATGGCCTCGCGGGTATTGTCAGCGCGCGAGGAGACACGCGATGCCGAAATGAACGGTTCCAACTTCAGTTTTTGTTCCAGGGCGATGATGTTGGCCTCTTTCACGTCGGAGTAAAAGAGGATTTCCATCTCAATCTTCTTCGACAGGTTGTTGATGTACTGTGTGGAGAAGAAGGCGAAGAAGGCCATGGTGCCAATGAAGAACATAGTGAGGGCAATGCTGACAATGGAGCCGAAAGCCGAGAATTTCAATCTCGCTTTGGTAATCCTGTCAATGGACTCGGGGTACTTGCTCATTTTTTCAGATTTTAAAAAGCAAAGGTACAAAAAATATCATTGGAGCTGCGAGCGATTTATCAAACCTCATTTGTTCAAAACTTCGAACACCGAGTTGTTGCTTTTGAACTCTGGGACAATCTCTTTCATCTTCGCTACAATCTTGTATGGGTCGTCATTGCGGTAGCTGATGAGCGTGTCGATGTCGGCGGCCACTTTTTCGAATTCGTAGGTGCGCACCTTGGCAATGAGTATCTTGCGATAGTCGGTGCGGATGGTGTTCTCCTGATTGGCCAGCAGCTCCTCGTAGAGCTTCTCGCCTGGCCGCAAGCCCGTGAACTCAATCTTGATGTCTTTGTCCAAAGTCAACCCCGACAGCTTAATCATCTTAACGGCCAGGTCGTAAATGCGTACCGACTTGCCCATGTCGAAGATGAAAATCTCACCGCCGTTGCCGATGGCGCCGGCATTGATAACCAGTTGGCACGCCTCCGAGATGGTCATAAAGTAGCGCGTGATGTCAGGGTGGGTGACGGTGACAGGCCCGCCGTCGGCAATCTGCTTGCGGAAGATGGGAATCACCGAGCCGTTCGAGTCAAGCACGTTGCCGAAGCGTGTGGTGATGAACTTGGTGCCCTGTTGGTGGTTGCTGAGCGACTGCACGTAAATCTCGGCAATACGCTTCGAAGCACCCATCACATTGGTCGGGTTGACAGCCTTGTCGGTCGATATCATCACAAACTTCTTCACGTCGTACTTGATAGCCAGGTCGGCCAGTATCTTGGTGCCGCGCACGTTGGTCTTGATGGCGGCATTGACATTCTCCTCCATCAGCGGCACATGCTTGTAGGCAGCGGCATGATAGACGATGCTCGGCCTGTATTGGGCGAAGAGTTCCTCCATCTTTACCTCATCGGTAATGCTAACAATCTCTATATCAATATTTTTCAATCCATTAAGAGCCTTGCATTCATTCTTGAGGAAGAAGACAGGCGTTTCGGCGTTGTCAACCAGAATGAGCCGCTCATAGTCAAACTGCATCAACTGACGTACAATCTCACTGCCAATCGAGCCTGCCGCCCCCGTGATGAGAATGGTCTGCCCGCAAATGTCTTGATTGATGCTCTCTTTGTCTAAGACAATGGGATCGCGCTCGAGCAGTTCTTCTATCTTAACTTTCTTAATCTGCTTGAAACTCAATTCATTATTAATCCATTTGTTGACGGGTGGCACCACCAACACTTTGACACGATGCTGCAGGGCGCATTCGGTCACTTCGTTCTTCTTTTCGTTGGGCAGTCCTTGAATGGATATGATAAGGAAGGAGATGTCATTTTTTTGCAGATAGTCGCCTAAGGTATTGTAAGCCAGCACTTCCACATCTTCCAGTTTCTTGCCGATTTTGGTCGGGTCTTCATCAAAGAAGGCGCTGACATGCAGGCGGCTCTCGATGTCGCGGTCCAAAGCGCGTTTGGTGGTGATGCCCGATACGCCGGCTCCATAGATAACCACGTTCTTTTTGCGCACGCCGGGGTTGACCGTTTCGAGATAGATCATCTTAAAGGTGAAACGGTACAAAATCATCAGTACCAGCGTGATGAAAAACTCCATACAGAGGATGGAGAAAGGTACTAAGAAGTGTTTTTGAATGAAGAACAGGATAATATTCACCACAGCGATGAATAGTGTGCCTGTCAGGCAGCATAGAAAGATGGTATAAGTGTCGCGGGTGTTGGTGTAGCGCACAACAATCCTATATGTCTTGAAAATCAGGAACGAAATAATCCTCACCAGCACGAGTGAGAGGGGGATAATGTAATATTCGTAACGGTAGAAGTTGGCGGGTATATGGAAATTGTCGCGCAAGATTAGGGCAAATAAGGCTGCAACACAGACACATAGCGTGTCGATGAGGAAGATAACCCACGACGGAGCAATGCCCATCTTCTTGACAAGTTTTTTTCCTAAAGAGAATAAGGTGTTGCCGCGCATGCCGTTATTTAAATTGAACATGCAAAGATACATCATTTTAGCGATTGAAAATAACGAGATATTTTTTTATCTTTGCCCGTTCATTCTAAAATTAGAAAAAATGACGAAATATAATGAGTATAAGGGACTTAAGTTGTCTGAAATTGGAGAAGAGATAGGAAAATATTGGGCAGACAACGACATCTTCGCCAAAAGTTTATCCACCCGCGAAGGGCACGAACGGTTTGTCTTCTTTGAGGGACCGCCATCTGCTAACGGTATGCCAGGCATCCACCATGTGATGGCCCGCACCATCAAGGACATCGTCTGCCGCTACCAGACCCTCACCGGCAAGCATGTCGGCAGAAAGGGCGGCTGGGACACACACGGCCTGCCTGTGGAACTCGGCGTAGAGAAGACCCTCGGCATCACCAAGGAGGACATCGGCAAGAAAATCTCTGTGGAGGATTACAACAAGGCCTGCCGCCGCGAGGTGATGAAATTCAAGGATAAATGGGACGAGCTTACCCGTGAGATGGGTTACTGGGTCGATCTCGAACATCCCTATATCACCTTCGATAATAAGTACATCGAAACTGTATGGTATTTGCTTTCAGAACTTTATAAGAAAGGTTTGCTTTATAAGGGCTACTCCATCCAACCTTACTCTCCCGCCGCTGGTACTGGCCTCAGCTCCCACGAGCTCAACCTGCCTGGCTGCTACCGCGATGTGAAGGATTTAACCTGCGTGGCATTGTTCCACTTGAAAGTGAGCAGCAAGGAGTTGGGTGCTGACGAGGAATTGCCGAATTATGCAATTGCATGGACCACAACTCCGTGGACACTCCCGAGCAACACCGCTTTGTGCGTGGGCCCGAATATCGATTATGTGCTGCTGAAGACCGTGCATCCTTATACGGAGCAGCCTTGCCACATCCTGATGGCTAAGGCATTAGTGGAAACAATGTTCAAGGAAGCCCCGGAAGTGGTGAAGGAGTTCAAGGGCAAAGACCTTGTGGGCATCTCTTACGAACAGCTCATCCCTTGGGTGAACCCTGGTGAGGGCGCGTTCCGCATCATCCCCGGCGACTATGTCACCACGGAAGATGGTACGGGTATCGTCCACATAGCCCCGACCTTCGGTGCCGACGATAAGCGCGTGGCCGCCGCCGCAGGCATCCCGCCGCTCGTGATGATCGACAAGGACGGCATCCGTCAGCCGATGGTCGATCGCACCGGCAAGTTCTACCGCATCGAGGACCTCGACCCCGAATTTGTCCAAAACTGCATGGACGTGGAAGCTTACCGTCCCTACGCCGGCCAGTTCGTGAAGAACGCCTATGACCC
>JAEERB010000112.1 GCA_016285615.1 Bacteroidales bacterium
CGATGGGTCTGTTTGGGTTGATAATCTTGTAAATTGTTGATGCCTAAATATATTCCGCACATTCATCCTCACCTGTTTCCGACTGCAAAATTACGAATATTTCCCCACACGGCAGTTTCACATTTTACGCCAATTCTTTCACTAATCACCACCACAAAACGAATAGGAGAAAAATGAAATAGTTTTCCTCCTATTTCATTTTCTGTCCTCTCACACCACCGTACATGCGGTTCCGCATACGGCGGTTCTTAACACGGATGCAACTTCACATAGTAATTCATAAGGCATGGATAGCCCGCACGCCTCAGCTTTTCATCAGTGACAACACGTTGCATAAAGCTATGTGCAACACGGTAGTAGCCCTTGCGGCTGTTTGCCCATTGCCAAGCCTGCCATTTCGGGATACCGCATTTCTGCAAGCTCTTGTAGCGTGTGCGTACCCTATTCCAACATTTCCATATGCACATGCGGATGCGACATCGTAGCAATTGGTCGGTTTTTTCCAAGAATCCACGCATGTCGGCATACCGAAAGTAGGTCACCCACCCTCGGATTGTCTGGGCCAAATTCATTTGGCGTTATAATGGTTCATTTTTACCGCATCACCACCACTCTACGTGCTGGCCTAGCTCCAATCTTAACCATATAAACACCTTTTGGCAATGCTTCGTTGCGGACACTGCGACCTGTCATGTCGAACACCCGAACCTCATCGGTCGTTCCCTCAACTACAATTCGACCATTTGAAGAATGGACATCGATACGATCCTCGCTAATGATATTTATTCCAACTTCATCTTCTGAAAGAAATATGGCAGTTAATTCTACATCTTCTGTGACTTGAAAAGCATAGGGATTTGTTTGTATACCATTACTCCATTCTTTGAATACATATCCTGTATATGGTATTGCCGTGAGGATGCACGGTGTGCCATAAACATATTCGCCATCACCTGTAATAACTCCTCGGTCATTATTATTCGCTATGGCTGTTACCGTGTGAGTGTCAATGGCAAAATTACATGCTATAGTTCTATTAGTATTCATTTTGACCCATGTGGTGTCCTTTGACGCAGACACCTCAGATACGCCATTCCAATTTACAACATGATAATGATCTATTGGAATGGCTATAATCATTAAAGTATCAAGGTAGTCAGCAGTGTCGCCATTGGGTAATGATATTGATCCCCAATTGGCATTATTGACATTAACTGTAAGATGGTAGCGATTGGGTAAAAAATACGCTATGATGGTACTGTCACCTACAAGATTCAACGTGTCGGGGTTTGATGTACTTCCATTGCTCCAGTAGTCAAAATGATAATGTTCAAAAGATGTGGCTATAATACGTTCTATATGGTCATCTATTTTGTTATGTGTGGCAAAACCACGAGTGCTGTCATTTACATTTACAGAAACTCCAATAAAAAATGCTGTAACTGAGCTATCTCCTATGAGTTGTAATGTATCAGGGTTTGCCACACTTCCATTACTCCAATGGTCAAAATGGTATTGAGGGAAAGGCGTAGCAGTAATAGTCGTAATTGAATCGCAGCCAACAATTGCATTATGATAAACGCTTTCCACAAGTCCCCGCGATGTGTCATTGGTGCTAATAGTCATTGATATTTCGGAAGATGGTTCTCGCAACGCATTACGATAAACAGTCCAAGTGTTATAATAGGAGTCCCATGAGCCACATGGAATCCTGAATACTCTACTACTATGATTATTCCCAAAAACATCGGACATACCCCATCCTAGAAAAACCGGTGCGATATCTGGCATCATTATCACTGACAAAAGATTACTACAGTCTTTAAACGCATTCATACCTATAGATAAGACGCCAGCTGGAATCACTATAGAATCCAGCATTGAACAACCAGAAAAGGATGCTTCTGATATAACTGTTATATCTTGTGATAATGTTACTGCTGTTAAGTTTGTACAATTCTTAAATGATTCTTTACCTATAGAAGTTACTGTATTGGGTATATTGATTGATGAAAGATTCGTACAACCCATAAATGCAGATTCTCCTATTGTTTTTAAACCATTAGGAAGAATGATAGAATCAAAATGACATCCTCTAAATGCCCAATTCCCAATTGTCTTCAGTGAATCTGATAGTGTTATAGACGTAATGTTCGTATGATAAAATGGTTCATCCTCTATATACTTTACTGTATTCGGTATCACCACCGATGTTAAGCCAATACAATATGTGAATGCATCAGACCCAATAGCAGTTACCGGATATGTTTCTCCCCAAAATGTGACACTATCTGGTATTATTAATGCACCCGTTGGTTTTGTGAATGAACCCCAATAATTATTGAACCAATCAGAAGGATAAGTCACAATCGCGGTATCTCCCCGTACTATGTAATATAAGGTTTGTCCACTTGGCGCAACTGATGCTGAAGCTCCCCATCCTGGAGGAGGTGGTAGAGTTGTGCCCTTTGCTACACTAAATAACATTATGAATAAGAAAACGAAAACGTCATTCTTTTTTTTCATATCTTTCTTTATTAAAAAGTTTGGCCAACTAATTTTTTTCCATTTGTTCCAAGGCAGTCGTCATGCTCGGTAAACATATAAAGTCCCCCCTCTTCGGAGAAATCAATATGGGCATAATCCTTCTCGTCAAGCCATTTGCAAACTTTCTCCATGTCTATATCACCATCCTCTTTTTCTAAATACCCTTGAATTTCTTGGAGGTGAAATCCTCGTCTTAATCTCTTGAATTGAATTGTGACCATCGCAGCCACATACTCATCAAATGTAAGCTCTGTTGGCTTATGAATGTTTTCCATTGTGAATAAATATTTGTTTCCAATCAATTCACCCCAGCCTTTTCTCGTACATTTTCTTCCTGCAAAATCGTACCATTCTTTCATTACAAGTTCGGTATTTAGAATGTAGAAATTGGCACGACAACCATAGTTGGGTGAAAAAATATTTTTTTCATATAACCGTGCAATCAACTGTCGTATTGTGGGTACTTGTTCCTCATATGTTACTAAATGCCCATCTTTGAACACACTAATATCCATCCAATTGATAAGAGAGGACTGTTGCCATCCTTCATTCTTAAATGGAATCATCATGTCGTTTACTATCAAATCAGCGCTATCCACCTTGCCATTTCCATGACAAAAAACAACTGGATAGTCATTGAGGTATTTTCTACATGCCTGTTTGTCGAGAACTAAACCGTAGAAAAATAGATTTTCTTGCATATGGTGTGCTGTAATGACAGGTTCGCCATAAAAGATGTTATTCTCGATGTCTATTGTAATGTTTCCATACGAAATGGCACCGTTGATTGCATATCCATTTCGTATAAACATTCTTTCTAGTATAGCAGATGCCCTAACAATCCCCTCAAAGGAAGCTGCTTCATCATTCAACGTGATAATTGTTATAGAATCCGAATATGCTTGATAATATAGCATAGTATCATACTTGCGCTCTCGAATAATGTTCCGCGATTCCAACATTATTCTTCCCAACTCGTCGGGTTCTTCTTTTGTTAATTTTGAAGCACCCATAATGTCAAGCATTGCTACAAAACGTTTCCTTGTATCAAACATCTTTCTTTAGATTATTTCAGTACAAAACCATCCCGTCCCGTCGCTGGTGCGCCGTCGACTTGGCCGACAACTTTGCGGCAGAGAGAAGCAAATGAATCAAAAACAAAGAGGAAAGAACCAAGACGATTACCTGTGCAATTCGTGGTGGGGTAGAAATAAGCGAGTTATGAGTACTGCGAATCATATATCATTTTTCTTACGCCATTACAATCCAAACAAATCGGCATGTGTACCAGTGCGCATTAGCACGAGTTGCAACATAAGGTCATCCTTGCGATACATCAACAGCCAGTTGGGTTGTATGTGGCACTCGCGGAAGCCGTGGAATTCACCTTTCAACGCGTGGTCTTTGTTGGCGGCGGGTAACGGCTGGTCGGTGGCAAGCAGTTTGATAACCTCGTTCAACTTTTCCTCCGGCAGATTGCGTCGGAGTGCCAGCTTGAGGTCGCGTTTGTACTGCGATGTGAAGACAATCTGCCTCATGCGTGAACCTTTTTGAGATAATCCTCGAAACTGTCGCACACAGTGACGTTGCCGCTGCGGTAGTCGGAGATGGCCTGCATCGTCTCGTCATAGCCATTGAGTTCCTTTGCGCCGAGAGTGATTAGTACGCCTATCAGCTGCTTGATTGCGCTGTTGCGTCCGTCGTATTCCAATGTTATTGTTGCCATTATCTGTTGTTTTTAGATTTTCTATCATTATAACGCCCACATTCTTTTTTTATTGTGTACAAAAACTGATTAATTTCGGCGGCGGCAACATAAAGAGCCATCCGCCAGGGAGGTGTGGTTCCCAGGCGGATGGCTTAGTTGCTTCGGAAGGGATATATTGAACCTACCTTAGAGGTTTACTCCTTCCCGTCGATGGAGACCAGCTTGTACTGGCGGCTGCCGAGGCCAATCTTCTCGGCGTGTTCGACGGTGTGGATACCGTGACGGCTCTCGATGCGCTCTTTCATGGAGGCTACGTCGTTGTCGGCTGTCTGCTCCTGACTGAGGACGAGGTCGATGCAGGCTTGGTCGAGTGCCACGGGGTCGGTGCTGGCGAGGATGCCCATATCTTTGAGTGCCACAGGGGTGGGGTTGCCGTTACAGTCGCAGTCGATGCTCATGTTGTTCATCACGGCAATGTAGATAACCTTACCCTTGAAATAGTCGTGCACTGCAGCGGCGGCGTTGGCCATGCATTCGAGGAATTTGTCTTGATTTTCTGGTTTGATGTAGTTCCAAAGCTTGGTGTAGTCTTCGCTTTGGCCGTTGGTGTGGATGTAGGTCTTGCCGTTGCGCGAGGCCACACCGATGCTGGCGTTCTTCAGCACACCGCCGAAACCGCCCATCTGGTGTCCCTTGAAGTGGGCGAGATTGATCATGAAGTCGTAGTTCTGCAGGTTCTTTCCCACGATGTTGTAGTGCATATAGGTGGTGTCGCGCACGGGAATTTTGATTTCGCCGTCGGCATCCATGATGTCCACGCCACCGATGGCGTTAAAGCCGTGCTCCTCGATGACCTTCAGGTGGTCCTTGGTGTTCATGCGTTGACCTGCGTAGGCGGTGTTGCACTCCACGATTTTGCCGTTCACCAGTTTCACCAGCGGCCCGATGAGTTCGGCTTTCAGATGGTTGTTGTTGCCAGCCTCGCCGGTGGAGATCTTCACGGCCACGCGGCCTTCTGCCGGCACGCCAAGAGCCTTGTAGATGTTAATCAGCGCCTCGGGACTGATTTCCTTGGTCATGTACACCACCGAGCCTTCGGGTTCGGGTAAGGGTGCGGGAGTTTCCTGTTTCTGTTTGCAGCCGAGCAGCAGCAATGCCGCAGCGGCGAATAATGCGATTCTTTTCATTGTAAATAGTATTGGGTTAATGTTTTTATCCGTAATTTTCAATCAGATACTTCACAAACTGCGGGTCGCCGAAGTCAATCGTGCCCGTGTCGTGCTGGTTTAATTTGGCAATACTCTTCATATCGTCATCCGTCAGGGTGAAGTCGAAGATGTCGAAATTCTGCGCCATACGTTCTTTGTGGCTGGACTTGGGGATGGCCACAACACCTCGCTGGGTCAGCCACCGTAGGGCTACCTGAGCGGCACTTTTGCCGTACTTGGCACCTATGGCGGCAAGATCTTCACTCTTCACGATGCCATCGACTCCTTGTCCGCCGAGCGGCCCCCAAGCCATCATACGTGTTCCGAATTCAGCAAGCATCGGCTCAATACCTGTCTGCTGGATGAGGGTGTTGCACTGCAGCTGGTTCACCATCGGCTTTACGTCCACATAGTGGGCGAAGTCGAAGAAGCGGCCTGACTGGAAGTTGCTCACTCCGATGGCGCGCACCTTGCCGTCGTGATAGGCTTTCTCCATCGCCCGCCACGTGCCGAACACGTCGCCGTACGCCTGATGGATGAGAAGCAGGTCGATGTAATCCGTCTGCAACTTACGCAGGCTCTCGTCGATACTCTTGGCTGCCTTTTCCTCTCCGTTGTTCGCTATCCACACCTTTGTCACGAGGAAAACCTCCTCGCGTTTCAGTCCACTTTTGCGCCAGGCGTTACCCACACCTTCTTCGTTGGCATACGCTTGTGCTGTGTCTATCAGCCGGTAGCCAACACTCAGTGCATCGCTGACACAACGCTCGCACTCAGCGGGCGACACTTGAAAGACGCCGTAACCCAGCAGGGGCATCTCGACGCCATTGGATAATTTGATGTACTCCATAATTGTATTGATAATTGATTATTGTTTTTCGGGAATTTCTTTGATAAATTTGGCGGGATTGCCACCCACGATGGTGTTGGGGGCCACGTCTTTGGTCACCACCGCTCCGGCGGCCACGACGGCGTTGTCGCCGACGGTTACGCCTGGCAGGATGGTGGCTCCGGCACCTATCCAGGCGTTGCGGCCGATGTGTACGGGCTTGCAGCGCAGTATCTGGCGGTCGTGCAGGTCGTGGTTGTTGGAGATAAGCTGGGCGTTGGCGGCAATCATAGCACCGTCATCTATGGTAATTCCCCCGCGTGCCATCATCAGGCAGTTGTTCATAATCATCACGCCGCGCCCAATCTTCACGCGGTCGAAGCATACGCCTGTCAATCCGGGCATCACCCAACCCCCTTCACCGAGGCCCGCGCCGAAGAGCTCGCGCACCAGCGCGTTGTACTCGTCGGTATAGGGCATTGTGTGGTTCAGCTTGAAAAGCACCTGCGCCTGACGCACGCCTTCGGCGTGTTCTTTGGCAGTTGTGAGTCTCGGGTCAACTATTGTTTCTTGCATAAGAAGTTGATTTTAAAGATTGTTATTGCGATTTATTATCATCAGTTTGACATTGCAAAATTACTACCATTTTTCCATATAGCACTTTCACAAATAGCACCAGACTTTTCACAATAAACAAAATAAATCCACGTTATCCTTTGCATGAAGACCGACTTTCTATATTCTACCGATTTCCTTGGCATGAACGCGGTGGAGCTGGAGCACACCTGCATGCACCTTCTCTGCACGGCGGGGGAAGGCAGTTTTGTGTTCAACGGGAAGTGTTACCACATTGTGAAGAACGACCTGGTGGTGATGCCGCATCCCAACAGGGCGAAGAACCTCGCAGCTGCACCAGGAATGCAGGTGGAGTGGTTCGCCGCCGACAACAAGTTCCTGCAGGGTTTGCTGCCTTCGAACAACTACAGCATCGGGGGCAGCATCAGCCTCAACCAGAACCCCGTCATCAAGCTCGACGACCGCCAGGCGGCCATCATGCTGGAAGACCTCCACCGCCTGAGAGACCGCCTCGACGACCGCTACCTGCTCTTCTACCGCGAGATGATGGGGAGCCTCTGCCTGACGATGATGTACGACATCTTTGAACTCCACGCCCGGCGCGAGGCTACCGACACCCACAGCGACCGCACGGCCTATATCGTCAGGCAGTTGACGGATATGCTCGCTACCGGTATCAGCCGTACCGAGCGCGACGTGAGCTACTATGCCGAGCGCCTCAACGTCTCGACTAAGTACCTCTCCGCTACCGTCAAGCGCGTGACGGGGCATAGCGTCAGCAGTTTCATCGACCGCGCCACCGTGCCCATCCTAAAGAAATACCTCAACGACGAGCGTCTCTCGCTCACCCAGATTGCCGACCGCATGAACTTCACCTCCCTGAGCTACTTCAGCCGCTACTGCACCAA
>JAEERB010000113.1 GCA_016285615.1 Bacteroidales bacterium
GTGCAAATTGGCAATCAATGCTGGATGAAAGAAAATTTACGAACTACAAAGTATGCAAATGGTACGGACATCATACAAGGAACGACAACTTCGACGACTACGGCATATTGGTATTATCCAAATAATAATGTGTCTAATGTAGCGACTTATGGTTTGTTGTACAACTGGCCTGCGGTAATGAACGGATCCACTTCCAGCAATGCCAATCCTAGTGGTGTGCAGGGCATTTGTCCTACTGGCTGGCATGTACCGAGTGATGCAGAGTGGACACAACTCACAGATTATGTAGGTGGACGGAGCGAGTACCAATGTGGTAGCAATAGTAAAAATATTGCCAAGGCGCTGGCTTCCACTACTGGTTGGCGTAGCAGCACCTACAGTTGTGCTATCGGGAATACTCTGAGCACAAATAATGCCACAGGTTTTAGTGCTTTACCAAGCGGAACATACATAATTGGTGACTATGAGTATTTTGGCAATAGTTGTGACTGGTGGTCTGCTTCAGAAATGTATAGTGATACGCCCTACAATCGGTATCTTGATTATGGTGATGCATACGTTAAGAGAGATGGTAATAGAAAGGATTTTGGAAATTCTGTACGTTGTATCATGGATTAGAAAAAGTAATATATCAACATTACAAATACTAAATGCAAAATTAATCACAAATGGAAACGGTTGAATTTTATAATGATGTGTATAAATACGCATGGAACTTGGCTGTGTTAAGCGCAGACCATTTAGAAACAGGCTTTTTGTCTCTTACTCCTGAAAATGCAATAGACAAAGAACAAGCACAGGAACTAATTGCAACAAGCAATATGCTATTGCAAAGTATGGCAAGACAGATATTGGAAACAGAAAAAGATATGGCAAGATATATCAATTCTCTTTCCTTTGGTATGATGTATCAGTATTGTTTTGATAAAGGAATGGAGTTGATGTATCATTATATACAAGGCTCGGAAACAATTCCAACCACCTTCTGTGTGTCTGACAGCATAGGTAATGAAGGTCCAGATATTCCGTCACAGTATCAGCCGGGTAAAGATGTTATAAGCAAAATGGCTTCAATACTTAGAGAACTGAAAAATTACTGTCAAAGCACCTATCCTGAAATGATTGGCACGGTAAATTATTTATTCTGTTTCTTTAGGGTTGCCATGAGCTTAGGATTTCTTTATTGCATGGAAATGAAAATGCACTAATCGTTTAACATTAAAATCATAAATTAAAATGAGAAATTTAATTGCTGTTGTTGTTATATGCTTAATAACTATTGTTATGCCAATCAAAACTTTAAAGGCCCAATCGATTACTCTGACTTTTACGGGTCAAGATCCTGCCAATCGTCATATAGAATTATGGTATGTGCATATTGAAAATCTTACGCAGAATTGGGAAGAATTCCTCGATTATCCAGATACTACTTTGATGTTGGGTAATACGGGTATAGATGACTTGGGAGAGAATAATAATTCGCTGTTATTATCACAGAATGTACCCAATCCGTTTGACGGCACTACCGATTTGCTGTTGCAAATGCCCAGAACAGGCCATGTGTTATTGGAGGTGTTTGAGTTGAATGGCAAAAAGGTAGTAGATTTTCAAGGTCAGTTGTCTGCTGGGAAGCATACATTCAGAGTATCGTTAAACACTGCGCAAAGTTATTTGTTAACTGCCCGTAGCGGCAACGACGTTGCGACTATCAAGATGGTGAACAATGGTAGCTCTGGAGAGAATTCCATCCGCTCATTGGAAGATAGTGACACATTCCCGTTGACTATGCAATTGAAAGGCGGGACGAAAGGTATTTCCGATAAACCTTTTGCAGTTGGTGACAACATGAAATATTACGGGACAGCTATTATAAACGGGGCAATATGTAACACCGATATAATTAATAAGGTATTGTCTTCCTCGGAAAAAATAGTGCTCAAATTTAAAGAAATGGCGGATTTACGCATTCCTACTGTTACCACAGACAAAGTAAGAGATATTAGTTTTACAGAAGCCATTTGTGATGGAAACGTAATTTCCGATGGTGGAGCAACGGTAACTGATCGCGGTTTCGTATATAGTACCAACCACAATCCTACATTAGGAATAGGGAATAATCATGTAAGCCTTACTCTTGGTCAAGTACCTGGAAAATATTCAGCGCGATTGACAGGCTTAACGGTAGGAACCACATACTATGTACGGGCCTACGCCACCAATAAAGTGGGAACTGCTTACGGGAATGAGATAAGTTTCACTACGTCTGCTCAAGATGGTCTTCCATGTCCTGGCGTGGCAACGGTTACAGATATTGATGGAAACACATATAATACGGTGCAAATTGGTGCACAGTGTTGGATGAAAGAGAACCTGAAAACCACAAAGTATGCCGATGGTGTCTCTATTTTACAAGGAACTCCTACTAATTCTAACAGACGTTGGTGTTATCCTAATAATAATTCTTCAACCAAAGATAGATACGGATTGTTGTACGATAGGGGGGCGATGATGGGCAGTTCAAGTAGTACGGATTATGAAATACAAGGCGTTTGTCCTAAAGGGTGGCATATACCTTCTGAAAAGGAGTGGAAACAATTGATTGACTATGTGAGCAGCCAGAATCAGTATGTTTGTAATAGTGATAATACATATATTGCCAAGGCGTTAGCCTCTACAATGGGCTGGGCCAGCAATACAAAAACATGTACTGTTGGTAATACACAAAGTAATAACAATTCCACAGGTTTTTCAGCTTTTCCCGCTGGTTACTGCCACGGTGATGAATACGTTGAATATGGTCGCCAAACAGGGTTCTGGTGTGCAAAAGACAGTTACGAATTCAGAATTAATTACGACTATCCTGCCATATACAGTCAGCACTACAATTCATATCCTATTAGTTTGTCAGTCCGTTGCATTCACTAAAGTGTAAATCCAACAAACAAGAATTATGTTGAAAATCCTTAAAAGATTGTTTTTTTATATCAGTTGCACCCGACACGAATAAGGGATAAAATTATGGATAACAAGTGCAATATTTTCCAGTATTCCCCCAAGGAATTAACTACAGACGCTTTCTTTGCATGGCTGTTCTACTTTTTGGACAGCGACAATGCTTACAACAATGCTAAACAGCAGTTTTTTAGAACATTACTTTTAAAAGAAAAGGACAAAATCAAAAACGTTGAAAACATCAAAGTTTTTCTTCAGGAGGGTAAAAGGAACGGACGCACCGACCTTCAAGTTTCATTCAATTTTGGGAAAGAAACGGAAAGACAGACCATTTTGTTTGAGAACAAAACTTGGTCTGGGACAAAGGATGAACAACTCAATGGATATAAAAGTGATTTCCCAAATTTATATAAATACGTGTTTTTGAAGTTGGGATACATCGATATTGACGATAAGAATCATGCAGATGCTTGTGGTTACGAAATTATCGATTGCTTTAAGGTTCGGGAGGCGCTCAAACCAATTCAGAATCTGCATCCAATTCTTGAACAATACTTTGAATATTTGGAAGAAACATTTTGCAAACACATCGAATCTTTTCAAGAAGAACTCTTCAACATCAACAAGAAGAATTATGATATTTTAGGAGAAAACCATGGTGAGGCCCAACATTATCTGATGGGAATTGTGTTTGACGAACTAAACAAGCACCGCAATCTTTATAACACATTGTTTTATAAGCAAGGAACAAGCAGCGGAAGGCCGTGGACTGAAATAGTTTTCGAAGACAATGCGTTTTTTTATGACAGCAAAAAAAAAGTATCCGAAGCCCTTTTTTGGAGAGTTGATTGTCGGCAAGGGGAAAGATATTATCTGAGGATAAATCAATATGCGGGGGTAATGGAAGAGAATAACCTTAAAAAATTCAAAGAAGAAAGGTTAAAACGCTTACGTGAGATAGCAGCAAACACACTTAAAAACTATCCCAAATTGATTGCCGGAACACCATCAAACAGATGGGGTGCGAATGAAAGTGAAGTAGTGATCTTCTTCCTTGATGACAACGACCTCTCTGAAATCATCAATCAAATAGCTAACTTCACGGCTGATTTTATGCGCCAGTACAATAGTGAAATGAGATAATATGCTGATGGACAAAGTCAGCCAGCCTGACCCGCCGCAGTATCATCATCTTCCCTCGTCTTCAGCCTACCTATCGTCAGTCAAATGAGTTTTGAAGATTAAATGAAACTTCAAAACAACATTACATTTATCTGCTCTTATTTGATAATTTCCTATCTTTGCCCCATGAAGAAACGAATCCTCCTTTGGCTTGCCGCCACCCTTTTGCTGAACCTGGCAAGTGTTGCCCAGACCGTCCGTATGAAGGACCGCTGGGGACAAGCGATGTTTTACATGACAGAAAACACTGTGCAACAGAAAGATCGCTGGGGCGAGAAACTGTTGTGGTACGACTCCGCCACACAACAGGTGCGACAAAAAGACCGCTGGGGACAACCGCTCATCTATATGGATGGCCAAACAGTGCGCCAGAAGGATCGCTGGGGCGCTCCCCTGCTCTATTTCGACGGACAGACCATCCGCCAGAAAGATCGTTGGGGCACCGCACTCTATTACCTCGACGGCAACACCCTGCGCATGAAAGACCGCTGGGGCGTCCCCGTCTATTACTTCGACTTCGTCCCCGAACGCTGGCAACTGGCCTGCCTCATTCTGATGTAGTGCGGCTAAATGCCAAATTTTCCGTACTTTTGCCGCGTCAATTTTTCTATTAACAATACCACTATGAAAAAGATTTTCGTTTTTCTTTTAATCAGTGTACTCACTGTTTTTCAAGCACATGCAGTCCTCAAGGAAAAAGATTTGGCCCAAACGCTGGGCGTGCTGCGTGCCGAGCTGGAACAGGCTTACAATGAACAGAAAATGATGATGGCACGCTACGAGCAACGCTATGGCGAGCAACATGCCCGACTGATCCGCATCATGCAGAACAGCAACCAGATAGCGCTGATGCTCTATTCGCAAAATGCCGACTTCACCTTCGATATGGCCTACGCCTGCCAGGCAGCCACCGAGCAATACCGCAACATAAGTCAATACCACGCCCCCTACGACAAGATGAAGACGCGCCTGAAAGCCGAAATCGAACGCTACGACGCCCTCATCAAGACTCTGCGGAACCTGCCGCCACGCCTGCTGCCCAATGGCGAACTGGGACAAATGCCCGACTCTATCCGCAAGATGATGCCCCAACACATCTTGGACACTGCAAAAAAGAGTCTCTATATACTTGACGAGCAAGGTCTTGAAGACAGAGAAGCGTGCGTGAATTACGCCACCGCCCTACGTGATAACTATGTCAAAATGCTGGAAAACATCGAGTTAGACCAGGAGCACTACGAGCGTGTGACTAACCGTGCCAAAGAGCTCAACACCTTTGCCCTCTCCAAATACGAGCATATCCAAAAGAACATATTCAAAAATGGCGGCGACACCTATTTCAAGACGCTGAAACGCTTCAAATGGCACTATGTGGTCGCTAAGAAAGATGTGGACGATAAGTACAAGCCGTTTGCACGGAAATCGGAATGGCGCGGCCCCGTTATTTACGGTATCAGCATCTTCATGATTTTCTACATCCTCGTGGCCAGTATCCTCAGCTACATCCTCATGCGCTGGGTAATGCCCAAACGGTGGCGCGAATATCTCAAAGAACGAAACAAACGCCCCATCCTCACTGTGGCCTGCGGCGTAGCTATCTTCGCCATCTCCATCACCATTGCACGCTTCTTCGTAAAACAGAATTTCGTGCTGATGGCTATCAACCTGATGACCTTCTTCGCATGGCTTACCGACGTCATCCTCATATCGCTACTCATTCGCCTCAACGACAAGCAGATACGTGCTGGCGTCCGCTCCTACATGCCTTTCATCCTGATGGCCTTCATCGTCATCATCTTCCGTATCATCTTGATACCCAACAATCTCGTCAATCTGATTTATCCACCCGCCATGCTGCTCTTCACTATCTGGCAATTCATCGTGCTGAAACGCCGTATTGCCAAGTTACCCGACAGCGACATGGTCTATACCGTCATCTCACTCCTCGTCATGCTTGGCTCGTGTGTGGCCTCATGGCTCGGCTTCGTGCTGCTGGCCGTACAGATTATGATCTGGTGGATGATTCAATTAGCTGCCATCCAAACTATCACTTGCTTGTATGACTTGGCCAAGACTTACGAATGCCGCCGTCTCGCCCGCAAAATTGGTCGTAAGAAAGGCGAAGAGTTTGAAAATAAAGCCGAAGTAAACAAATTCTTCAAGAAGATCCAACCCAACATGGCTAAAGGAGAATATATCGGTCAGACTTGGTTCTACGATTTCCTCTTTAAAGCGCTTCTGCCCATCTTAGCCGTATTCTCGGTGCCCGCCAGCGTTTACTGGGCCACCACTATCTTCGAGATGTCGTCCATCTGCCGTAAGATTTTCCTCTTCGTATTCCTGAACAAGCCCGGCATCATCCAGATATCGCTCTACAAGATGTGTCTGGCCCTCGAGCTCTACTTCCTCTTCCGCTATCTGAACTACGCTATCCACGCGTTCTTCAACCTGCTCAGCAAACGCCGCAAGAAAGAGACAACAACGCACGGCAAGGGCAACGCCACGCTGACCAACAACGTCATCTCAATCCTCGTTTGGGGCATCTATGTCATCTCGGTGTTGATGATTTTCGACGTTTCCAGCAGCGGCATCTCCATTGTGATGGCAGGCTTGGCTACCGGTCTTGGTTTCGCCATGAAAGACCTCTTGGAGAACTTTGTCTATGGCATCACCCTCATGACGGGCCGCTTGCGTGTAGGCGACTACATTGAATGCGACGGCGTGCAGGGCAAAGTGGACAGCATCAACTACCAGAGCACACAACTCGTCACGCTCGACGGCAGTGTCATCGCCTTCCAAAACGCCACTCTCTTCAGCAAGAACTTCAAAAACCTTACCCGCAACCACGGCTATGTTTTGGTTAAAATCCCCGTTGGCGTGGCTTACGGCGTGAATGTGGAGAGAGTACGTCAGGTACTTACCAAGAGTCTTGAAAAGCTCATCGTGAAGAATGCCGCCGGCAAATACTCGGTGGACAACAAGCAAGGCTTCAAGGTAATCTTCAACGACTTTGGCGACAGCAGCGTCGATCTCTTCGTAACTTGCTGGATATTAGTGGAAGAAAAAGCTGTTGTTATCGCACAAATCAAGGAAGTTATCTACAATACTTTAAATAAGAATAATATTGAGATTCCCTTCCCGCAACAAGACATCTATATCCGTCGTGTGGAAACCAGCACACCTTCCCTACCTGCTGAAGTTGTAGAAACCAACGAACAGCCAGAGCCAGTCAAAAGCAAAGAGCCTAAGAGACAGAACAATAGAAAGCCTCGCAAGCCGAAAGACGCCTCCGCTAAGTCCAAAACAGAGGGTGATGCTTCGGTCCAATAATTGTGACAATTTGGCACTTACGCTGACACAAAGTCCATTATATACTGACAAATTATCAAAATAAACGGTTGGCACGCATTTTGATAATAATAGTTCGGTTGCTGAAGCGAAAGCGGAGGCAGCCAGAAACAAAATGTCTAACAATTTAAAATGGAGGTGTATTATGCTACCAGTAATGTTTAAAAACAGTTGGTTTCCAACAGTATTTGAAGATTTCTTGAACAATGATATTATGCCTCGTGC